>NZ_JAAAPJ010000007.1:0-300000 GCF_009909145.1 Corallococcus silvisoli
TGTCCACCGGAAGCAGCAGCCACAGCCATACCGCCCAACGTCTCGTCATTCGCATACACGCCTCCCAGCAATGCCCCAGCGAGGGGAGCAAAGGACACACGTCTGACGTTCAGCTCGGCTTTAGGCCGGCCGCGCGTCATGGTGGGAGTAGTGCGGAGAAGGCCCGCTTCCCTGTAGCTGCCCCCTGCCGGCACCTGAACGTCTTCCGGAGCGGTTACTACGCCTGGGCGAAACGACCCGAGTCCGAGAGGAAGAAGTGCGACCGGGCGCTCCAACTCGAAGTGGCAGCCATTCACCAGCAGAGTCGGGGCACGTATGGCGCTCCTCGGGTTCATGCGGAACTCAAAGCGAGGGCCAGCGGGCGGCCCGGAAGCGAGTGGCTCGTCTGACGCGCCAGACGGACCTGCGAGGACGCGCATGGCGTCGCTTCGTGCGGACCACCGACTCCACCCATCGCCACCCGGTGGCACCCAACACCCTGGAAAGGAACTGCCACCCCAGCCAGCACCACCGCGCGAGGGTGGGTGACATCACCTATGTCTGGACCGATGAGGGATGGTTGTACCTGGCGGTGCTGCTGAACCTCTTCAGCCGCAGGGTGGTGGGCGAGAGAGAGGCTGGCAGCGTCGTCAACCTGTCCACTGAACCGGAGCAGGCCCACACGCGGATTGACCCTGCGACAGATGCCTCCCTAAGGTGCGGGCTCACCCCTCGAAGGATCATCGGGATGCATCACCCGTTCGTTGCCGCGCTCTTCTGCGCGCTCCTCACCGCTCCGTTCGCCGCACCGGCCGCCAACACCGAGCAGACCCGCCGGCTCGACACCCAACTGGAGCGCAACCGCGCTCGCTACGGTATCGCCGGACAGGCCGTGCTGATCCGCCACAACGGCGAACTCGTTTATCAGGCAGCCCGCGGCGAGAAGGACATCCAGAGCCACGCGCCTGTCTCCGCCGATACCGTGTTCGATGCCTATTCGTTGGCCAAGCTGCTCACCAGCACCTTGGTGATGCAGCTGGTGGAGCAGGGGCACCTGGACCTGGATGCACCGGTCAGCCAGTACCTGCCGAACCTGCCCGTGGCGTGGCAGACGATCCACGTGCGCCACTTCCTCAACCACAGCTCCGGCGTTCCGGAGTACTTCGAGATTCACGACGGCATCGTGGCGTCGAAGGGCAACGCCGGCTTCCCGCCCACGCTGGACGCCGTGTTCGCGAGCCTGTCCGACACGCCGATGCAGTTCGCCACCGGCGGCGGCAACCGTTACACGCAGACCAACTTCCTGGTTCTGACCGCGCTGCTGCAAGCGCATTACCGCCAGCCCTACGCGGCCATCGTGCGCCAGCGCATCCTGCAGCCACTGCGTCTGCGCAATACCTGGCTGGGGCCATCCGGTGTGCCGGCCGCACGTCTGGCCACCGCTTACATCGGCAAGGACGGCGCCCTGCAACGGGAAGACGATATCGCCTGGCCGACCTATGCGCAGGGCCACGCCGGACTGCACACCACCGTCGGCGATCTCGATCGCTTCCTGCAAGCGCTGGCCGCCGGCAAGCTGGTGCGCAGGGCGACGCTGCAGACACTGCTGCAGCCGCAACAGCTCAGCACTGGCCGCGACAGTGGGTTTGTCAGTGGTTGGGAGACGGGAAGAAGCGGCGCCTACCGGCAGATGGGCCACGACGGCGGCACCCGCGTCCGCGCGCGCCTGTTGTTCAAGGACACGTTGGCCGGGGACACCTGGACCTTCGTCTATTTCACCAACGGCAGCGCGCGCAATGTCTGGTCGCGCACGCTGGTGGACAGCACCATGGCGCAGGTAGCGCCGCGACTGTTTCCGCGCGAGACGCTGTCCGAACGCATGTTCACCCACGCCCTCTCCGACGATGGCAGCGACGATGCGGCGCTGAAGACCTGGCTGCGTGACGGCAGCGGCATCACCGCAGACGACCTGGAGCGAGAGCTCAACGGCGCCGGCTATGCCATCCGCGAGAACCTCGGCAATCGCCCGGCGTTGAAGGTGTTCACCCTCAACACCCAGCTCCATCCGCAATCGGCCAACGCCTGGGACAGCCTGGCCGAGTGCCACGCCGCGCTGGGGGATGCGGCAACCGCCGCCGAGCTGTACGCGAAGTCGCGGCAACTGGCCGAGGCAGCGAAGGCGAAGCCACAACCGTAGGACTCTCCACGGAACGGACCGGGATGGCGTCCCGTGCGAAACCAGGGCGACAGGTGGGCACCGACGCGTCCCAGGGAGGCGCCGGTGCCCCTTCGCCTCACGGGGTGAAGTATCCGCTGTCTCGCATGTCTTTCAGGAGCCCCGACTCCCTCGGTTGCCAGCCCATGGCGTCGCGGGTGCGGGCGCTGGAGGTGGGGTTGTCGATGGCGACGAAGGCCGCCATCCAGTCGAAGTGCGCGGGCGCTTCGTCCGCGGTGATGCCACGGACAGGAATGCCCAGCCCCTCACCGAGGGTCCCGGCGATGTCGCGCATCGGGATGCCCTCCTCCGCCGTGGCGTGCAGGGGCGTGCCGGGAGCGGCCTTCTCGAGCGCCAGCCGGAACAGCCTCGCCGCGTCCAGCCGGTGGACCGATGGCCAGCGGTTCGCGCCTTCACCCACGAACGCGGCGAAGCCCTTGCGACGGGCCGTGGCGATCAGCGCGGGCACGAAGCCGTGGTCGCCCGCGCCATGCACGGAGGGCGGAAGCCGCACGACGCTGGCCCGCACGCCGCGACCGGCCGACGCCAGGACGAGCTTCTCCGCCGCGGCGCGAGGGCTCTCAGGCAGCGGCGCGTCTGCCTCCGTGCGGAGCTGGCCGGGCCCGAGCAGCGCGGTGCCGGACGTGGAGACAAAGGGCTTGCCCGAACCCTCCAGCGCGCTGGCCAGGGCCTCGACCGCCCGCCGGTCCGTCTCCGCGGCGGCCACATAGGCGGAGAAGTCGTGGATGAAGGCCGTGTGAATCACCCCATCACACGCCCGGGCCGCGGCGGCCAGCCCCGAGGTATCCGACAGCTCGCCGCGCAGCGCCTCGGCTCCCTCCTTCGCCAGCTTGCTGGCCGCCTCGTCGCTGCGCGCCAGCCCGAGCACCTGATGCCCGTTCGCCAGCAGCTCGCGCACGATCGCCGAGCCGATGAAGCCCGTCGCTCCCGTCAAGAACACCCGCATGACGACCTCCTTGAGTCAGACGTTGGAGATCCCTGGGTACATTTGGAACGGCGCCGGAAAAAGCCGTGGGCTTATACGGGTATACCGACCACCTGGATGCGCCCGGGGCCGCCCGTGCGGTCCCGGCGGATGGGCCTCAGCCCAGGACGAGCGACCGGACCCGCTCCATGTCGTCAGGGGTCACGGGCGTGTAGATGACCAGCCCAAGGTCGGGCTGGTTGTCGACCGCGAAGGACGAATAGTCGAGCGCGAGCGTGCCGACCCGCGGGTGCTCGACGTACTTCGTCCCTTCGCCATGGGCGCTGACGTCATTGTCGAACCACATCGCCGCGAAGTCGGCGCTCGAACGGCACAGCTCGTCCACCAGCGCCCGAGCGTTCTCATGGGCCCCAGCCCGGGCCGTCTCCAGCCGGAACGCCGCCACCGCCAGGCGCGCGTGACTCTCCCAATGCACGGGTCTGGCCCGAACGTGAGGATCGCGGAAGAGCAGGCGCAGGATGTTCCGCTGCCCGGGCGGGAGCGCCGCGTAGTCGGTCAGCACCGCCACCGCGGCGCGGTTCCAGGCGACGACGTCCCATGCGGAGGTCTTGACGTAGGCCGGGCTGAACTCCAGTGAGTCCAGCACCCGCTGGAGCCGCGGCGTGACGCTCCCGGGCTCCTGGTAGCGCACTTCCGGCTGACGGCGCTGGGCCAGGAGGAAGAGGTGTTCGCGCTCGGCGGGGGTCAGCATCAGCGCGCGGGCGACCCGCTCGAGGACGTCCGCCGAGGGGGCTCCGCCCCGGCCCTGTTCGAGCCACGTGTACCAGGTGGCGCTCACATTGGCGCGCTGGGCGACTTCTTCCCGCCGCAGGCCTCGCGTCCGTCTTCGCGTCGAGCCGAAGCCGAAGGCCACCGGATCCAACTTCGCGCGGCGATCCTTCAGGAAGATTCCAAGCAGGTTCTCGTGGGGTGTCGTCATGCTCGGCCGGTTGGTCGCTCCATCGAGGATGTCTGCCATTGTAGAGCCAGGGACGTGTCACAGCAATGCGTCTCATCCCCGCGCTCGGAGGGCATCCGGCCGCTGAACCCGTGGATGAAGGCGCACGGCTTCGACCGTCGTCGAGACCCGTCATTGCAAGAATCCCGGTGGAGACTTCGTTCGGCCCGTGGAGTCGCGGCGGGCCTGCACACGGCGCGTCGCGGTGGAGGCGGAGGGACCGGTGGGTGTGAGGGATTGGGTTGGGAGATGTCAGTCCTCCATGCCAAGGTCCCAGCATGGTCCGTCCTGTTGGCGTCCCGATGCTGTCGACCCTCGTGTTGTTCTCCTTCTTCGCCGGATGTTCGGAGTCCGAGTGCACGGAGGATCGCGATTGTGCATCCCGTGGGCCGGACATCGTCTGCGTCGATTCGCTCTGTGTTCAGTCCTCCATGCCGGACGCGGGGCGCGCGGACAGCGGTGTGCGCGATGCGGGGGAGCAGGGGGACGCCGGTGAGGACGATGCGGGGACCGGTGACGCGGGCGTCGATGACGCAGGGGTGAGCGACGCGGGCGTCAACGATGCAGGGGTGAGCGACGCGGGCGTCAACGATGCAGGGGTGCGCGACGCGGGCACGGATGGAGGGGCTCCCTCGCGGGAGGCTTCGCTGCGCATCACGGAGATCAACCCCTCCGGCCAGCGGGACCTCATCGAACTGGTGGCCATCACCGGCGGGGCGCTGACCAACATCTCCCTCCGGGAGCTGACCAACTCCGGCTTCAGCTTCACCTTCCCCCAGGGTTATTCGGTGGCGGATGGGGCCGTGCTGGTGCTCCACCTTGGAGGCTCCTGCACCGACGCACCCGGTGCTCCGGCCTCTTGTGGCCAGACCGCGCCGTTCAGCGCCCAGGCCTGGGACTTCAGCATGCCGGGCGCGCTGAGCTATTCGGGCAAGGTCTTTGAACTCCTGGCGGCGGATGGCTCGCCCGTCGACGGTGTTCCCTTCGTCAAGGCCTCCGGCGCGATGCCCGATGAAGCGGTCGCCGCGGTCCAGCGGCTGCAAGCGGATCGGGTCTGGGATCCAACCCCCTGCGTCCACAATCCACAGACGGGCTTCGCCAAGGACCTCTACTGCCGCAACATCGCGGCGGATTGGTCCGGTCTGGGCGCGGACCTCAGCGTCATGCGCATTGGCGGCGCCACTCCGCTCGCGGTCCCCGGAACCGCGAAGCAGTGGAGTGGTCCCCTGCCTTCGCGCTGGGGCACCTACTGACCCAAAGGCTTGCAGCGCCCGCCTGCCTGTCCCCCTGCCAGGAAGGACGGATTCCCCGCGAGCCGGGCCCGTGCCGCCGCGTCCAAGGTTCCCGGAGGCGCCCGTCGTTCGCATGTTTCCGGTGGGGATGCTGGGCTCGCGCTGTCGGGGGAAAAGGGATGCCTCGGTGGATGCGGGCCCCGTTGCACGACGCGGGAGACGTGACCGATGCGGAGACTGCGCGGAGCGGCGGGCCTGCTGCTGATGGGCCTTGCGGGAGGTGGAGTCCTGTCGGCGTGTCACGGCGGAGACTCGAAGCCGGAGGGGCCCTCCGCGAGTCACCGCGAGGGGCGCTCGGAGGTGCTGCGCGGGCTGATGGCCTCGAAGCAGAACGTGGACCCGGCCGCGCTGAAGGCGGCGGGCGCGCAGGCGAAGAACGCTGGGGCCCCCACGCAGCCTGAGCCCCCGGGAACTGGCGGCTCCGGCCGGCCAGAGACCCAGGAGTGGGCCGCGGGCAAGGTGTCCTGGGTGGGGGACGACGAGGTGCTCTTCGTGGACGGCCAGGGGCAGGAGCGCGAGGTCCGCGTGGATCAAAACACCCGGCTGCGCAGGAACGACGACAACGCCCAGCTGCGCGACCTGATGGAGGGCGATGAGCTCCGCGTCACCTACGATGACACCCGCGAGGGATGGATTGCCCGGGACGTGGACGTCGTGTCCGTGCCCAGGCCTCCTCCCCCCAATCCCGAGTCCCCGCCGCTGCGCTGAGCCGGCCTGCCGCGCCGCGACTCAGAAGGCGCCGCCATCCGCGCGCCGGCCCGGCGAGGACGGGAGCCCCGGAGGCAACGTGGTGTGCAGCACGAAGCCCGCGTCCGGCGTCAGGTCCGGCGAGCGGTTGATGGACACGGCGTCCACGGTGCTGGAGTACGAGAGGAAGTCCACGATGCCGCCGTCGACGCGCTTGAGCTGCACGCTGTCCGAGGTGTTGTTGAGGCTCAGCGTGCCACTGGAGGCCGCGACGGTGTTGGGCGTGCCGGGCGTGAAGCCCGCGGTCCCACCGAAGACCACCATCGCCCGGCCTGGCGGAACCACGGTGCCCGCGGCGAAGACGTGCCGGGAGGCCATGGCGTCCCAGAGGCTCCAGCCAGACAGGTCCACGGGCGCGGGGCCCGCGTTGTAGACCTCCACGAACTCGTGCGCGGTGCCGCCCGGGAGCGCGGGCTCGTTGGCCAGCACCTCGTTGATGATCACCCGGGGCTGGGCGCGCGTGAACCAGATGGCGCCAGGGCTCATGTCGAAGCGCGACGCGCTCGCCGTGTCCACCACGCGCACGCGCACCGTGGCGCTCTCCCTGTCGGGCACGGTCCACACGTACCTGCCCGCGTCCGCGCGCATCGAGGGGACCACGACGCTCCACTGTTCACCGCCGTCATACGAGGCCTCCAGGCGCACGGTGTCCATGCCCATGGCGTGCCACGCGAACGTGAGCGTCTCACCCGCGAGGAAGGTGCCGCTCAGGGGCGAGGTGAGCCGCACGCGCGGACCCGGGGGGCCGCTGAAGTCGTAGCGGGTGAGCACGGGGTAGTGGTCGCTGACGGTGTGCGCGTAGTCGGGGATCGTCGCGTCGGGGCGGAGCACCTGGACGGTGCCGGGCACGGCCTCCACGGCCACCTCGTCGGTGACGAGCGTGTGGTCGATGACGTCGTTGTACTCCGTGGTGGTGCGGATGTTGGCGTCCGTCAGCACCCGGGTGAGGAACGTGTAGTGCGTGGGGTCGTCGAGGAAGTTCGCGTACGGGGTGGCCAGCGCGACGCCGTTCTGCACGGAGATGGAGTGGTCCAGGTCGTCATTCCAGTCGCCGATGACGAGCACGCGTGCCTCGGGCAGCCACTGGTCCAGGTAGCCCTTGAGCGCCACCGCGGACCGCTGGCGCTGCCCGTAGGACGTCAGGTCCTCGAAGGCCTTCATGTGCACGACGATGACCACCAGCGGCGCGTCCTCGCCGTGGATGCGGGTGGTGAAGTCCACGCGCAGGGGCGGGCGTCCTCCGAAGTCCGCGGCCTGCGCGGTGAGGATGATCTGCGCGCTCCGGTACGTGAGCGTGCTGTCGTAGAGGATGCCCGGCTTCTGCTCGCCGGCGGAGTACATCGACGTGCCGCTGAGGACGTAGGTGGAGTTGTTGGCGAGGAAGCCGCTGTAGCCGGGCAGCCCCGCCTTGAGCGTGTTGAAGTCCACGGTGTCCACCATCTCCACCAGGCCCCACACCTGGGCGCTCGCGGCGCCGATGACGTCCCGGGCCCCCGCGACCTGGAGGTCGTCGGGCACGCCGCCGTCGGAGGTGGAGTGCGCCGGGCCCTGGTTGGGTGCTCCGAACCACTCCAGGTTCCAGTGGCCCACGGTGAACAGGCTCGGGGGTGGCAGCACCGTCAGGGGCAGCTGGCGTGACGCCGTCCTGCCGTCCGCGTCGCGCACGGTGACGGTGAGGCTCACGCTTCCCGCTGCGGTGGGCGTGCCGGAGAGGGCGCCATCCGCCGCGAGCGTCAGTCCCGCGGCCAGCGTGCCGGTGAAGCTCCAGGTGAGCGGCGGGCGCGCCCCGGACGCGGCGAGCGTCGCGGCGTAGGGCTCTCCCACGCGTCCGTCCACGAGCCCCACGGTCTTCACCTCGAGGGTGCTGGAGATGACGGACAGGACGAGCTCGCGCGAGGCCGTGCGGCCGTTCACGTCGGTGGCGGTGAGGGTGAAGGCCGCGCCCTCGCTCTTGGGAGTGCCCGACAGGACGCCCGCAGTCGACAGGCTGAGGCCCGAGGGCAGCGAGCCCGAGGTCACGGACCACGCGAACGGGGCCCGGCCTCCGGTGGCGGACAGCGTGACGCTGTAGGGCCGGGCTTCGGTGGCCTCCGGCAGGGAGAGCAGGGCGATGGCGGGCGGCGTGAAGACAGACAGGCCATGCGTCCACGAGGCCGTGCGGCCCGAGTCCTGGACGCCCACCGTGAAGTCATACAGCCCCGGCGACGTGGGCGTCCCGGACAGGCTCCCGCTGGCGTCGAGTCGCAGACCCGAGGGCGCGGGCTGGGGGCCCAGGCTCCAGCGTTGGGAGGGCGTTCCGTTCGGGATGCGGAAGGTCCAGCCATAGGGTTCGGAGACGTAGGCGTCCGGCAGCGCGGCGAACACGGTGCCTGTCACCTGGAGGGACACCGCTCCCTCGACGCGGGCGCCCCGGGCGTCCAGCACCTCGACGGTGAAGCCGCCGGAGCCGGCGAAGCGGGGCGTGCCGCTCAGCGCGCCATCGGAGGTGAGCGTGAGCCCTTCCACGGGCGCGCCCAGCGTCACCCGCCACGTATAGGGCGCCTCTCCACCGGAAGCCATCAGCACGGCGCGGTAGGGCAGGCCCACCTCGGCCGGAGTCAGGCCCTGGGGCGCGATTCCCAACTCGGTGATGTTGCTGCCGCCGTCGCCAGACGGGCCGCCGTCCGTGATGCCGCCATCGCCAGACGGGCCGCCATCGCCAGACGGGCCGCCATCGCCAGACGGGCCGCCATCCCTGACGCCGCCATCGTCAGACGGGCCGCCATCGGTGACGCCGCCATCGCCAGACGGGCCGCCAACTGGAGGCGGCACTGGCGGAGAGGCGCTGGGACAGGCGACGAGGACGAGGGCGAGCAGCGCGGCGACGATGCGAGACAGGGGCATGAGAAGAACGATCCGGGCCGGGCGCCAGGAAGGAGCCGCGGGCTCGGAGACATGGCCCACCGCGATGACGGGCGGCGCGTCCCGACGGGCGGGAGCGTGACACATCACCCCGCCGCCAAGAAGAAGGGCCGCGCTCCCCAGGTGGAGAGCGCGGCCCTTGTCACTTCAGACGTTCAGCGAAGGCGACTACGGGTTCGCGACACCCCAGGACGAGGCGCCCACGGCCCAGTCGTCCTTGGTGTTCGTGTCCGTGGTGCTGACGCGGCGGATGGAGGGGCTGGCCGGCGTCGCATTGGACGTGGGCAGGGTGGTCCAGTCCGCGGAGACCGCCGCCGCCGTGGGCGTGGTGGTTGTGGAGCACAGCGCGCCGCCGCAGTCCGCGGGCAGCCACTGCCCGGCGGCCTGGATGGCCTGGAGGTTGCCCGGGAAGGCCGCGGGAGGCGTGCCGGAGTTGCGCGTGAAGGGCACCGCGTCCTGGATCTGATCCTGCGCGTTACGCACCAGGATGACGCGGCTGGAGAAGGTGATGCCCGTGGCCCCGCCCTTGAAGTCCCAGGCGGTGTCGTAGTTGGCCGGGGTGCTGCTGGTGGGGAACTGGTTCTTCGAGGTCGTCTCGCTGTCCGTCGTGGAGGCGATGTGGACCACGATGATGTCGCCCGCGGCCACGGCCACGTCCGGCATGGTGGCCAGCGTCACGGGGGAGTTCACGTCCTGCAGCAGCTGGATGCCAGCCGTCGTGCCGCCGGTGAGGACCTGCAGCTCCACGAGGTCCAGGTTGTTCGACGCGCTCGGCTGCACCTCGGTGATGCGCAGGACCGCCCCGACACGGAAGCCCTTGAAGCTCGCCGTGTTGGGGATGACCACCGCGCCGCCGACCGTGTCCTTCACGGACGTGGTGGCCGACACCGCGTAATCCGTGCCCGCGACCTGCTCGGTCGTCTTCACGTAGACGTCCTTGCCGCTGACCGTCGCGCTCTGCGCCTGGATGCCGTTGGTGAACGTGAACTGCGCCGGGACGTTGGTGAGGCTGGCGGCGTCCACGGGACGGCTGAAGGAGACCTTCACCTCCGTCAGCGACGTCGCGATGGCGCCCGTCAGCGTCGGGGCCGGGCAGGTGATGCCCGTCAGGTCCGTGGTGAAGTACGCGGACGGCTGCAGGGTGGTCACCGGCGGCGTGGCCGTGGACGTGAACTTCCAGAGGGGGCCCGCGGCGAGCGTCACGGCGCACGTGTCGACGAGACCCAGGTCCGCCGCGATGTCCTCCGTCACGCGCAGCTTGAGGTTCGCGTTGTTGATGCCCGCGGTCCGGAACGTGAACGCCACGTGGCCCGTGCCGCTGGTCGCGGATGCGCCATTGAGCGTGCCGCTCATCCGGGCGATGGTCGCGAAGTAGGTGTCCGCCTTGTCGAGCAGCTCCGTCGTCGGCGCGCTGGACTGGTCCACCACGAGCCCCGCGGGCGTCGCGGTGTTGAGGTTGCGGACCGGGTGGAACTGGCTGACGATCGTCAGGCCCGAGATGGTGGTGGCCGCCTTGTTCTGGCCGCTCAGCACCGTCGCGCCGGAGACGCTGAGGTTGACGCGGTCACCCACCTGCAGCGTGCCCGGGTCGACGGCGACGAACATCGCCGGACCGGTGGCCTCCGCCTGGAGGAAGAAACCCGCGACGTCGGTGCCCACCAGGGGCTTGATGTACGTGACGAACGCGCCGTTGATGGGCAGCGCGGGATCGTAAGAGGTGCCCGCGGCGGCCTTGAACGCGGCGATCTGCGCGCTGGTGTCCGTCACCGCGGGGCCGGAGTTCTCGCACGTCAGCGTCGTCGGGTTGCAGACCTGGGTCAGGGTGCAGGCCGGCGTGCACTGCGCGCCCGTGCCACCATCGGTGCCCGCGTCGGTCCCGGCATCGGTGCCCGCGTCGGTCCCGGCGTCGGTGCCCGCGTCGGTCCCGGCGTCAGTGCCCGCGTCGGTCCCGGCGTCGGTGCCCGCGTCCGTCGTGCCGGCATCGGTGCCCGCGTCCACTTCCTCATCCGGCGGCGTCACCGCGCGCACTTCGCACTTGTTCTCCACGCAGGCATAGACCTGGCCCGCGGGCGGCGTGGGCTTGTCACGACAGTCGAACTGATCGACGCACTCATCTCCACAACCCGTACCGACCGTGACGAAGACGGTGGTCACGAGCGCCGGCAGCCAGCTCCGCTTCAGCATGAGAATGCCTCCAATGGGGTGTCTCGTTTGCAGATGGGGTCCCCCTTACACCCGAAAATAGAGGGGCGTCCATTTGGCCAACCACCTGCCACATCCCTGTCACCCGACAGGACCTGGGATTCGAAGGAAGTCAGGGAGTCTTTCGCGACTGGGGGGTGGAAGGACCCGCGTAGAGGTCGATGATTTCACTGATGGCGTGCTGGCACACGGCACAGAAGGGAACGCGGTCGCGGGTGAACATCACGCAGTCCGTCTGGGGACGGAAGTAGCCGCGTGATTCGTAGTGCGCGCCCTCGAAGGCGCCCACCTTCCCGGAGACCTTCTGCGTGCCCAGGAACTTCTCCTCCCAGTCCCGCTGCGAGGTGAACAGCGCGTCCATCTCCGCCTCGGGTTTGCGCTCCGCGCGAATCTTCTGCCGGCGCTGCTGCACCTCGAGTGCGTGCGCGTCATAGGCGGCCTGGTTCCACGGCGTGGGGATGGGGGTGCCCGGGGTGACGAGGTCCTTCCACTTGAGCTGGGCGGGGTCGTGGAGCGCGGTGACGTTCTTCTCCCACGGCTCCACCCGCTCCTCGGGCGCGGAGCCGTAGACGGACGCGGAGGTGTAGTACTCGTCCGCTAGGCCCGCGAAGTGGTGGCCGAACTCGTGGACGAAGACGTAGGGGGCCCAGAGGCTGTCGGCGGCCACGGTGCCGAAGAGGTTGTGGATGCCGCCGCCGCCGTAGGTGTTGCCGTTGGCCAGGATTTCGACGAACTCATAGGGCGCGTGGGCGGCGGTGTCGCGCAGCGCGGCATTGTCGAAGGTGAGGATGTAGCGCTCGGCGCCGAACGCGTCGTAGGTGGAGCCCAGGGGCGGGCGGCGGTGGATGCCGGTGGAGGGCCGCGAGATGCCGGACTCGGAGGCCTTCGGCATCAGCCCCCAGACGTTGAAGTCCCCCTTGCGCTCCTTGAAGGGGGAGTAGCTGAAGAGGATCTCCACCATGCGCCGCGCGTCCTTCTCGAACTTGGGGCGCTCCGCCTCCGTGTAGCCGTCTCCCAGGATGAGGAAGTCCACCTTGTCCTGCGAGGGGCCGCTGTCCACGAGCTTGAGCAGCGGGCCCGGCGCGGGCGGCGAGGACGGGTCGACGAACGGATCCCTCGGATCCACCACCAGCGACCAGATTTCGCGGAAGGCGTTCTGGGCGTCGCGCTTCTTCAGGATGACCTGGACGGGGCGGTCCGGCGTGGGGAAGCGCAGCGATTCACTGAAGGTGCGGTGGCCCTGCTTCGCTTCGTCGGTGAGCTCCCACTCGCCGAAGATGGAGGCGAAGCCGCGCGAGTACAGGAGCCGGTTCGTCTTCCGGTCCCGCACCTCGAAGAAGTACTTGCCCAGGTTCGTCTCGTCGAGCGCCCGGGCAGGGTGGCCCGGCCAGGGCAGGGGCTCCACCACGAGCCGCTCCAGGCTGAAGCGCTCCTCGGTGGCGTTGCCGGTGTGGAAGTAGTCGACGCGGAACGTCCGGGGCGCGGCGAGGGCGGTGCTCGCCGTGAGCAGCAGCAAGAGGAGGGAAGCGCGCATGGGGGGCACTCTATGCGCCCGGTGCTCCCCGCCAAGCGACGCGCGGTCAGAACGACCCGGAGATGTTCGCCTGGGCGCCTGTCCCGTCCGCCGCGACTCCCAGCGTGACGGCCGGCGGCGCCTTCGCGGGCGACGACACCAGGAAGAGCACCGCCCCGGTGACGACCGCCGCGCCCCCGCCCGCGAGCAGGCCCGTCATCAGGTGGCTCTTGTTCACGAGCGCGCCGCGCAGCGCGACGGCCTGCGCGTCAGAGCGCAACAGCTGGCCGCCATTGGCCGCGCGGCGGGCCTCCAGGCCGTCCAGGTCCTTCTGGGCCAGGAGCCGGACGACGCCCGCGCCGCCCAGGGCCGCCACGCCCGCGCCCAGCGCGACGTACGACGCCGTGCGCAGGCCCGTCCTGGGCGGGGCCTGGGCGGCGGACACCTCTCCTTCCGACAGGAGGTGGGGCGCGGTGAGGTCCGGGCCTCCGGAGGCCGCCGTGCTCCGGGCGCCTCCCGCGTCCCACGGGGCCTTGCCGTTGGCGTTGTTCATCACCACGAGGTTGGAGGGCGAGCGCCCCGTGGTGACGAAGTCCACCAGCGCGGAGAGCGCCTCCCCCGGCGCGTCCAGGCCCTGCGTCTTGAAGCCGCCCTCGCGCAGCTTCTGCCCACCCTCGACGTTGAGCACCGTGGCGGCGAACCACTTGGGGCCGCTGCTGGGGCGCTCCAGCCGCACGACGATGACCTCCTCCACCCCCAGCGTGCCGCCCAGGCGCACCGCGTGGCTCCACGTGCGCTCCTCGTTGCCGTCCGTGGCGCTGAGGCACGGGAAGGGCGCGGCCGTCACCGAACCCTCGTAGGCCAGGTCCACCAGGAGCGGCGTGTCCGCCCCCTGCGCCTGCACCTGCCGGGGGAAGCTCACCGCGTCCCCCTTCACCATGGACAGCTCATAGGCCCCGGCGGGCAGCTCCAGCGCGAGCGGCGTCTGCCCGACGCCCAGGCCCTCCAGGTACACGTCCGACGCGGGCAGCGTGGACTTGAGCGACAGCTTCACCTTGGGGGCCCGGGCCAGCTCGCGGCGCAGCTTCTCGAAGGCCTGCCGGATGGAGGGGGCGTACTGGTCCGGGTCCAGCTGGTACTTCGGCTGGAGCCGGAGCACCTGGAGGAAGGCCGCGTCGCTGTCCTTCGTCTTCCCCGTCGCCCGGTGGTTGAGCCCGTGCAGCAGCTGCGCGTGGGCGAAGAGCCTCCAGCGCGGCTCGCCGGGCGGCAGGCGCCGGATGTCGCGCAGGGCGTCGTCCAACTGCTGCGTCGCGCGGGCGTTGCGGCCCTCGTAGAACTGGTCCTGCGCGGCGTCGAGCTGGCGCTGGAGGTCCTCGAAGGAGCGCGAGGGCGCGGGGAAGAGCCGCTCGGCGAACTCGGGGACGCCCAGCACGCGCTGCTCGGGGCGGGCGCGCAGGGCGTCATAGAAGGCCTTGGACTGGCCATTCAGCTCCGCGTCCCGGCAGTCCCCGCTGGAGACCACCATGCGATGGGGGGCGGCCCGGGCGGCGGTGGCGCACAGCAGGCACAGCAGCAGCGCGAACGCGGAGGGCTTCGGACGGAAGGGCATGGGCACGTGGGTGGGAAAGGAGACGCCGGACCGGCGTTGCAGGCCGCGTTCCGTCCTCTACCGGACGCGCCACCCTCCAAGCCAGCGACCCCGGGGACTCCCGCTCCGGTCCCACGCCCGGGACGTCCGTCCGGATTCCAGGCCCCCTGCCTCGCCGCCTGCCCTCCAGGTGAGTCGCCGGTGGCCCGGGTGGGGTCCCCGCCGCGTCCCCACCTTCCGACGTGGGGCGTCATGAGCCGGTGCCCCGCGACCCTTTCGAACGCTCGGGCCCTCGGGGGCGCCGAGCCTGCCCGAGGACCCCACTCCATGGATCGCTTCTGGAAGAAGAAGGTCATCGTCATCACGGGTGCATCGAGCGGCATCGGCCGGGCCACGGCGCTGCTGCTGGCGAAGAAGGGGGCCCACGTGGTGCTCGCCGCGCGCGGGGAGGACCCCCTGGAAGAGCTGGCGGCCGAGTGCGAGGCCCACGGCGTCCAGGCGCTGGGCGTGCCCACCGACGTGGCGGACGCCGCGTCCGTGCGGAGGCTGGCGGAGGCCGCGGTGCACGCCTTCGGCCACTTCGACGGCTGGGTGAACAACGCGGGGGTCTACATGCTGGGCGGCCTGGAAGAGACGCCCGACGAGGCCTTCCGGCAGCTGATGGAGATCAACTTCTTCGGCACGGTGAGCGGCTCGCGCGCGGCGCTGGGGCAGTTCCGCCGGCAGGGGTACGGGACGCTGGTCAATGTGTCCTCCACCTTCGGCACCGTGCCCGCGCCGTACCTCAGCGCCTACGTGGCCTCCAAGTTCGCCGTGCGTGGCTTCTCCGCGTCGCTGCGCCAGGAGCTGCTGGGCAGCGGCATCGACGTGTGCACGGTGATGCCGGCCGCCATCGACACGCCCCTGTGGCGCCACACCGCCAACTACACCGGCTGGCGCATCCGCCCGGTGGAGCCCGTCCATACGCCGGAGCGCGTGGCCCGCACCCTCCTGCGCGTCCTTCGCCACCCCGAACACGAGACGATGGTCGGCCCCGCGGGGAAGAGCTTCGCGGCGATGCACGGCTTGTTCCCCCGCTCCTCCGAGCACCTCATGCGAGCCGGCACGGACACGCGGCACTTCCGCGACGCGAGGCAGGGCCCCACCCCCGGCAACGTCTTCCAGCCCATGGTGGAGGGGGGCTCGGTGTCGGGCGGTTACCACGGCACGGGAAAACAATGGCTGCGCCGTCTGTTGCTGGCGGGCGGCGTGGCCGCCGCGGCGCTGTCGCTGCGCCGCCGTGCGGCCGACCGCCGCCTGGGAGCCCGGCTGACCCACGCCTTGGGGGGGTGATGGCCATGTTCCCGGAGGGGTTCCCATGCCGGGGGCCTCTTTCGTGACGGGGCCATGACATGAAATGGGGAAGAGTCGCGCCCGCCATGAACATCGCCGTCCTCGTCAATCTGCGCGCACGTAAAGGGACCGAGGGGATGGGGGGGCTCGTCCGAGACCTGCTCCCCCGGGCCCGGGTGGCCCTCACCCGTTCCCTGGAGGAAGCCCGGGAGTGGGTGGACCAGCTGCGGCACGACCCGCCCAGCCTGCTGCTCGCGGGCGGGGGGGACGGCACCATCACGGGCCTGCTCAACGAGCTGCGCTCCCAGGGCGTGGCGCTGCCGGCCATCGGGGTGCTGCCGCTGGGCACGGGCAACGCCTGGGCCCGCGTCACCGGCGCGCCCCGGCCGCACGTGGCGCTGAAGCAGATCGCCGCGTATGGCGAGCGCCTGCCTCCCCTGCGTCCCTTCTCGCTGGTGCGGGTGGAGGGCCGGGTGGCGCCCTTCGCGGGCACGGGCTGGGACGCGGAGATGATCCAGGACTTCAAGAACCAGCTGGCCGCCGCCGGGCCGCTGAAGAAGGCGCAGTCGGGCCTGCGCGGCTACCTGGGCGCCATGTTCACGCGCACGGTGCCGCGCCACCTGTTCGGCGAGGGCAACCCGAACGTGTCCGTCTACAACACGGGGGCCTCCGCGCTGACCCTGGACGCGACGGGCGCGGTGAGGCCGATGCCCAACGGGGCGCAAGGGTCGCTCCTGTATCAGGGCCCCGCGGGCGTGGCGGGCGCGGCCACCACGCCGGAGTGGGGGTTCGGCTTCAAGGCCTTCCCCTTCGCGCAGGCGGTGCCGCACCGGCTGTCGGTGCGCGTGTACGGCGCCGGCGTGATGGAGGCCACGCGCAACATGTTCCGCCTGTGGCGCGGCGAGCACCCCATGCCCCGCATGCACGACTTCTTCGTGGAGCGCGTGCGCATGGACTTCGACCGCGACGTGCCCTTCCAGATGGGCGGCGACGTGCTGGGCATGCGCCGCTCGCTGGAGTTCGACCTGGCGGAGGAGAACGTCCAGCTGGTCGACTGGCGCCGCCTGGGCCGGCTCGTCGCCGTCTGAGCGCCGTCCCCCTCCGTCCCGCGTGATGGCGCTTGCCGGCACCGTGTCCGCTGGACACGATGCCGGCCGGAGGGTTTCCCCATGAGCCACACCTATGAGTATCCGCGCCCGGCGGTGACGGTGGACTGCGTCGTCTTCGGGTTGGATGAGGAGGACCTCAAGGTGCTGCTCATCCAGCGCGGGGTGGAGCCCTATCAAGGCCGGTGGGCGCTGCCCGGCGGCTTCGTGCGCATGGAGGAGTCACTGGAGGACGCCGCCCGCCGCGAGCTGGAGGAGGAGGCGGGCCTGCGCACCAGCCACCTGGAGCAGCTCTACACGTTCGGCGCGCCGGAGCGCGACCCCCGGGGCCGCGTCATCACCGTGGCGTACTTCGCGCTGGTGAAGCTGTCCGCCCATCACCTCCAGGCCTCCACCGACGCGCGCGAGGCGGCGTGGTTCTCCGTCTGGGACACGCCCAAGCTCGCGTTCGACCACGCGGAGGTGCTGGCCACCGCGCTGCAACGGCTCAAGGGCAAGGTGCGCTACCAGCCCATCGGGTTCGAGCTGCTGCCGCCCAAGTTCACCCTGTCGCAGCTCCAGCGGCTGTACGAGACGGTGCTGGAGCGCGAGCTCGACAAGCGCAACTTCCGCAAGAAGATCCTCGCCATGGACCTGCTGGAGGAGCTGGACGAGGTGGAGCAGGACGTCTCCCACCGCGCCGCCCGCCTCTACCGGTTCGACCACAAGAAGTACAAACAGCTCGAGAAGGCCGGCTTCAACTTCGAGCTCTAACCACCCTCGCGCCTCCCGTCCCCCTCCCATGGAGGCCACGTCGCCTTGACTTAGTGTTGTTGCGACACTATGTTGGTGTCGTAGATACACGAAGTTGGGGCGGCGCCAGGTCGCCCTCTTGTCCGCGAGTCCCTGTCGTGCGGGCCCTTCGAGGGCCACGGGAGAGCCATGTCCACGCTGCCCTTCGATGTCGCGGTGGGTTCGGTGCAGGGCCGGGAGCATGCGCGCTCGGGGCGGAACAACCAGGACGCCGCCTGCGTCCGGGCGAGCGAGCACGGGCTGGTGCTGGTGGTGGCGGATGGGTGTGGCAGCCAGCCGTGCAGCGAGTTGGGGGCGCAGCTGGGCGTGCGGCGGTTGGCGCAGGCGGCGCAGGCGCGGCTCGCGCGAGGGGAGGCGGTGGAGGGGGACGGCTTCCTTCCGGGGCTGCGGGAGGACCTGCTGGGGCTGATGGACGGCCTGGCCTCCGCGCTGGGCCGGGAGGTGTTGGGGGACCTGTTGTTCACCGTCGTGGGGGCGGTGGTGACGCCCGTGCATACGCGCATCTTCTCGTCGGGGGACGGGGTGTGGATGCTCAACGGCGAGGTGCACGCGCTGGGGCCGTTCCCGGGCAACGCGCCGCCGTACCTCGCGTATGCGCTGCTGCGCGGGGAGGACGTGCCGCTGGTGTCCCGGGCGCTGGTGCCCACTGGTGACGTGCAGGCCTTGATGCTGGGCACGGACGGGGTGGGGGACCTGCTGGGGCTCGCTCGGGCGCGGCTGCCCGAGCGGGACGAAGCGGTGGGCCCGCTGTCGCGCTTCTGGACGGAGGACCGCTACTTCACGAACCCGGACGCGGTGCGACGGCGGCTGGCGCAGCTCAACCGCGAGTCGGTGCGCGCGGACTTCGCGGAGCGGCGGCTGTCGCGCACGCCGGGGCTGCTGACGGACGACACCACCCTGGTGGTGCTGCGCCGGCGGATGGGGAGGGCGTGAGGCCATGGACGTCTGGGTTGAAGGCAAGAAGGTCCGGTTGGATCCGCGGGGGGCGCTGGGCAAGGGGGGCGAGGCGGATGTGTATGACCTGGGGGATGGGCGGGCCCTCAAGGTCTTCAAGCGGCCGGAGCACCCGGACTACCTGGGCCTTCCGCACGAGCAGGCCGCGGCGAAGGCCCGGCTCGCGGAGCACCAGCGCAAGCTGCGCGCGTTCCCCACGGGCCTGCCCGCGCGCGTGGTGTCGCCGCAGGCGCTGGCCACGGACCGCGAGGGCGTGGAGGTGCTGGGCTATGCGATGCGCAGGCTGGATGGCGTGGAGCCGCTGCGGCGCTTCGGGGAGCCGGCGTTCCGGCGCGCGGGAGGCAGGGCCGCGGACGCGGTGACGGTGCTGGCGGGGCTGCACCGCGTGCTGGGGGCCGTGCACGCGAGCGGCGTGGTGGTGGGGGACTTCAACGACCTCAACGTGCTGACGGTGGGCACGGACGCGTACCTCATCGATGCGGACAGCTTCCAGTTCGGTCCGTACCTCTGCCCGGTGTTCACGGAGAAGTTCCTGGACCCCCTGCGGCTGGACGCGGGCGCGCAGGCCCTGTCGCCGGCTCGGCCGGCGACGGTGGAGAGTGATTGGTATGCCTTCGCTGTCACCGTGATGCAGTCGCTGCTGTGCGTGGGGCCGCAGGGCGGCATCCACAAGCCGAAGGCGCAGGGCGCGCGGCTGAACGCGGTGGGGCGGCTGCTCCAGCGCGTCACGGTGTTCCATCCGGACGTGCAGTACCCCAAGCCCGCGCTGCCTCGGGCCACGCTGCCGGATGAGGTGTTGCACCTGTTCCACCAGGTGTTCGTGGAGGACCTGCGCGGCGCGTTCCCGCTGCCGGTGCTGGAGGCCTTGCGCTTCACGGTGTGCGCATCGTGTGGGGTGGAGCACGCGCGGGCCGCGTGCCCCACCTGCCAGCCGCACGCCACGGTGGCGGCCACGCCGGTGACGGCGGTGCGCGGGCAGGTGGTGGCGACGCGGAGGTTCACGACCCGGGGCGCGATGGTGCACGTGAGCGCGGAGGCGGGGACGGTGCGCTTCGTCTACCACGCGGAGGGTGCCTACCGGCGCGAGGACGGGCGCACGGTGATGCGCGGCGCGCTGGACCCGACGCTGCGCTGGGCGGTGCAGGGGGACGTGACGCTGCTGGGGCAGGGTGGGCGGGTGGCGGTGTTCGCGCGGGGCCAGGGGCCGGAGTTCCTGGGCGTGGATGTCTGTGAAAACCGGCCGGTGTTCGCGGCCCACGCCGGACACCGGTTCTGGGCGGTGGGCGGCGGCCTGTGGCGGGACGGGACGTATGGGCCCGAGCGGTGGGGGGACGTGCTGCAAGGGCAGACGCGGCTGTTCGTGGGGCCCCGGTTCGGACTGGGCTTCCACCGCGCCGCGGGGCTGCGGGGGGCCTTCGTGTTCGACGTGGAGCGCAAGGGCTTGAGGGACGGGCTCGCGCTGCCGTGGCCATCGGGGCAGCTGCTGGACGCGGAGGCCGTGTTCGACGGTGACACGGTGTGGCTGCTGCTCGCGGAGGAGTCCGGCGGGCGCACGGTGCACCACGCGGTGCTGCTGGGGCTGGATGGGGCCGTGCGCGCGAGCGCCCGGGCCGACGCGGGGGATGGCTCGTGGCTGGGGACGCTGCGAGGGAAGTGCGCCGTGGGGGGCGCGCTCTTCTGCGCCACGGACGCGGGGCTGACGCGCGTGGAGCACCGGCAGGGGCGGCTGGAGGCGGTGCGCGAGTTCCCGGACGCGGAGCCCTTCGTGGACGCGGGCTGCCAGCTGCTGCTGTCGCGAGAGGGATTGATGGTGGTGGGGGCGCAGGACCTCACCGTGTTGCGGATGAACTGAGACACACAAGGGGGCTGGACATGACGAAGACGACCGCGAAGCAATTGCCGCTGCCCGGGTTCTACGATTCCCACCACGCCGCCGAGTACGGCTACGGGCCGAACGCCGGGAAGCTCCAGCGCGAGGCCGGGGCGTGGAAGGCGGCGCAGGGCGTGAAGGCGGCGGCCACGGACCGCTTCAACCTGCACCTGCTGCTCATCGACGTGCAGAAGGACTTCTGCTTCCCGGATGGCTCGCTGTACGTGGCGGGGCGCAGCGGCCGGGGCGCCATCGACGACAACCGCCGCATCGCGGAGTTCATCTACCGGAACCTGGGGACGCTGACGAACGTCACCGCGACGCTGGACACCCACTTCGCCTACCAGATCTTCTTCCCGTCCTTCTGGGTGGACCAGGACGACCAGCCGCTCCAGCCGTACCGCGAGGTGACGCGCGAGCAGCTCGAGCGCGGGCAGGCGCGGCCGAACCCGGCGGTGGCGAAGTGGCTGTGCGGCGGCAACTACCCGTGGCTGCTCAAGCAGGTGAAGTACTACTGCGAGGAGCTGGAGCGGGCGGGGAAGTACACGCTTTACCTGTGGCCGCCGCACTGCTTGCTGGGCAGTGACGGGCACGCGCTGGCGGGCGTGGTGCAGGAGGCGCGGCTGTTCCACTCGTTCGCGCGCGGCGTGCAGTCGTGGGCGGAGGTGAAGGGCGGCAACCCGCTGACGGAGAACTACTCGGTGCTGCGGCCGGAGGTGCTGATGCGGCATGACGGCCAGCCGCTCGCGCAGCGCAACACGCAGTTCCTGAAGACGCTGCTCACGTCGGACGCGGTGGTGATTGGCGGGCAGGCCGCCAGCCACTGCGTGAAGAGCTCCATCGACGACCTGCTGGGGGAGATCGTCGCGCAGGACGCGGCGCTGGCGCGCAAGGTGTACCTGCTGACGGACTGCATGTCGTCCGTGACGGTGCCGGACGGCAAGGGCGGCTTCGCGGCGGACTTCACGCCGCAGGCGGACGCGGCGCTCAAGCGCTTCGCGGACGCGGGCATGCACCTGGTGAAGTCCACGGACCCGCTGGCGAGCTGGCCCGACCTGCATCTGGCGTGACGTCTGGCTTTGGGTTGGACACGAAAGGAGACACGGACATGAGCAAGGCGAATGGTGGCGGGGTCCAGAAGCTCTTCGAGGATGCGCACGCGGAGGGCGTGCTGAGCCCCGCGGCGTTGCAGGCGCTGACGGTGGTGGACCTGGGGGCGCAGATCCAGGCGGGCCTGGGCATCCACGTGGACGACGTGCAGGCGAGCGAGGTGGTGCTGGTGACGGTGATGCCGGATGACTCCGGGAGCATCTCGCACTCGGGGCACACGAAGACGGTGTGCGACGGGCACAACCTGGTGCTGGAGGCGCTGCTCGCGAGCCAGCAGAAGGACGGCGTGCTGTTCCACACGCGCTACCTGAACGGGCATGTGCTCAATCCGTTCCGGCCGCTGGAGGACGTGGTGCGGATGCACTCGGGGAACTACTCGGCGGATTTGGGGACGCCGCTGTATGACCAGGCGGTGGTGCTGCTGGGGACGGTGCTGGCGAAGGCGCAGGAGTTCAGCGCCAACGGGGTGCCGGTGCGCACGGTGACGCTGCTGATCACCGACGGCTCGGACCAGGGCTCACAGAAGGCGCGCGCGAAGGACGTGGCGGCGCTGGTGAAGGACCTGCACCGGGTGGAGAACCACATCGTGGCGGCGATGGGCATCGACGATGGGGTGACGGACTTCCGGCGGGTGTTCCAGGAGATGGGCATCGCGGACCGGTGGATCCTCACGCCCGGGCAGAGCGCCCAGGAGATCCGCGCGGCGTTCCAGGTGTTCAGCCAGTCCGCCGTGCGCGTGAGCCAGGGGGCCGCGAGCTTCAGCCGCACGGCGCTGGGAGGCTTTGGCGCCTGAGGGGGCACGCAGGCGTGGGGGGCGTGAAGGGGCGCTCCTTCACGGCCCCTGGCGCTCTCGTCAGGCCTGGAGGAAGTCACCGAGGAGCTTGCGGACTTCGTCCGGGCGCTCTTCGGAGACCCAGTGGCCGGTGTCCTTGAGGATGTGGGGTTCGACCTGGGTCGCGACCGCGCGCATCTGCGCGGTGAGGGGTTCGCCCATGGACTTGTCTCCCCCGATGACGAGGACGGGCATGGGGAGCTTGTTTCGGGCCAGCTCGCGGAAGTCCTTCTTGTCCTGGTCGAACGCCTGGAAGTAGCCCCACGTCGAGTGGAGTCGGCCCGGGGCCGCGTAGGCCCGCGTATAGGCCTGTCGCTCGGCCTCGCCGATGGCCTGGGCATTGGCGGCCATGTCGGTCCAGAAGTGGTCGAGGTAGATGCGCTCGCGTCCCTGCACCAGCTTCTCCGCGGTGGGGCCGTTGAAGGAGAAGTGCCACACGTCCGTGCGGCGCATGACCTGGTCGGACCAGGGCTCGATGCCGGGCAGGAAGGCGTCCAGGACGGCGAGGCGTTCGACCTCGTCGGGGAACTGGGCGGCATAGGCGTACGCGACCATCAGCCCGATGTCGTGGCCCACGACGGAGACCTTGTCGAACCCGAGCTTCTTCACCAGCGCGCGCATGTCGCGGGCCATGATCTCCTTGTCGTAGCCCTGCGCGGGGGCGGAGGAGTCACCGGCGCCGCGCAGGTCGGGGATGATGACGGTGTGGTTCCTCGCGAGCTCCGGCGCCACTCGCCACCACATGAGGTGTGTCTGGGCGTAGCCGTGCAGGAGCAGGACGGGGCTTCCCTTGCCCCCGATGACGAAGTGGATGCGGGTGCCGTTGACGTCCTCGTCGCCTTCGCGGAAGGCCTCTGGGAAGAAGGGAGGCGCAGCGCTCGAAGTCTTGGTTGGGTTTGAAGGGGAGTTCGGTTGCTGGCGTGTCATCGGCGCCTCCGGGCGAGAACGATTTCACGCTTCACGGTGTGCATGCCGCTGGGGGTAGGGATGGGGCAGGACGTGCGGGAAGCCCGGCGCTCGGGTTCCCGATCGTTGCCGGTCGAGGGAGCCGGGCCCGTGGACGATGGTTGAAGCAGGTCGCGGAGGCCCCGGGTTGACGGCTGGAGTGAAAGGGCTCGGCAGGCAGGTGGCGACGGAATCGTAATGAAGGAATGACCGCGCGCGGGCTCACGGTATGGGGACGGTCCCTGTGTTGGATGATGCTCTGGGTGCTCTGGGTGGGCTGCGCCAGCGGGCCCACGGTGCGACTGCGCACGGAGGGGCGGACGCGGGAGTACGCGCCTCGGACGTGGGATGGGCGCGTGCGGGTCAGCGCCCGTGACTTCGAGGAGGCGCTGTCGCGGAACGCGTGCTGACGGCCTCCGTCCTGTCCGAGTCCCTGCTCGCGATGGTCCTGAGTTGGGACCCGGAGTGGGGCGTCGTGACGTCCGAGCAACACAGGGACCTGATCTCGACTTCCGCGACCGTAGGCACCTTCACTGGCTGGATGACCTACTTCTCCCGCCAACGCGGACCCGTGCCTCCGCTCCCGGCGCCCGTGCGCGTCGAGCCCGTGGGAGACCTGGGCACGCTGGTCATCCTCACGCCGGAGCGGTTCACGGTGACGAACCCGGAGCACGTCCGGCTGGCCGCGGAGGTGCAACAGGTGCTCCTCGACGCGGGCTTGTTGCATCCCCTCCGGCCCCTCAGCTGACCGCCTCCGTCAGGAAGACCTCCGCGGCGCCGGTCCTTCCGTGGGCCTCCGCTTCCCGTTCGTGGAAGGCCTTGAGCAGGGGCGCGACCCCTTCCTCCCCTCCGAACTGGAACGCCAGCTGCGTGCCGTAGCAGGCACAGCCCTCCACCTTCCGCTCCAGGTGCTCCGTGATGTCCACCATCAGGGCGCCGAGCCCCGGTGGCACGGCCGCGTCTGGCTTCGCGTCCGGCTGGCGCACGGCGTAGGGCATGTCCCGGTAATACAAGACGCGGTTCGACGGGATGCCCAACCCCTGCACCGCCCGCACCACCTGCACGTGGTCCACGTGGCTTCCCAGCGCCTGCGGCACGAAGACCCGGTCCGGCTTCAGCTCCCACAACACCGGCCGCAGGCACCGCGCCACGGCCGCTTCGATGGCGTCGTCCAGTCGCGGCGGCCGGAACAGCGCCTCCGCGCTCGCGTAACCCCGGTGCGGCGCTTCCTCCAACTCTCCCCACACCGTGAGGTCCACGCCCAGCCGCTGCGCGAAGACCCGATCCTCCTCGCGCCTCAGGGCCATGTAGTCCACCTCCGGCCCCAACCCCTTCGCTGTCTGGCACTCCAGCGCGAAGCCCCGCGGCTCCCGCACCGACCGCGTGAAGACGGTGACGAGCGCCACCGTCCACCCCTTCGCCTTCAACGCCGAAAGCGTGCCCCCGCAGGAGAAGGCCACGTCGTCCAGGTGCGGCGACACGAACAGGGCCGTGCTCATAACAAGTGCGGCGCCGCCCGGAACCGGCACGAGGGATCCGCGCTCGCCTCCGTCGTCGTGGGGTCGTACAGGTGCGTCCACCGCGTGTCCGGCCGAGTGCCCGTCAGCTCCGTGTAGACCCCTTGAATCCTCCGCCCCACCGACCGCCACGAGTACAGCTCCCGCACCTCTCGCAGCGCCGTCACCGCCAGCCGCCTTCGCAGCGGCGCGTCGTCCATCAGCCGCCCCATCGCCTCCGCCAGCGCGACGCTGTCCTTCGGCGGGACCAACAGCCCGTCCCGCCCGTCCTCCAGGCAGTCCACCACGCCCACCGCCTTCGTCGACACGATGGGCAACCCCGACGCCATCGCCTCCAGCAACGTGTTGGAGAACCCCTCCGAATGCGTGGGCGACACGAACAGGTCCCCGCTCCGGTACAGGTCCGGTGCCTCCGAGTAGGTGGACGCGCCCGTGAGCTCCACCGTGCCCCGGAGCCCCTCCGCCTCCACCCGCGCGCGCACCGCCTCCACGTCCGGGCCCATCCCAGACACCCGCAGCTTCAGGCGCCGCCCCTCCGCCACCAGCCGCTTCACCGCGTCCAGCAGCTCCAGCACGCCTTTCCGCGCGTCCACCCGGCCGTGGTACAGCCACACCGGCACCTCCCGCAGCTCCCCGAGCCTCGACTCACTCCTCGGATGGAAGCGCCGCGGATCCGTGGCCCCCGGGACGATGGTGAACCGCTCCAGCGGCGTGCCGTGGTGCGCTCGCACCTCCTCCGCGAAGGACCTGCTGCCAATCAGGAGCGCCCCCGCGTGGCCCAGCACCGCGAGCATCGCCTGCTTGTGCGTCCCACAGCACGTCCCCACCCAGTGTCCGTCGCCTCCCTGGATGGAGACGATGTTGGGCAATCCCAGACGCCGCGCCGCCTCCAGCGCCGCCAGTCCGCACGGGTAGCCGTACTGCGCGTGGACGAGGTCGAACGGCCGGCGCCGGTGCTCGCGAATCACCGTGCCCACCAGGTCCTCCACGTCCTGCTCGAAGCTCGCGGGGTGGCCCTGGTTGATGCGCTGCTCCCCCCGGGACTCACACCCCAGCACGTGCGCGCCCGGAATCCCCGGCGGCGGCCCGCCCCCGTACACCGCCATGCCCGCGGGGTCGTTGCGGTACTGGCTCACCATCGTCACGTCATGCCCGCACGCGACCAGCTCCCGCACCAGGTTCAGCGCATAGACGCTCATCCCCGAGATCGCCGGGAAGAAGCGCCGGGAGATGAAGCAGATCCGCAGCCGGTTCACGTTGTTCACGCCGCCACCTCCGCGCCTGTCGGCAGGCGCGCCCTCAACCATTCCAGCGCCCCGGGCACCAGCTCGTGCGCCCGGTGCGCATCCCGGGACAGCTCCACGCACACCAGCCGGTCGTAGCCCGCGCGCATCAGCTCCCGCAGCACCGACGGCACGTCCACGTCCCCCTCGCCAAACGGCAGGTGCTCATGCACGCCGCGCTTCATGTCCTCCAGCGCCACCGTGCCCAGCACCGGCGCGAACTCGCGCACCGCCTCCGCGGGCGCCCGCTCCTGCGTCACCAGCAGGTGCCCCACGTCCAGCGCCAGCCGCACCGGGGGCGCCCCCGCCGCCTCCACCCGGGCGTGCAGCCGTCCCCAGCCGTCCACGGTCTCCACCAGCATCCCCGGCTCCGGCTCCACCGCCAGCACCACGCCGCGCGACGCCGCGTACTCCGACAGCCGGGCCACCCCGTCCACCAGCCATGGCCAGGCGGCCTCTTCCGTCACCCCGGGCCGGGGCACGCCCGCCCAGAAGGACACGGCCTCTCCCCGGCACGTCGCGCAGACGTCCACCGCGCGCTTCAGGAACTCCAGACGCCGCGCCCGGCCCGCCTCCTCCGGCGTGATGAGCGTGGGCTCGTGCTTCCTGCGCGGGTCCAGCAGGAAGCGCGCCCCCGTTTCCACCACCAGCCCCAGGCCCAGCCGCTCCAGCAGCGCGGCGAGCTGCCCGGCCCGCTGCTCGAAGTCCGGCGCGAACGGGTCGAAGTGGTGGTGGTCCAACGTCAGCGCCACGCCGTCGTACCCGCTGTCCGCGATGAGGCGCAGCGCGTCCTCGAAGCGGTGGTGGGCCACGCCGTTGGTGTTGTACGCGAAGCGCAGCGCCATGGCTCACTGCCCCCCGAAGCGGCGGCTCGCGAGCACCGCCGGCACCGCGTGGCGGTCCGGCTCCCGGTAGAGCGCGTACAGGCGCCCCACGCGCGCCTCCGCCAGCCGCGCGTTGAACCAGACGGGTCCACCCAGCCGCTCCTCGGCCTCCGGCGTCAGCCGCACCGGCTGCGCTCCCGGCGGTGGCGCCCCCATCCCCACCAGCGGATCCCGTCGCTCCAGCAGCCGCGCGGCGTTGCGCTCACCGATGCGGTTGTACGTCATCGTCTCCACCTCCAGCCCCGGCACCAGCACCTTCACCACGTGCACCTGACGGCCCGGCGGCGACAGGTCCGCGATCAGGATGTCGAAGCCCGCCGCGTGGAGCTGCCGCACCACGTGGTCGCACCGCAGCGACGGGTCCTCCGCCATGGGCGCCCGGGGCAGGTCCTCGAAGCGCACCGTCTTCCGCGTCATCAGCGTGCACGCCGTCAGCTCGCGCAGCGCCGCGGCCGGCATCCGCGCCCACTCCACCATCGCGTTCAGCGCGCGCGGCTCCTCCGCGCCCAGGTCCACCAGCGGCACGAAGCGGTCCATGTATTCCTGCGTCGCGACCCGGGCCACCGCGCTCAGCGGTCCGTGCATGAACGCCTTGCGCGCCCGCGAACAGGCGTACTCCAGCAGCGCCTTGCGCAGCGCCCGGTCCCGGTCCGGATCCGCCGCCTCGCCACACGCCGTCATCATCAGCGGCGGGTCCCCCACGGACATGTCTCGGCCCACCACGTACAGGTTGACCATGCCGAAGTCCGTGCCCGCCAGCTTCGCCATCACCTCCACCCCCGCGCGCCGGTAGCGCTCCAGCAGCTCGCGCACGTCCGGCGCCAGCTGCGCGCCTCCCAGGTCCAGCACCACGCCCTGGTCCATGGCGCGGTACTGAAGCCCGTTGCCGTCGCGCTGGAGCAGCTCCAGCAGGCCGTGCGACAGCGCCTGGGGCCGCGTCAGCCCCGCGCCCTGGCCGTTGGTGATGGGCGTGATGAGCGGCGAGCGGCCCTGCAACTGCCCCGGGTGGATGGCGACGTACTCCTCCGGCACCAGCACGCGCTCTCCGGTGGACAGCCGCTGCACCTCCACCCAGACGAGCGGCAGGTCCGGCCGGTACGGACTGCCCGCGGGCAGCCCCAGCGTGAGCGGGTCCGCCACCGCCGTGGGCCCTCGCGCGCGCACCAGCGCGGCGTAGCTGCCGTGAATGCGCGGCATCCGGAGCATCGCGTACTCGCAGAAGGTCTCCTCCACCAGCTCGCCCATCGCGCCGACGCGGGCCTCGTCTTCGGTGCGGCCGTAGCCGTTGCCGTGCAGCGCGGCGCCAGGGCCGGTCCCGATGCGCAGGCTGGCGGAGACCACCGGGACTCCCATCCGGTCGATGGGGTCGATGCGGAAGACTTGAAGCGCGCCGGTCGACACGGCGCGGTGATAGGCATCCAGGGCTCGGGCGACGCTCATGACAGCTCCTCCAACGGCAGGGGACGGGTGTGCGGCATGCCGGAGAGCAGCCGGTCGAACAGCGCCAGCGCGTGGTCGCGGGTGACGCCCCGCGCGAACTCGAACGGAGTGAAGACGTTCTCGAACGGCAGCTGCTTGAACACCGCGCGGTAGCGGCGCAGCTCCGCGTGGCTCAGCGGGATCGCGTAGTGGAAGCCCTTGTGACACGACAGCCCCGTGGGGCGGCCGCGCGCGTCCATGTCCACCTTCAGCGCGTCGCCGCAGAACAGCGAGCGGGTGCGCGCGTCGTACAGCACCGTCTGCCCTTCGTAGTGGCCCGCCACGCAGTGCAGCGTCAGCCCTGGCGCCAGCTCGTGTTCGTCATCCACCGGCCAGCGCACCTGGAAGGCCTTGCTGTATTGAACCGCGTCCCGGTGCAGGACGAGCAGCGGATCGAAGTGCTCCTGGAGCTGCCACAGCGCCCCGAAGCCGTGCGGGTGCGACGCGGACAGCACCTGGATGCCGCCCATCACCTCCAGGAACTCCAGCGCGGGCCGCGAATACCAGGGCGCGCCCTCGAAGACGACGTTGCCTTCCGGCCTGCGCAGGAGCCACCCCGTGGACCCCAGGCCGAAGTGCGGCGTGCAGGAGAAGGCCCAGATGCCGGGCAGCGCCTCCTCCCAGCGCGTGCTCAGCCGCTCCGACACCTGCCCCGCCGTCTGGAAGTCCCAGCCGTCGCGCGGCAGCGCGTTGCGCACGTCCAGGCAGGTGGGGCAGGCCGTGGGCCGCTCGCGCGGGAACCCCGGCTGCCAGGTGCCGCAGTGGGTGCAGGCATAGCGGATCAATGGCATGGCGGAAACGCCCTCCCAGAGTGGTTCGCCCGGGACAGGAGCCCCACGAGGCGCACGTCGCGGTCGGGGGAGAAGGGCTGCGGACGGCCGTCCAGCACGCAGGCCGAGAAGGACTCCAGCTGGTGGAGGAAGGGGCTCCGGTCCTCGTCCGGGGACAGGTGGATCCACGTCTCCTCGCCCGACCTCGCGTCGGTGAGCGACAGCGAACCGCCGGGCGTCTGCCCCATCGTCTTGTACGCCAGCGCGCGCGCCCGGGTGCCGATGAGCTCCAGCGTGCGCCGGGGGTACGCGTCCGGGCAGTTGTAGGCCACCTGCAGGAGCCCCAGCGTGCCGCTCTTGAACTGGCCCATCAGCACCGCGCCGTCGTCCACCGGGTAGCCGTGCACGCGCCGCTGCGTCATCGCGGTGAGCGACTGCCACTCATCCCCCAGCACCATCTCCAGCAGGTCCAGCCCGTGCGGCGCCAGGTCGATCATCGCGCCCCCTCCGGCCTGCTCCGGGTCGATGCGCCAGTTGCTCGGGGTCCAGTCCGCGGGCAGCCAGCACGCGTAGTGGATGCGCGCCTGGGTGACGGTGCCCAGCACGCCCTCCTTCACCAGCGTGCGCAGCCTGCGGTGCGCCGCGTGGTGGCGCTGGTCGAACGCGGTGGCGTAGTGCACGCGCCCGCGCTGACAGGCCACCACCATGCGCAGGGCCTCCTGCGGCGTGACGGCCATGGGCTTCTCGCACAGCACGTGCTTGCCCGCCGCCGCGCAGGCCTCCGTCATCGCCGCGTGCAGGTGGTTGGGCGTGGCGATGTAGACGGCCTCCACGCTCCGGTCCGCCAGCACCGACCCCAGCGCGGTGTGCCGGACGGCGCCGTCCGCCTGGATGCGGATCAGCGCCTCCGCGTCCGAGTCGCACAGCGCCACCAGCCGCGCGTTGCGGGACCCCTGGAGCGCCGGGATGACGTAGTCCCGCGCCACCCAACCGCAGCCCACCACCGCCCAGCCCAACTTGTGGGCTGCTGGCCTCGCCTCCAACATGGTCACCACCTCTCCGGAAGGTTCAGCCGCCGCCACCGCCGAGCGCGCGTGGAGCGCCGCGCCCGCGCCCCTCCGCTGGCCGTGGACCGCCGGCTCATGGCCACACCGTCGCTTCGCGGAGGACGTCGTCGCCGAACGTCCGCAGGGGGCCGGGGTGGATGAGCTCCAGGTCCTCCATCGCCTGGCGCAGGGTGAACCCCGCCGCGCGGGCATGGGCCTCCAGCTCCAGCGCGCGGTCCAGCGCGTCCGCGGCGTTGAAGGCGCGCGCCTCCGGGGAGTCCACGTTGCCGGTGAGCGTCAGCGCCTGCCGCACGGCCTTGGAGAGCCGGACCGGAAGCGAGGCCAGGGCCGCCTCCGTGTGGCGCCTCATCAGGGGCTCCAGCAGGTCCCCCAAGAGCGCCTCGCCGCCGTAGCCCGCGTCCGGCAGCACCGCGTTGAAGAGGTGATGCGACAGGCCCGCCAGGAAGGGCAGGGAGGGGGCCGCGCCGAACCGGGAGGAGACGAGCACCGCGCCCACCGCCACCGCGTAGCAGTGGTCCGCGTGCCCTTCCTGTGGGGGGACGAGGAGTCGCGCCCGCCCGGGGAACGTGGCCCCGGCGCGGGGTTGCCGCACCAGCCGCTCCACGAACGCGGGCGGAGGCGCGTGGGGCGCATCAGGTGTTTGCGTGAGCGCCAGGGACAGCCGCTCCCGCAGGTCGGACTCCAGCGGTCCCGCCACCGCGTCCAGGCCCCGGTGCAGGACCCGCGCGACGTCCCCGGAGGACAGTCCGGCCCGCAGGAGGACGTCCGCGTCCAGGCCGCCCAGCCTCACCGCGGCCACCGCGCGCGCCGTCTCCTGGAGCGCCACGGCTCCCGGGTCCACGCCGGAGGCGAGGGCCGCCCATGCGCGCCGGAAGCCGTGCGCGGCCAGTCCATCCGGATGGTCCGGGGTGCGCAGGCGCTTGAGGTCCATCAGCTCCGAGAGCAGCGGACGGAGCTCCGCCAGGCGGCCTGGGGCCGCCGCCGTGTCACGCGCGGGTGCGTTCATGGTGGTGTCAGCCCCTGAGGCGTTCCGGGGCGCGCTCCACCTGGTGCGCGCGGCCCTGGGCCAGCCACGCCATCAGGTGGCGCTGCTGTTCGGCCATGGCGTGCTCGACGGGCTGGCCATCCGGCGACATGGGGGCCTTGAAGAAGCACCCCAGCGCGTCGATGACGCCGCCCTCGCCACGGCGCCTGGCCAGGTCCAGCGTGCGCGCCAGCTCCACGACGAGCGGCGCGGCGAGGATGGAGTCCTTGCAGAGGAAGTTGAGCTTGAGCTGCATGGGCTGCCCCAGGAAGCCCGTGACGTCGATGTTGTCCCAGGCCTCCTTGTTGTCCCCGCGCGGGCGGTAGTACTGGATTTGAACGATGTGGTCCTGGACCTTGTAGCCAAGGATGCTGTCCAGGGCGGCGCCCTTGGTGTCGAGCTTGTTCTGCTTCGACGCCGGGTCGTCGAGCGCCTCGCCGTCGCGGTTGCCCAGGATGTTGGTGGAGTACCAGCCGTCCACGTGCAGCGCGCGGTCGCGCAGCGCGGGGGCGAGCACCGTCTTGAGCAGCGTCTGGCCCGTCTTGCCGTCCTTGCCCGCGAGCGGTGCGCCGGTGCGCTTCGCGAGCGCGAGCAGCGCGGGGATGTCCGAGGCGACGCTGGGCGTGAAGTTGGCGAAGGGGATGCCGTCCACGATGGCCGCGTACGCGTAGAGCATCGCCGGGCCGATGTCCGGGGCGTTCGCGTCCAGGGCCTTCTCGAAGGACTCCGGCGTGGCGAACTCCGGACGGGTGGGGTCCACGCTCTTCTCCGTGGAGGCCAGGTTCACCACCACCACGCGGTCCAGCCGCTCGTCCTTCTTGAAGCGGGTGAGGTCGTCGCGGAGGACCTGCACCTGCTCGCGCAGGGAGCGCGCCTGCTTCACGGCCGTGCCGACGACGTTCTTGCAGAACTTCGTGTTGGAGGCCGCGGGCCACGGGCGCATGCGGCCCAGCGTGGGGGCCACCGCCTCCAACTGGGCCTCGGTGAGCACCGCGTGGTGGCGCGCCGCCTGGACCAGGTCCTCCTCGAACAGGTCCCAACCTCCGAACGTCAGGGCGCCGTACTCCACCAGCCCCAGCCCCTTCACGCCCGCGAGCGGCAGGCCCCGGGTGTCCACCCGCCCCTGGCGCAGCAGCTCCATGCCCGCCACCGCCGTGGTGGCCACCGCTCCACCCAGACCCACAATCGCCACGCCCAACCGCTCGTTGCCCGCCATGTGTGAAGCCCCCCCGCGACCGCGGCACCCCGGAGCTCGCGGCGGTGCGTCCGGGGGCGCTCCGGGGTTGCGGGAGCCCCCGGTGTCCGGGTCGCGCCCGGCACGCACACGCTGCGAGAGTCCAGGGAAAGTCGGCATGTGGGCGAGCGCTTTCAACTCAGCCCCTGGACCGTGTGGATTGTCCGCTGGCGGGGGCCGGCATCAAACGTGCCGCAGCTTCCAGCCTCCGCGTCGGAAGAGGGCGGCGCTGGCCAACCCCAGCGCGCCGTAGGTGACGGCGATGGCGACGAACGCGCCCGTGGGGCCCCAGCCCAGCGGATGGGAGAGGATCCACGCCAGGGGCAGCTGGAGGCCCCAGGAGAAGAGGCCGTTCACCACGGTGGGCGTGGTGGTGTCCCCCGCGCCGTTGAAGGCGTGAGGCAGCACGGTGACGAAGGCGTAGAGGGCCAGGCTGCAGCTGACGATGCGCAGGCAGCGCGCGGCGTGCAGGGCCACCTCCGGTTCGGAGGTGAAGCGGTGGATGAGGGGCTCGGCGAAGACGAGGAAGCCCACCGCCACCGCGCCCAGGAAGCCGAGCGTGTAGAAGCTGGCGCGCCACGCGGCGCGCTCGGCCCGGTCGGTGTCGCCCGCGCCCAGGCTCTGGCCCACCAGCGTGCCCGCCGCGTGGGACAGGCCCCACGATGGCTGCTGCGCGAAGAGCAGGATGCGCATGGCCAGCGTGTAGCCCGCGAGCGCCGTGCTGCCGAAGGTGGCCACGATGCGCATCAGCACGAGCCAGCTGGACATGCCCAGGAGCGACTGGAGGATGGCGCCGCCGGACAGCCTGAGCAGGGAGCGCAGCGTGGACGGCTCCACGCGCAGGTGCCCGCGGCGCAACTCCAGACGTCCGCTGCCCTTGAGCAGCCGGTACAGCTGATACAGCACGCCGGTGGAGCGGCCCACGGTGGTGGCCAGCGCCGCGCCGGTGACGCCCATGGCGGGCACGGGGCCCAGGCCGAAGATGAACAGCGGCGCGAGCACGATGTTCACGGAGTTGGCCAGCCACAGCGCGCGCATGGAGGTGGCCGCGTCCCCCGCGCCGCGCAGGATGGCGCTGATGAGGAACAGCAGCATGATGATGGGGAAGCCGCCCAGCATCAGCCGCGTGTAGGAAGTGCCTTGCGCCACCACGCCGGGCGCGGCGCCCAGCGCGATGAGGAGCGGGCGCGCGAAGAGGCAGCCCGCGAGCGCCAGCGGCACGGCCAGGGCCAGCCCCAGCCCCAGGGCCTGCACGGCGGTGCTCGCGGCGCGCTCCGGATCCTTCTGGCCGATGCGGCGGGCGATGAGCGCGGTGGCGCCGATGGAGAGCCCCAGCGGCACGGTCTGGAAGAGCGTGAGCACGGACTCGGTGAGGCCCACGGTGGCGATGGCGTCCGCGCCCAGGCGCGACACGAAGAGCACGTCCACCAGGGCGAAGATGGACTCCATCACCATCTCCAGCACCATGGGGACGGACAGCAGCAGGAAGGCGCGGTCCACGGGCCCGGTGGCCAGGTCCTCGGTGGAGCCGCGCACGGCCAGCCACAGGGAGGCGAAGAGGCCCTTGAGTCCCGAGGCGGCGGGGGAGGCGTCCGAGGCGCGCGGGGCGGGAGGGGGTTGCGTCATGGATTGGGCGTTGCAACGGGACGCCTGGGGGCTTTCATCCCTCGTGGTTCCCTGCCTGCCGGCGCTGGGGCCCGGGTAGATTCCGCGACATGGCTTCCGGTCCCCGAGTCCTCCTCCTCGCCGAGCGCTTTCCCCCCGACATCGGAGGGCTGGCCCGCAGCGGCGCGCGCACCGCGGGCTCGCTCGTGCGGCTGGGCGCGCGCGTGGACGTGATGGCCTGGACGCGCACGGCGGCGCCCGGGGCGCTGGAGACGGTGGCGGACGCGGGGGAGGTGTCGCCGTTCGCGAAGGGCGTGACGCTGCACCGGCTGGGGTTGTTCGGCGGCGTGGACCTGTCCATGCAGCACACGCTCGATGTGCTCGGCTACCTGCACGCGCGGCGGAAGTACGACCTGGTGTGGGGGCACTACCTGTACCCGCCGGGCTTCCTCGCGGTGGTGTTCGCCCAGAGCGCGGGGCTGGCGTCCGTGCTCAGCGCGCGCGGCAACGACGTGGATCAGCTGATGTTTCCGCCGGGGGACTTCGCCCGCCTGCTGTGGACGCTCCAGCGGGCGGACGTGCTCACCGCCGCGTCGCGGGACCTGGGCCGGAAGATGGCGATGCTGTTGGGCCGAGACCCGGGCGTGGAGGTCATCCCCAACGCGGTGGACACGGCGCTGTTCTCACCGGGGCCGGCGGACGGGGCGCTGCGCGAGCGGCTGGGCATCGCGCCGGGCGAGGCGGTGCTGGGGTTCTCCGGCGAGCTGCGCCACAAGAAGGGGCTGCCGTTCCTCCTGTCGGCGCTCACCGAGGTGCGGCGCGTGCGGCCCGCGTGCCTGCTGGTGATTGGCGAGGTGCGCGCGCGGGACGCGGAGCACCTGGTGGCCTACCGGACGGAGCACCCCGAGGACGCCTCCCGCATCCTCGTCTCCGGCGCGCTGGAGTCCCCGGCGCTCATCGCGGAGCACCTGCGGCTGTGTGACGTCTATCTCCAGCCGTCGTTGTGGGAGGGCATGCCCAACGCGCTGCTGGAGGCGATGGCCTGCGCGCGGCCGGTCATCGCCAGTGACGCGGGGGGCATCCCGGAGGCGGTGGAGTCCGGGGTGAATGGGTTCATCGTGCAAAAGGCGCTCTTGAATCACCTGGGGCAGGCGTGCCTGGACGTGCTGGGCCTGTCGGACGCGGAGCGCGCGGCGCTGGGGGCGGCGGCGCGGGCGCGCATCGAGGCGGGGTTTCAGTCCGGCGCGGAGGCGGAGGTGCTGTCGCGGGTGCTGGCGCGCGCGATCCCCAGGTCGTCCGCGTAGGCGCTCACGAGGGCTTGCTGGGCGCGGCCCCAGGGGAAATCCCGCTCCACGCGGGCGCGGGCGTTGGCGCTCAGCGCGGCGCCGAGGGCGGGGTGGGCGGCCAGGTCCTTCACGGCCTCCGCGATGGCCTTGGGCGAGCCGGGGCGGACGCGGTAGGCCTCCGTGGCCTCCGCCAGCGCGCGCACCACGGGAAGGTCGCTGACGACGACGGGGGTGCCGGTGGCCATGGCCTCCAGGAGCTTGAGGGGGCAGCAGCCCTGCACGCAGTTGCGGTCGTTGACGGGCAGCGGGACGAGCACGACGTCACAGGCGTGGTGCAGCCGGGCGAGCGCGTCCTGGGGCAGGGGTTCGAGGAGCTCGACCGCGCCCTGGAGCAGCAGATCGCCGCAGCGGTCCAGGAGGGCGCGGCGCGCGTGCTTGCGCAGGGGGCCCACGAGGGTGAGGACCACGGGCAGGTCGCGGCGCAGGAGGCGGCAGGCGTCCAGGGCGTGGTGCACGCCCTGCCACGCGGTCATGGTGCCGCTGTAGAGCATGCGCAACGGGCGGCCGGGCTCCGGGGCGCGCGGCGGGGCGTGGCGGAACACGTCCAGGTCCACGCCGTTGGGGATGACGCGCAGGCGCCGTGGATCCGCGCCTCGGGAGAGGAGGTATTCCGCGGTGACGGCGCTGGGGGTGACGAGGAGGTCGGCGGCCTGGAGGCAGGCGGCTTCCTGCGCGAGGAGCTTGCGCAGCAGCTCCGCGTCGTCCGCGACGTCGGGGTGGTGGTACTTGAGCTCGATGGAGGGCAGGCCGTTGACCTCGTAGACGAGGGCATCGGTGAGGGAGGCCTTGCGCCGGGCGATGGGGTAGCCCTCGAAGATGGAGCGCACGTGGACGACCTTCGCGCGAGGCCGGCCCTGCCACCACGCGCCCAGATGCGAGCGGAACGTCAGCGCCTGGGCGACCAGGTCTTTTCCGCGGGCACCCAGCGGGTGGTAGGTGACGTTCGGGCCGAGGGCGGGAGCGGGAGCGTCAGGCGCGTCGCCGATGGCCACGAGGTCCACGGGTCCGAACGCGGCGCCCAGCGCGTCGACGAAGGCGCGGATGTGCACGGCCGCGCCCTTGGGGGCGGGGAAGCGGTCGAAGGACGCGTAGACGATGCCGGAAGAGGCCACGGCCCGGTGCTACCGCGACGGGGGCCCGGCGGCAAACGGGCCGGGCGTGTCACGGGATGGAGCGTCCGCCGATGGAGGGGAAGCGTTCGTAGGCGCGGAGGAGCGCGTCGAGGTGGCGCGGGTCATCCAGGTCGAGGGGGGCGTCCGTGAGCTGGACGACCCAGCCACCGGTCGCGGTGCGCCGGGAGCGTGTCAGCAGCTCCGCGTCGCGCGCGGGGTCCGGGAACCCGAGGGCCCGCGCGGTGGCGGCGGACCAGTAGTTGAGCCACCCGAGGCGATGTGGAGTCCCGGGGGAGCCCAGGTCCTCTGGGAGCTTGAGCGCTGGAAGTCCTCGGGGCGGGCGAGGGGGCCCATCCAACGAGGGGCTTGTCTGGAGTGCGATGTCCAAGGCCGCACCATCCGGCGTCGAATGTCCCCAGAAGGCGCGAGCCTCCTCCGCCACCGCTGACAACACCTCCATCGCGTTGGAGATCCCAGCCGCGTCCATGGGCCATTTCGCGTGAACTTCCAATTGCGCATGACCGCCAGGAGAAACGCCCGCGGGGCTTTCCCACCCGGTCAGCGTCACGAGATGGTCTTCATCTGCGTTGCAAAGGAGAGGCAGCTCGCCGTCTGGCAGGTCGCGCCGAGGGGCTGGGACGAACTGGCCCTCATCCGAGATCGTCCACGATAGATGCAAGCCGGGGAGCGTGTGCTCCATGGCATGAACAAGGGTGTCACGGCGGCTGTCATCCCGCACGAGCGCGGGCGCGTAGACGATGAGGAGAAGAGGTTGGGTTGCCATTTCAGCACCAATCCATGACAACGATGGTGAGGGAGGGCGCCTGCTTGAGCAGGGCCGCCCTGTGCGCGGCGCTGCGTACTCCGACCGCGAACTTGAATCCACAGGCCAGCGCCAGAGCTCGCTCGCGTGTCAGCTCCGCCGCTTGCTTCCTGACCACGATCTCCTGAAGGGCGGACGTGAACGCATCGAAGTTGTCGGTCTTGATCTCCCAGAGGGTCCGCGTCGCCGGTTGTAGCGCGTCGAAGGCCTTGCCGTTGACCAGGGCGTTGGCGCCCCGGAAGGCGTTGAGCGGGAGGTTGTCCGCGCAGGTGTCGTGCACGCTGTTGCCGCCCTTGGGTGGGACGCGCTTGGGGATGCACTCCGGGCCGCGCTCACGCGGCTCCATGAAATCAGGTGGCCCGGGGGGCGGAGGAAACCAGTCCTGCCCCGCCGCGCCTGCCTGCGCCGTGGGTTCCGATTGAGTCACCCGTTGTCCCGCGACGGGCTGGGTCTCCTCTCGGGGCTCTGGATACTGATGCCGCAGCTCATACGCCTCCAGCTCCTCCCGGATGGCGACCGCCACCACCACCGCGCCGATGATGACCACGGCGCCCACCGCGAGCTCCGGCTGGGTCAGCAGGCAGACGCCCACCAGCATCTCCAGGCTGGCCGCGTCGGCCGTGGCCACGGGACAGCGGTGTCCGGTATCGCGGAAGTGGATCCTCCGGGTGTCGAGCGCGTGGAAGCACTGCTCCACCACCTGGGACCAGGGGCGGGAGGCCTCCTTCACGACGCACCGGCCTCCGTCCGTCCAGGGCAGCTTCGCCGCCCGCTGGAGGTTGGCGATCCTGGGACTCCGGGGGACGGAGGGCTCCGTCGTCGCGCAGGCGGAGAGGACGAGCAGCAGCGCGAGGCAGGTGCGGAGGGGCATGACCATGTCCTCGCTTCTTCTACCTGATGGACGTCGGGCAGGATGCGCGCATGCTCATGAGTTCCGTGGTGATGGTGGCGCTGCTCGCGGCCCCGGCTGCTCCCAAGTCCCAGCCGCTCACATGGAAGGTGACCGGCTCGGACGTGACGTTCGAGATGTCCGCCAAGGACCTGCGCGCCCTGCGCGGCGGCAAGGAGGTGTTCGGCCTCCAGTCACGCAAGAAGGCCTTCCTCTCCAGCCTCGCGCCCGACCCGGACGACACCCGGGACCGGTCCGAGTGGGAGGCCTCCCAGTCCTTCACCGTCCTGTCCGTGGTCGGCCCGTGGGTCAGCACCGAACAGTCGAGCGATGGCTACACCGGCGGCGCTCACCCGTACTCGCACACGTCCTACGTCACCGATGACGTCACCCAGGGCAAGGGCGGCTTCTCCCTGCTCTCCGCGTTCGCGGAGCAGGACGTGCTCAAGGCCCTCAAGGCCGACGGCTTCGTGAAGAAGCACGTCCGCGACGAGGCCGCCTTCAAGAACGCCAAGACGGTGGAGGCGATGCTCGAGAGCCTGGAGCCCGGCGAGGACTGCGTGGGCTTCCAGTACGGCCTCGACAACGTGAAGCGCTCGGTCGCGTTCCACCACCTCGAGGGCGACTCCGTCGCCGTGCGCATCGCGTTCGGCTACGACAACGAGTCGTGCCGCGGGAGCAAGTTCGTCGTGGGCGTGCTCCTGCCCATCCCCGCGTCCCTGCGCCCCGCCTTCGACCGCGCCGCCAGCCGAGCCGAGGGCTTCCTCATGAAGGACGCGAAGGCCGTGCACGCGCCCTCCGTGAACTTCGAGTGGAAGCCCCCCGAGGCCCAGAAGCCCTGATCAGGCTGGCCGCTCGACCCGGCCGTCCGCGTGCCGCGCGAAGCGGCCTTCCTCACGGCCGTGCACGGGGGCGTGGTCCGGCCAGGGCCAGCCTCCGAAGCCCGTGCGCTGGTAGTCCGCGAAGGCCTGCTGGATCTCCTGCCGCGAGTTCATCACGAACGGGCCGTACTGCACGACCGGCTCGCCAATGGGACGCCCCTGGAGCAGCAGCAGCTCCGCGGTCTCCGCGCCGTTCTCCAGCGTCACGTCCAGGTCCGCGCGCAGCTCGATGGCGCGCGACGCCGGGAGGGCCCGGCCGCCCACCGTCAGCTGGGAGCCCAGGAAGAAGTACAGCATCCGGTTCGTGCCGCGCGCCGCCGCCGGCAGCGTCCAGCGCGCACCCGGCTCCAGCTTCAGGGTCCAGATGGCCACGTCCGCCTCCGCGCGCGCGGCCCAGGACTTCGGCGGTGGAGGCGGAGCCTTCACGTCACCCAGGTTGCCGGCCACCACGGTGACCTCCGTGGCGCGTCCCGCCGCGTCCTTCACCACGTGCCGGGGAATCACGTGGTCCCAGATCATCGAGAAGTGCGGCGTGACCATCTTGTCCACGCGCGGCAGGTTGAGCCAGATTTGAAACAGCTCCACCGGGTTGGACTGCTCCTGCTTGAGCAGCGGGAACATCTCCGAGTGGTTGATGCCACTGCCCGCGGTGAGCCACTGCACGTCGCCTCCGCCAAAGCGCGCCGCCGCGCCCAGCGAGTCGGAGTGGTCCAGCAGGCCATTGCGGACGATGGTGACCGTCTCGAAGCCCCGGTGCGGGTGCTGGGGGAAGCCCGGCACGACGGTGCCGTGGTACATGTTCCAGCCGTCCCGCCCGCCGAAGTCCTGGCCCAGGTCGCGGCCCGCGAGCGAGGCCTCCGGCCCCAGCGAGGCGTTGCCCCGCGGATACCGGTCGTTGTGATGCACGCAGAAGAGGAACGGATCCGGCGTCCGCCAAGGCGACGGGGACGGCCCGAGTGGATCCACCCGGAGGATGGCTTCTGGTTGCTGCTGCGGATTCATCTTCTGCTCCTCTGTCTTTCCCGCGCCGCGTGAGCATCCCGCGGCGGTGGTGACTCCCGCCGCCGCGATCAGCTTCAGCGCCGCCCTGCGGCTGACTTCATCCACGGTCCACCTCGCGCCCGATGCCGTTGGGGCCGTTCCATTCTACCTAACGGCCCGCCGTCCACCGCGCCCGCCCCGGCGCCGGGGACCCTCGGGGAGCGGGGCCCCGCTCGCACGGAGGGTGCTCCAGGCCCGAGGAGACAGGTCTCCAGGGCCCTGGCGATGGGGCTGTCCCCCGCCGCGCGCCGTGCTCCCGATGCGCGCTCCCGTGTCCCAGGCCCTGGACGCCCTGCCGCGCGCGAGGCACCCGTGCCGTCGCGGGTCGCCCGTCCGTTTGACGGTCCATCGCACGGGCCCCTACGCTCGAACGCGGTCCGCCCGCGAGGCGCCGCAGGGAGTCCATCGCCGTGGCGCTCAACATCACCCGCTTTCACACCGCCTTCCGCTACCAGTCCCGCGCCCCCGTCCCGGAGCTGCTCCGGGACCTGGAGGTGCTGGGACGGCTGGATGCCAGCGCGGAGAAGCAGCTGGGCGCGATGAACCTGCTCACGGGGTTCACGCTGCTTCCTGGCGGGATGCTGGCCCTGCTGACCTATGGCGTGTGGCATGGCACCGTGAAGGCGAACGTGGAGCTGGCCGAGGAGGGGGTGCGGCTGCTCCAGGCGGGGGCCCTGGTCGCCGCGACCCTCATCGTCGCGGGGGTCTTCCTGCTGCTGCGCCGGTCCACGCTGAAGCCGCGCGACCTGGACAACCGGCGCTATGGGCTGGCCCGGGTGCTGCTCAACCGCTTCCAGGTCGACCTGGCCCCGGACGCGGAGGTGCGCCTGCGGCTGGACCTGCGTCCGCCCGACGTGCGCGAGAAGCGCGTGAAGGAAGACGACCTGCCGGGCGGGTGGTTCACGCGCTTCTACGTGGACCCATGGTTCACGCTGGAGGCCCGGCTGGCGGATGGCACCTTCCTGCGGATCCACATGGTGGAGCACCACCAGCGGCGTGAACGCGGCAAGACGAGCGCCAGCGGCAGGACGAAGGTGAAGACGAAGCAGAAGGGCTTCGCCCGGTTGCAGGTGTCCGTGCGCGTGAAGCCGGAGCGCTACCCCGGGCTGGAGACGCTGAAGGCCCGGGCCACCGCCGCCACGCGCCTGCCCCGGCGCGTGGCGCTGGAGCGGGTGCGCGTCGGAGCGGACCGGCTGTCCCTGCGGGTCCGGTTGGCTGATGACTGGGTGGCCCGGGCGGAGCGCGCCCCGGATGATCCGGAGACGCCCGCCTTCTGGAAGCAGGCCCTGGCGAAGGACGACGCGTCACGCACCGCGACGATGATGTTGCTGAGCCTGTACCAGGTGCTGGGCCATGCACGAAAGGACGGCAAGCGGCGCGCCTCGCGGGGACGGCGCCAGTCGGTTTGACCTGTCCGTAGGCCCCTCCTACGCTGCCTCGCGGTCGGCCCATGGCTGGTGCCGCTGAACAAGGTCCCCTCTCGTGGCGCTCGATCCCATCGCCTTCCAACAGACGCACCTCTACGCGATCCGGGCCCCGGTGGAGGAGGTGCTGGCCGACCTGAAGACCCTGGAAGGGATGGACGTGGAGGCGGAGGAGAAGCGCGGCCTGCTGTGGGTGGGCGCCTGGGGCGCGCTCCTCTCCAGCATCGCCCTGTACTGCCTGGTGGGGGTCCTCTGGATGGAGAATCAGTCGCCGGAGCTGCGCGCCCGGTTCTCCTTCCTGCCCGCGCTCGTGTTCTGGGTCCCCTTGCTGGCGTCGGTGGTGCTCTTCATCGTGCGCGCCCGGTCCCGGAAGGCGGACCTGGAGAACCGCCGCTATGGGCTGGTGGCCCGGCTGCTCCAGCGCTTCATGGTGGACCTGGAGCCGAACGCGCCCGTGGACCTGAAGCTGGACCTGGCGCCCATCGACGAGTCGCACAAGTGCGTGGGACGGCCCAGCCGCGGCCGGTGGGACTGCGAGGACTTCACCGATGCGTGGCTGTCCCTCCAGGGCCGGTTCGCGGACGGCACGCACCTGCACCTGTCCATGGTGGATCACCTGCAGAAGCGCAAGCGCACCCGCCGGAGCGCCAGCGGCAGGACGAAGATCAAGAGAAAGACCAAGGGCAAGTCGCTGCTGCAGGTGGCGCTGCGCGTGAAGCCGGAGCGTCACCCCGGCCTCGCGGAGCTGGGCTCGAGCGCGCAGCGCGCGGCCCGGCTGCCCCCAGGCATCCGGTTGTCGCGGCTGGAGGTGTCCGAGGACCGCGTGGCGATGCGGGCCCTGCTGCCCCAGGACTGGGTCGAGTGGGCGCCGAAGCCCCCGGCCGCCCCCGCCGGCAAGAAGGGCCACCGCGCCCCGCCTCCCGGTCCCCAGGACGCGTCGCGCGCCGCGACGATGATGCTGCTGAGCCTCTATCAGGTGCTCAACTTCTCCAGCTCCCTGCGCAAGTTCGGGAGTGTGAGGGCCTCCCCGTGAAACCGCGTGTCCTGTTCATGCTGGTCCTGGGCGTGCTCGCGGCCCCCGCGTGCTCGCAGGGGGGCGCACCCGCATCCAGCGCGCCGCCCACCTTGGCCGCTTCCGCCGCCGCCACCGAGGCGCACGAGGCGGGCGCCAAGCTCAAGTTCAAGGACGGCGACGACCGCGAGCGCTTCTCGCTCAAGCTCAAGGACGACGGCGCCAAGCTGGTCGACGGCGAGGACAAGGAGGTCGCCCGCTACAAGTGGAAGGACGGCGACCTCAAGGTGTCCGGCCCGGACGACGCGGTGCTGGCGTACGTCACGGGGGGCCCGGACGTGTTCCAGGTGAAGGACGCCGCGCGGCAGGCCGTGCGCTACACGCTCGCGCGCGACGGCGGCGGCTGGAAGCTCACGGACGCCCGTGGCGCGGTGCTCTACACCGTGGCGACCGGCGGCGAGGGCGCGTCCGTGAAGGGCGCGTCCGGCGCGGAGGAGCTTCGCGTGAAGGTGCGCGACGGCAAGCTGTCGCTGCGCGACCCCGCGGGGAAGACGGTGCTCGCCACCAAGACGCCCGTATCGCCAGAGGCCGCCGCGTGTCTGGGCTTCGCCTCGCTGGACCTGCCCCTGCGCATGGCCCTGCTCTTCCGCCTCAAGTCCCCCGCGGGCGCCGCGTCGCCCTGAGCCCTCCGCCATGCTCCCAATCTTCTCTTCCGCCGAGCAGTGCCTGGAGACCACCGGCTTCCTCTTCTCCCACCCGTGCAAGCGCAAGGCGTCCACGCAGTGCGCGCGCTGCCAGAAGCCGGTGTGCATGCTCCACGGGCGCATGCTCGACGGCGCGGAGAACGTGTGCGTGACGTGCGCCCGGGCGGCGGACAACGGCGACGAGAACCGCGATCCGTCCGACACGTCCCCGGACGAAGCGGAAAGCGACCCGAGCTACTACTACAAGGACTACGGCTATTACGGCCGCGACGCGTGGTCCACCTCCGGGGCGTCCCGCGACCGCGACGACTTCACGGAGGCGGACGGCGCGAGCGTCCGCCGCGAGGACGACGCCTCCTTCGAGGAGGAGCTGGGCGGCAGCTGAAGTGGCCGCGCGACGCCAGCACTGGCGCTTGTACGCGCTGGGAGGAGGCCTGGGGCACCTGACGCGCGCCGCGGGGCTGGCCCGCGCCGCCGTGGCCCGGGGCCACTCCGTGGAGGTGCTCACCAACAGCCCGTTCGCCGCCGGCCTGCCCCTGGAGGCGCTGCTGGGGCCGGGCGCCACCGTGCACCGGCTGGACGCGCGCCTGGACAAGGCCGCCACGGTGGCGGCGGTGACGGCGTGGCTCCAGGGCGCCCCGCCCGACGTGCTGGTGGTGGACACCTTCCCCCGGGGCCTGTTGGGAGAGCTGGTGGCGTTGCTCCCCGCGGTGCGCGCGCCGCGCGTGCTGGTGCACCGCGACCTGAACCCCGTCTACGTGGAGCGCTTCGACGTGGCCCGCGCGGTGGAGGCGTTCGACCTGCTCGTCGTGCCCGGCGAGGACGCCCCCTTCATGCACCACCCGCGCGCGGTGCGGACGGCGCCGTGGCTCCTGCTGGACGCGGACGCGCTGCTGCCCCGCGAACAGGCCCGGAGGCGGCTGGGGCTGGAGGACACGGACCCCCGGCCGCTGGTGGCGGTGATGGGGTGCGGCCGTCCGGAGGAGGTGGCCGAGGCCGGGGACACCGCCGCCCGGCTGCGTGTGACCCTGGAGGGTGGGGCGGAGGTGCGGTGGCTCGTGCCCTCGGGCGGGGGCGCGGGGCAGGCCGTCTGGCCGGCGCTCGCGGTCCTCCGGGGCGTGGACGTGCTGGTGGGGGCGGGCGGCTACAACACCGTCCAGGAGGCCCGGGCCACCGGGACCCCGCTGGTGGCGTGGGCGCATCCCCGGCTCTACGACCGGCAGGCGGTGCGGCTGAGGGATTCGGAGCGCGTGGCGGACGCGGCGGACCTGGAGGCGCGGGTGGTGGCCCTCTTGCGTGAAGGGCCCGGCGTGCGTCCTGGCGCCTGGGTCAACGGCGTCCACCGGGCGGTGGAGGCCATCGAGCGCACCGCGAGAGGGTAGGGCCTAGTGCTTGAAGCCCTGGTGGCCGGCGGCCGGCTCGATGCCGTGGGCCATGACGAAGTGGTAGAGCACCTGGGGGTCCTCCTTCGGTCCGCCCATCAGCTCCACCAGGAAGTGGCCCTGCTGCGGATCCGCGTCGGGATCCGGCGAGACCGTGACCTCCGTGACCTCGCGGCCCACCATCACCATCTCTCCCACCAGCGACTTGCCCTTGATGAGCTGGAGGACGTGCTGGCGCTCCTCCTCCATCAGCATCCAGTGGAAGTCGTCGTGGTCGAACAGCGTCATGTCGGCGGAGCCGCACCGCAGGATGCAGTTGGTGTGCTCCTGGAGCCAGCGCCAGAAGGCGTCGAAGTTCAGGGTGCGGGCCGGTGGTGAGAGCAGATCCATCGGGTGACCTCTTCAAGCAGGGCGGACGCCCGGGTGCCAGGAAGCGCATCGGGCCGCGTGTGCGTGCTGCCTAGCATGGCCGGGCCCTGGGGGGCCGGCTCCTTTTCAAGGCAGGGTCTGACGGCCATGGGGAGGCGAATCCACGATATCGGACGCTTGTTGCTTTCCTCAGGAACAGGGCGGCGTTCGCGGCAGTTGGCGCCGCCTGGAGGGAGGATGCACGAACATGACGACGGACGCCGCCCGCGGCCCCGCCCGAGAAGTGCCATGAGCCTGCGCGCCTTCTTCTCCACGGTGGTGGGGGGGCTGGTCCTGCTCACCGTGGTGTCCGCCACCCTGCTCGTGGTGCTGACGACCGTGCTGGAGCGCATGGCCGCCACGCTGAGTGAATCGGTGGACGGGGTGCGGCAGGCGGAGGAGCTGGAGGTGGACCTGCTCGTCCACTCGCGCCTGCTGATGTCGCCGGGCAGCCCCATGCTGGCGGACCCGTCCCGTGGCCGCACGCCGCCCCAAATCGAGGATGACCTGCACCGCCAGATGGAGGACCTGCGCGCCACCGCCAGCCCGGGCGAGGAGAACCAGGTGCTCGATGAGGTGCAGGAGCAGGTGAACGCCTACTTGAGCGCGCAGCGGAAGGTGGCGGACGACCCGGACCAGGTCCAGCCGGAGCAGCAGGCGCGGGTGCTGGGGGCGCTGAACCAGGCGCTGCGTTCGCTGGAGCAGCTCATCCAGATCAACGTGGATCAGGCGCAGGAGGCCCGGCAGCACGCGGCGCACTGGAACGAGACGGCCAACCTGCTGGGGGTGGTGCTGGGCCTGCTGCTGGTGGCGACGCTGGGGATGGTGGTCTTCTGGCTGCGGCGCTTCGCGCTGCGCCCGGTGGCGGAGCTCCAGCACGCGATGCGCGCCTTCGGCACGGGCCGCAACAAGGACTCGCGGGCGCCGGAGGAGGGCCCGTCGGAGATCCGCGACATGGCCCACACCTTCAACGAGATGGCGGAGAGCCTGGCGCACCAGCAGGAGCAGCAGCTTGCGTTCCTGGCCGGGGTGGCGCACGACCTGCGCAACCCCCTGTCCGCGCTGAAGCTGTCCACGGCGTTGACGGGCCGCGCGGAGGTGACGCCGGAGCGGATGCAGCGCACGTTGGAGCTGGTGCGCCGGCAGGTGGCCCGCCTGGACCGGATGGTGGGGGACCTGCTGGACGCCACGCGCATCGAGGCGGGCAAGCTGGAGCTTCAGCCGGAGGTGCGCGACACGCGGGAGCTGGCGCGCTCCGTGGTGGAGCTGTACCAGTCCAGCGACTCCGGGCACACGCTGGACCTGGTGGTGCCGGACACCGCGGTGCTGGTGCGGGCGGATCCCGCCCGGCTGGAGCAGGTGCTGACCAACCTGGTGAGCAACGCGCTCAAGTACTCGCCCGCGGGCAGCCGGGTGGAGGTGTCCGTGAAGGGCGATGCGCGGTCCGCGGTGCTGACCGTGGCGGACCAGGGCATCGGCATGTCGGCGGAGGAGCTCAAGGGGCTCTTCGTCCCGTTCCAGCGCGCGGGCAACGCCCGGCAGCGCGCCCCCGGGGTGGGGCTGGGGCTGTCGGTGTCGCGGCGAATCATCGAAGCGCACGGCGGCTACATCGACGTGGAGAGCTGGCCCGGCCGGGGCTCCGTGTTCCGCGTCCACCTGGCCCGGGTGATTTCCAGCGGGCCGGAGCAGCCCTCCGCGACCGACGCGGAGGACGACCCCGCCAACGGGGACCCTGGCGCCGTGCACTGAGGGCGGAGCCAACCGTTGCCTTGAGCGCGGCCGGGTGACGGGAAGGGATGCGCCCGGGCGGAGCAGGGCGTAGCTTCCGGCACCCATGTCAGGAACCGTCTGGATGATGAAGCGTTCGTGCCGGGCCATGCCGCTCGCCGCCCTGTTGGTGTTGGGAGGGTGCGTGGGGCGCACGCAGTCCGCGCCCCCCGTGTCCGCCGAGGAGCCCGTGCAGGCGGCGCCGCCCGCTGTCATCCAGTCCACGGAAGGGGGCTTCAGCGTGGCGTTCCCCGGCCCCGTCACCGAGGAGCGGCGCGTGCAGCCCACCGACGTGGGCGAGGTGACGCTGCACACGTTCATCTCCGCGCGGACGCAGGAGGACACCGCCTACTACGTCTCCTACACGGACTTCCCGCCCGCGGCCGTGGCCCAGGTGAGCCCGCGCGACGTGGTGGACCGCGCCAGCCAGGGCGCGCTGGAGGCCCTGGGCGCGACGGGCGTCACCGCGAAGCCGCTGGAGATGGAGGGAGGCTTCCCGGGCCAGGAGGTGGGCGGCGTGTCCGGCCCGCGCCGCCTGCGGGGCCGCTTCTTCATGGTGGGGCCGCGCCTGTACCAGCAGCTGTTGCTGCACCCGGAGGGGCGTCCGCCGAAGGACGCGGATCGCTTCTTCGATTCGTTCCGCCTGGACCCGGGCGTGGCGGGGCGGCTGGGCGCGCGGACTCCGCCGGGCACCTGAGCCCGGTCAGTGCACGGCGCGCGCGTACCGGCGCACGCTGGCGACGAGCGCCTCGCGGTCGAAGGGCTTGGAGAGCACCCCGCGGATGGCGGGGTGTTTCTCATCGCGGGAGCTGATGGCCACGACGGGCACGTCCGCGAACCGGGGCAGGTGGTGCAGGGCGTCCAGCAACCTCCAGTTGTCCCTGCGCGGCGTCCACATGTCCAGGAGCACCAGCGCCGGGGCCGGATGGGCTTCCAGCCACGCGAACGCCTCGTCACCGGATGCGGTGGCGGCGACGGTGAACCCCTCGGCGAGGAGGATCTCCACGAGCGCGTCGCGCAGGTCGCTGTCGTCCTCGACGATGAGAAGGGGGGGCGGCGCGCGGCTCATGAGGGCCGACGCATAGGTCAGACGTGCGCGGGGGGACAGGGAACATCTGCCGGGTGCGACCGGCAGGGCGCGCGGCTCAGGGCTCGTCGAACATGGCCTGGAGCACGCGCCACGCGAGCTTCACCTCCGAGCCGCTGCGGCACGCGAGGTAGTCGCAGATCTCCGCCACGCCGTCGCTGCGCTCCATGTCGAAGGAGTGGAAGAGCGTCTTGAGCGACACGTCCAGTCCCACGGACAGCTTGCCGAGCGTGTCGAGCGACGGCGAGAAGGCGCCTCGTTCGATGCGGCGGATGGCATCCACCGACAGGTCACTGCGTTCAGCGAGGGCCTCTTGCGTCAGTTCACGGCTGTTGCGCATGCCGCGGACGTGGTCGCCGAATCGCCGGTGGAGCTTCGTCCACGTTGTGAGCCTGTTCTTCCCCATAGATGGCGGCGGATAATTTGGGGGCGCCCCGCGCCATGTGAAGGGAGCATGTTCGCGGCCGGACCCTGCATTTGCGCTGGGCGGAGGAAAGCGGTTCTTCCCGGCACGGCTCCAGGGCTGGAGCGTGCGGTGCTGGACGGATGGGCTGTTCGGGAGGGAGCACCGGGGCGGCCCGCGGGGCGGCCGAGCATGTGGTGGGGAACATGCGCGGGCCCGGGGTTTCGTCTACGCTCGGCGGCCACATGACGGTTCCCGATGTCTCGCGGGGGCTCCGGCGCGCGTGGTTGCTCGCTGTCCTGGCGGGTGCCCTGCTCCCCGGGTGCGAGCCCCGCACACCCCCTCACCGGTTCCCCCTCACGCCGACCTCGGAGCAGTCCGCCTCGCCGGACGCCGCTCGCAAGGAATCGTCCGCGCGGCCCGGCTCCGTGGAGGAGCAAGCTTCCGCGCGGCCCGGCTCCGTGGACGAGCAGGACTCCACGAGGCCCAGCACCGTGGGTGGGCAGGACTCCGCGCAGTCTGGCTCCGTGGAGGAGCAAGCTTCCGCGCGGCTCGGCTCCGCGGAGAAACAGGACTCCGCGCGGTCTGGCTCCGTGGAGGAGCAAGCTTCCGCGCGGCTCGGCTCCGCGGAGAAACAGGACTCCGCGCGGTCCGGCTCCGCGGAGAAGCCAGACGCCGTGCGGCCCGGCTCCGTGGACGAGCAGGCCTCCGGGAGGACCGGCCCCGTGGAGGATCAGGCCTCCGCGCTGTCCCCGGTCGAGGAGGCCGCGACGTCCGAAGCCTCTCGTGGCGAGGCGGATGCGGGACCGGGTGCACGCGCGACGACGGGGGAGGCCGTGGCGGGCGCACGCGGGGTAACGGGGGCTGCTTCACAGGCCGGGGCCCCCGGGCCCGGCGGCGCGAACCCGAAGCCCCGGCGCTCCGCGTTCCGTGCCCTTCCGCCCACCACCGCGCGTGCGCAGCGCCTGCGCGCGTTGGCCACGCGCCTCGGTGCGACCGGCGCGGCGGTGGAGGCGCCATGCCTGGAGTCCTCGGACACTGGCTGCGCTCGCGTCGCGCTGACGCCGTTCTTCATGTCGCTGGACGGGCTGCGGGAAGGCACGACGCAGACCCCCACGGTCATCGCCGCGTTCGGCAACTCGCTCATCGCGGGCGACCGCATCGTGGACATCGTGCGTGATGAGCTGGTGGCCGCCTTTGGTGGCGCGGGCCGGGGCGTGCTGTTGGTGGACCGCATGGCGCCCTACGGCGGAAGGACGCGCACGGCCGCCGTGAGCGATGGCTGGGAGCCGCGCACCCTGGGCGAGCTGCACGCGCCGCCGCACCCGTTCGGCATCACCGGCGTGTACCACGTGGCCACCGAGAGGCGCGCGCGGGGCCGCTTCAAGCTGGACGGAGAGCCGCGCGGAACCCTGTGGTGGAAGGACGTTGCGGGCGCGGGCCGCCTCGCCGTGTCGGTGGACGGCACGGTGCTCACGCGCACGGAGCCCCAGGGGGACGGCGCCAGCCGCACCACGTCCTTCGACCTGCCCCCGGGCGCGAAGTGGCTGGACGTCACGGCGGAGGGCGAGGGCGCCATCGTCCAGGGCGTGGTGCTCCAGAAGGACGCGCCCGGCGTCGTGCTGGACATGCTCGGCGTGCCGTCCTCGGACGCCACGCTGTACGCGCGGCTGGAGGAGGACGCGCTGAAGGCGCAGCTCCAGCAGCGGGACCCGAAGCTGCTGCTCTTCTTCCTGGGCGGCAATGAGTCCAAGCGCCTGGAGTGGAAGCGCACGGACCTGCCCACCGTGCGCAAGGACCTGACCACGCTGTTGCGCCGCACCCATGCCGCCGCGCCCGGGAGCGCGTGCCTGGTGGTGGGCCCCATGGACGCGGTGCAGGACTCGCACGAGAAGGGAAAGCCCCTGTCGCAGCGGCCGTTCCTGGAGGCGGCCATCACCGCCGAGCGCGAGGTGGCGCTCGCCGAGGGCTGCGGCTTCTTCAACCTGTACGCAGCGATGGGCGGCGCGGGTTCGCTCGCGCGCTTTGAGCAAGCGGGGTTCATGCACGAGGACCTGGTGCATCCGCGTGGCCAGGGCCTGGACCTGCTGGGCCAATTGGTCGCGGACGCGCTGATGGCTGCGTGGGCGAACGAGGGCGCGACGCCCGCGCCAGCGCTCACGTCCTCGCGAGCGGCGCCCCCGGCGCGTCCCGCGGGTCATGGAAATGGTCGGAGCGCGGAGGTCGTGCCATGAAGCGGAGCCTGGTCGCGCTGTGGCTGTTCGTGGTCGCGGGGCCCGCGCTCGCCGTCCCGCCGGCACCCGCGCCTGCCGCGTCCACGCCGGCACCCGCGCCTGCCGCGTCCACGCCGGTGCCCGCTGCGTCCACGCCGGTGCCCGCTGGGTCCACGCCGGCGCCCGCTGGGTCTACTCCGGCGCCCGGCTCGAAGGCAGCGCCGCCCGCGCGGGAGCCCAGCGCGAAGGCCGTCGCACCCGAGTCCGACGCGAAGCCCAGCGCGGAGTTCCCGCCGGAGGTGCAGCGCGCGTTGGATGCGCTGGTGCGCGCGGACCTGAAGCAGGGCCCCACGGCGGGCCTGTCCGTGGGCGTGATGCGTGGCGGCCAGCGGTGGATGAACGGCTATGGCTACCGCGACCTGGCGAAGAAGCTGCCGGCCACGGTGCGCACCACGTACCGCATGGCCTCCATCACCAAGTCCTTCACGGCTGTGGCGGTGTTGCAGCTGGCGCAGGAGGGCAAGCTGGACCTGGACGCGGACATCCACACGCTGGTGCCCGAGTACCCGGTGAAGCAGTGGCCGGTGACGGTGCGGCAGCTGCTGGGCCACCTGGGCGGGGTGCCCACCTACGACAGCCCGAGCGCTGGCAAGAACACGAAGCCGGTGACGACGAAGGAGGCCATCGGCCTGTTCGCGGACCGCCCGCTCATGTCCGAGCCGGGCACGCGCTACCTGTATACGACGTGGGGCTTCAACCTGCTGGGCGCGGCGGTGGAGACGGCGTCCGGCCAGTCCTACCGCGAGTACCTGCGCGACCACGTCTTCGGGCCCGCGAACATGAGCCACGCGGACCTGGACGAGCTGAGCACGCGCGACGCGCAGCAGGCGGTGGGCTACCGCGTGGCCGGCAGCGCGCTGAAGCCGTCGCGCTTCCTGGACGTGACCAGCCGCTTTGGCGGCGGCGGCACGCGCGCGACGGTGGAGGACCTGCTGGGCTTCGCGCGCGCCGTGCTGGACCACACGCTGGTGACGCGCGAGACGATGGGCCGCATGCAGGCGACGATGGTGACGCGCGACGGCCGCATCACCGACTACGGCATGGGCTTCGCCACCTATCCGCTCCGGGGCCACTACATCGTCGCGCACGCGGGCGGACAGCCCGAGACGACGACGCTGCTGGTGCTGCTGCCCGCGGAGGACACCGCCATCGCGCTGGCCACCAACGTGGAGGACGAGGGGAAGCGGCTGCGCCGGCTGTCCATCCGGTTGATGGAGATCGTCCTGGACGAGGGCGCGCCGGGCCGAGGCGCCCACCTCACCGACCCCGTGGACGCGGTGGAGTACGAGGGCATGGGGCGGCTCGCGAGCTACGGGCTCGCGTACCACGACTGGGCCACGCGCGGCCCGGGGACGCTGCCGCCGGAGCCGGACCTGGCGGGTGCGTTCGCGAAGGTGTCCTCGCTCTTCGACCGCGCCATCATCGCCAGGGACCCGCGCGGCGCGATGGAGCGGATCCGCGGCGCGCACGAGCCCCGGGGCGAATCGCTCTTCATCCGGGTGGGCGCGCACATGGCGGCCACGGTGGAGCGGGCGCTGGGCGCGGAGCGGCTGCGCGCGTACCGGACGCAGGGCGCGGCGGCCTTCTTCGCGGACTACCTGGCCGCGTGCGAGTCCCTGAAGTGCCCGGACGCGGAGCGCTTCAGCGCGTCCGTGCGCGGCGACGTGGCCCGCTTCGTCGCGGGGTGGAAGCGCGCGGAGGTGCCGGCGCTGCGGCGCTCCCGGCTGGAGGCCACGAAGGATCCCGAGCGGCTGTGGCCCGCGCTGAAGGAGGCGGCCGTGCGCGCGCCCGCGGTGCGGCCGGACTACACGGATGAGCTGGTGACGCTGGCGGACCGGGCGAAGCGCAAGCCGGTGGACCGGATGCGCTGGCTGGAGCGCGCGACGGAGCTCCAGCCGGAGTCCATGGACGCGCACCTGGCGCAGGCGGTGGGGCTGCTGGAGGAGGACCGGGAGGCGGAGGCCATCCCGCACGTTCGCGAGGCCTTCGAGACGCCAGAGGGGTCGCTGGTGCTGTCGCCCGCGGGCTTCCTGAAGCGGCTCGTGGACATGCGCTCGCCCAAGGTGGCGAGGGGCCTCTTGCGAGCCGCCGTGACGGTGCACCCGGACGCGCCGGAGCTGTGGGAGGCGCTGGCGAAGCGCGAGCGGGCCTTGGGGGACGCGGGCGCGGCGAAGGCGGCGCTGGCGCAGGCGAAGCGGGCTCGGCAGGCGAGGGCGGCGCAGGAGGCTCGGGCGCCGCGTCCGCCCGGCGGCGCGTCCGCGCAGGACAAGGCCCCCAGCGGAGCCCCGTTCCCGACCGTGCCGGTGGTGGACCCGGAGTCCTCGCAGGAGCCGTAAGCCTGGCGCGCCGCCTCGCGCCCGCCGGGGGGCCCGCGAAGGCTTCGTGCGTGACGCGGCCAGGGCCGTGCGAGGATGCGCGGTGATGAAGCCTACCTGTCCCTCCTGTCGTGCCCCCTTCGCTCCTGGCGCGGAGACGTGCCGTGCGTGTGGTGCGCCGTTGCTGTTGACCGCGGACGCGGGTGGCGCCGAGCCCGTCTGCGCCGTACACCCTCAGTGGCGGAGCGTGGCGACGTGCCCCCGGTGTGGTGTGTTCGCGTGCGCCCGCTGCCTGCGCGCGGGCCGGGAGGGCGCGATCTGCGCCACCTGCCTCGAGCGTGAGCCCCTGGGGCAGGTGCCGTGGGACCAGCGCGAGGAGCTGGGGACGCTCAAGGCGTTCTGGAAGACGTGCTTCGGCATGTTGATGCGGCCCACGGAGACGCTCCGGGGCCTCAACCCGGATGCGCCGGTGAGCAGCTCCCTGGGCTTCGTGCTGCTGTCGGCGATCGCCGGCTTCCTGTCCACGGGCCTCGTCTACACGGTGTTCATTGGCCTCATCCTGGGGCTGGTCCCCGCGAAGGATGCGAGCGCGGAGGATCTGGAGTCGATGAAGCCGTGGTTGACGGCGGGCATGGCGCTCTGGACGGTGCTGATGCCCTTTTTCAGCACGGGCATGACGCTGGTGAACGCGGGCCTGGACCACCTCATCCTCCGCATGGGCGGCGTGGAGCGAGGCTTCTCGGTGACGATGCGCGCGCACGCGCTCTCCCAGTCGCCGTACATCGTCGGCGTGATTCCCTTCGTCGCGCTGTACGCCGCGCCCTTCTGGGCGGCGGGTCTGCGCGCGGTGACGTACCGCGCGCTGCACAAGACCTCCTGGGGCACGGCGATCGCGGGCGCGTTCCTGGCGCCGGTGCTCTCCTGCTGCGTCTGTGGCGGCGGCTACGCGGTCATCATGTTCGCGACGCTCAAGAGCGCGGGACAGTTCTGAGCGTCACCCCGGGGCCGGGGCCCGCGCGCGGCGGGGCTTCCAGCGCGGGAGCCTGGGGCGCGGCCTACGGCTGCCCGGAGGTGGCGGTGGCGCTGCGTGGCACCCGCGAGCCGGGCTGGGGCCAGAAGCGCGCGTCCCGGAAGCCGTCGAACGACGCGGCCAGGTGCCGGGAGCCCAGGTCGTAGACGCGCGCCTGCGTCGTCCCCGCGAGCAGCAGCAGGTCTCCGCGCGCCGTCACGTACACGGGGCTTCGGGCGGGGAGGGCCAGCCCCTCCGGTTCGGCGAGGTGGCCGTCCTCCACCTCCCAGCGCACCGGCATCATCAGGGAGGTCTGTTCGCCCGCGGTCTGCCACGCGTAGATCGGCTCGCCCCGGGACTCCACGCGGGCCCAGCCGCCGAACACGTCATGGCCCCGGTGGGGCACCACCGCGTCGAGCCGAGCGGCCTCCTGGCTCCCCTCGTCCAGCGCCTGGACGCTCAGCGCGTCCGGGTCCCCGGCCACGGTGGAGGACACCAGCATCCCCGTCGTGGTGAGCGCGAACACGGCGTCCGCGTCACCGCGCGTGGCCACCGTCTCGATGCGCTTCCACGCCCCGCTCTCCAGGCGGTACGCATGCGCGAGCCCCGCGCCCTCCTCCGTCTCCGGGATGGGGATGCGCCGACCCTCGAAGAGGAAGTAGTCCTTCGCGCCGTCGTCCCTCCGCACCAGCTCGCCGGTGTGCGCGGTCAGCGCCACCAGCCGCCCCGCCGAGTCGAAGCCCACCGCGCCCGTCAGGCCCTCCTCGGGCAACAGCTGCGCCGACGCCTGTCCCGCCGTCAGGTCCACCATCCACACCCGCCCGGGCCCCCGCGCGCTGCCGCCCGGGTCGCGCACGGCCGCGTGCAGGCCATCCGCGCTCCACGCCAGCTGGAGCCCGTCACATGGCGCATCCACCATCACCAGCGCCCTGCGTCTTCCGTCCGACTCCAGGCGCGACCACGTACAGCCCGACGGCGCCGCGTCCTGCAACACGGACAGCGAGAACGGAGCCACCTTCACCAGGGCCACGGCGGGCGCGGCGGAAGGCGCGGCCGGGGAAGCCTCCGGGGGCTTCTGGCAGGCACTCGCGAGGAGCACCGCGCTGACGAGGCATGAGGTGCGGACCATGTTGTGACCCTCCCGGAAAAAGATGACCTCCACGGAATATGACAGAGCCTCGGGTGCGTGCGGAAGACACCGTGAGCCCACAGGGTGACGGGGTTCTCGCGTCGTGCGGAGGGGGCGCGTCCTTTGGAGGCCCGGGGGAGAGGGGATGCCTGGGGTTGGCCGACGGAGGCGGACCCGGACATGGAAGTGATTGTCATTGGGATGGGATTGGGCGGCGTTCAGCGCAGCCAACCCAGGTAGCGCGCGTTCCCAGGTCCCGGCCAGGGCTGCGCTTTCGCCAGCGCGACGCTTCGCGCGAGGAGTTGCTCCCGCGGGAGTTCGCTCTCCAGGTCCTCCCGCCGCACCAGGTGGAGGCGCTGGAGCCACCCCTCGCCGCAGAAGCCCGCCTGTGTGTCGTCCCGTCCGGCGAGGATGCTCACGAGGGCCTGGGTGTCGTCCGGCGAGAAGGCCAGCACCGTGAACGCGGTGGCGTCCTGACGCACGGGTTGACGCGCGCGCGTCCCAGGCTCCCAGCGGGAGAGCCGCTGGGGTGGAGGCGTCACGCCCGCGCACTCCGTCGTCGCGCGTTCGGGTGTCACCTCCGTGAAGAGCCCCCCGGGATGCTGGTGGTACCAGGTGAACCGTCCGGAGGACTCCAGGGTGTGCTCGATGGTGAAGGCTTCATCCAGCTTCAGCAGGGCCGCCCTCCTTCCCGCAGAGGAGGTGGCGGCGACGAAGGCGCGGACGCCGTCGGGTGAGACCGAGGGCCCCTCGGACGGTCGGGCTCGCACCTTGCCCGTGGACACCTCCAGGACGCACAGGCGTTGCTCCCCCGAGGCGCCGCACCGGCTGGCGAACGCGATTTCGTTCCGCGACGAGGACCATGCCAGCAATTGGGCCTCTCCCACCTGGGGGCTCAACGGGAAGTCCGCGACCTGGGCCTGGGCGGACGCGACGTCCACGAGGTGGAGACTCAGGGCCGCGCAGCCAGGGCCGGGAGTCTCCAGGACATAGGCCAGACGTGTCCCATCCGGGGACCAGATGAACGTCCCCGCCCGGAGCCCGGTTGGCGGCGGTGGGCGGTCGCGCAGGTCCACGAGCTTGCGCCGGCCCGTGCCGTCGGCGTTGACCACGAACAGGACGTTCCAAGGCTGCGCGGGCGCGAGATCGTCCTGCCGCTCCGCGTAGGCCACGCGGGTGCCATCCGGCGAGATGCTGGCTCCGTTGAGGGCGCCTGCCACCTGGGGGCGGTTCCATGCCGCCACCCTGCCGCTGTCCGTGAGCGCGACGTGCCGCTGCCCGTCGAGGGATTGGAGCCACAGGTCACGCCGCGAACCGGGGCGCTCCTGCCGGAGGTACAGCAACCCGCGCCAGCTGGTCGTGAGGCGTTCGGAGGACTTCGTCCGCGCCATGCGCCCCTCTCGGGAGCAGCCCGACATCGCGAGCGCTCCCATCCACCCAAGGAACGCACGCCGTCCCGCCAACACGCGCGGCGAGGTTTGAAGGGATGCGGGGAGAAGCCTCACGCCAGGAAGCATAGCAACCGCGCCCCGCACCCCGGTGTCCCCCAGCGCATCCGGCGGCCATGAGAGGAATCTTCAATCCCTATTTAAATTGCCTTAATGCGTTAAACGTCAATTTCGTGAAAAGCGAGAACTTCACTTGACGTATGAGTGCCTTTGGCCGTATCCAGAACAGACAACCCTCCCGCCTTCCCTGGCGCTTGGCGTGTCTTCGCCAGCGTCTCCAGAGGTGTCGCATGGTGACTGTCGAGCTGGATATCTTCTCGGGGCGTCCCAATCCGCGGTGGGCGTTGACGGAGCGGGAGGCACGGCAGTTGACCGAACGCATCCGCGCGGACCCCGGGCTGTTGTTGCCATTGGGTGCTGACACGGGGGGTCTGGGTTACAGGGGCTTCATCGTCCGCGCCGAGGACACCGGCATGGCGGACGACTGGAAGCGTCTGGGATTGCCGCCGGTGGTGCGCCTGGGCGGCGCGTTCCAGCCGGAGGCCGCGGAGAGCTCGCGCTTCCTCCTGCACTCCGCGGAGAGCGCGCGGCTGGACCTGCGCGACCCGGGCCCGGTGCTGGCGGAGGCCGAGTCCGTCATCCTCCAGTCCCTGGACGTGCAGGGCGTGATGACCCTCTGCAGCCCGGCGGCGCTGACCAGCGACACGGACTTCAGCTTCTGGAACGGCGCGGCGAACCTCGCCTACAACAACTGCTACAACTTCGCGAGCAACCTGCGCACCAACACCTTCGCGCAGCCGGGCCGCGCGTCCGGGTCCATGTACACCAGCATCGACTGCGCGGCGGTGGGCGGCGGGGCGGTGCGCGACGGGTGGCTGACGACGTGCCGGGCGGATGCCAATTACAATGTCTGTCTGGTCATCTGGCCGAACTATGACTACCACTGGTATCGCTACTGCGCGAACAGCCACTGGTGCCACAAGCCGGGCCAGACGGCGGCGCGCAACTACGACAACTCCAACCAGCTCATCCTCAACCCGGAGACGTGCAACCGGGGCGGCTACACGGTGTTCTGCGGTTACTACCGCGGCTACAACGTGACGGTGTCGTGAAGCGGGCATCGCGAGGCGCGTGGCTGGCGGCGGGCCTGGGACTCCTGGGAGGCTGGGCGTGCGCGACGGGCGGCGCTCCGTCCGACCCGCCGGTGGCGGAGGAGCGGTCCATGGCTTCAGCGGCACGGGCGAGCGTGGATGTCTTCAGCGGCCGCGAACCGCCCAACTGGGCGCTGTCCGCGGACGAGTCGCGCGCCCTGCGGGAGGCGGTGGACGCCCTGCCCGCGGGGACGCGGCCCCTTCCTGACGTGGGCCTGGGCTATCGGGGCTTCACGGTGACGTGGGCGGACGGCGCGAAGGCGACGGTGTACCGCGACGTCGTGGAGCTCGCGGTGGGGGGCCGCACGCAGCTGCGTGAGGACGCGTCGCGGGCGGTGGAGGAGCGGTTGTTGTTGGGGTCCAAGGCTCACCTGGACCCGGAGCTGTTCACGGTGGTGGCGTCACAGGTGCAGGCAGCGCAACCCTGAAGCCCGCGAGGGCGGGACTCTTCAAGCGAAGGAGCGTGTCATGTCGGGAGACTCGAACCGCCGGAACTTCCTCAAGGCAATGGGTTTGACCGCCGTCGCGTCCGTGGTGCCCGTGAGCCTGGGCGCCGCAGGCGTGGCGGTGGCGACCCCGGCTGCGTCCGGTGGCTCGGGCGCGCTGGAGCTGTGGCTGCTGGACACTGGCGCGGGCGCGCTGGACGCGGGCCTCTACGGCTCCGCGCGCCAGGGCCTGGTCACGTCCATCCAGGAGCGCGGCCAGTCGCTGCCGTACTGAGCGGGGCGCGAGGCGCCGCTCACAGCGCCATGTACGCGCGGGCTGCCGGCACGGAGTAGAACTTCCCTTCCGGCAGCACGTACGCGGTGAGCTTGCCGCCGTAGACGCAGCCGGAGTCCAGGCCCACCGCGAAGGGATGCCTTTGCAGGCCGCGCATGGCGTCGTGGCCGAAGATGACCAGCTCGGGGCCCTTCCACAGGCTGCCCCAGGGCTCGCCTGCCTCCAGCCGCTTCGACGGCGTCCCATCCGCGGAGATGCTGCGCAGGTTGAGCAGGAACTCCTCCCGCTGCTCCGCCAGCGGCACCCCTGGCACCAGCCCCGCGTGCACCGCGAGCACCTTCAGGTCCGGGAAGTGCGCGTAGGCGGGCAGCGTCTCCAGATAGGCCCAGTCCTCCGCCGTCAGCGTGTCCATCACCTGCCGGTGCTCCGGCTTGAGCTTCTTGCCCTTGGCGGCCCGGCCCGCGTGCCAGCGCAGCACGTGCGCGTCGTGGTTGCCCTTCACCGCCAGGAAGCCGTGTTCGCGCGCGCGGCGCACCACGCCCGCCGAGTCCGGCCCCTTCGCCACCAGGTCGCCCACCAGCACCACCCGGTCCGCGGGCGTCCAGCCACACGCCTTCAGGAGCGCATCCAGCTCGCTGGAACAGCCGTGCACATCCCCGATGAAGAGCGTTCGCATCTCCCCACTCTTTAACGCACTGTCCGCGAATGCCCTGCCGGGATTCTCGGGCTCCTCGCGGGCGGACGGGGCCTCGCGCGCCGCGTTACTCGGAATGCGTGCGCAAAAGCCGGCTCAGGCTCACGTCCAACTGACTGGAGATGAGCCGCAGCACGCTGTCCAGCTGTGAGCGCGTCAGCCGCAGCCGCTCCGTCAGCCGCTGCCGCGTGCCCTCCAGCAGCTCCTCCTGCGCGCCCACCACCCACCGCGCCGCCGTGGAGCGGTGCACGCCGTAGAGCGCGCCCAGCTGGTCGATGCCCAGCCCGTCCAGGTACTTCAGCCGCAGGAAGTTGCGCTGCCGCGCGGACAGGGCCGCCAGCGCCGCCTGGAAGGACGCGGTGAACTCCGCGCGGTACGTCTGCTTGAGGTACGCCAGCTCCGGGTCATCCCCCGGCGCCACCAGCATGGACAGGTCGCCGTCCTCCGACTGGGCCTGCCCCGAGCGCTGCCGCTGCCAGTCCAGCGCCAGCCACAGCGCCGCCGCGCGCACCCAGCCCGCCAGCGGACCCGTGCCCGGGTACGCCGCCAGCCGCGCCGGGGCCTCCGCGCTGCCCACCAGCATCCGCTGCCGCAGCGCCTGACGGACCTCGTCCAGCCCGGCCGGCGGCAGCTTCAGGCGCGCCACCGCCGCGTCCACCTCCGGCATCAGCCGCTGCTCGAACGTCGCCAGCGCCGCGGGCAGCCCGTCCGCCGCCGCGCGCGCCAGGTAGACGTCCGTCATGTGCAGCCGCCCCCACGTCTCCTCGTTGCCGTCCGCGGGCACCAGCCGCGCCAGGTGCGCCGCGAAGCGCGGGCCCTCCAGCGCCACGCCGGGCCACGATTGACGCGCTGTCTCCAGGGCCGTGGCCAGCCGCTCCTGGAGGATGGAGAGGGCGCCTGCCGGCTCCGCTCCTCCTCGGGCGGTCATGAAGGCCTGGGCTAGGGGCAGATCCGGGGCGGCCACGAGGAAGGACACTAGCACCGGCCCCTGTCGCGCCGCCGTGTCACCCTTCACGTCGCGGCCGTGCTCCCACCTGTCAGGTGTCCCCCGGGATACGCTCCGGCCCGCGCGTGTCCACCCGCGCACGCCCCCCTGGCCGTGCGGGGCGCCCGGCCTCCACCTCGTCCGCCCGAGCGGCGAACGGCCCACTGTGGCTCTCCAGCCACGGCCGCCCATGGCCCACGCTTTGCTGGTAGAGGCGGATGGACGCAGGAAGGCGCGGAGGTGTGAACGTGGAGCAAGTCGGTGGCGGGCCTGGGGACGCGGTGCACTCCTCGTGGTTGGAGGTGAGCGCGTCCCACCTCCAGCACAACGTGGCGGCGTTCCGCGCGCTGGAGTCATCCGGCCCGGTGCCCCGGGCGCTGGGCGTGGTGCTCAAGGGCAACGCCTATGGCCACGGGCTCGCGCAGGTGCTGCCCCTGGTGCACGCGGGCGTGGACGTCCTCTACTTCATCGCGCCCCAGGACGCGCTCCAGGTGCGCGCGCACGAGGCGGCCCATGGGCTGCCGGCGCGGCAGGTGCTGGTGCTGGGCGCCGTGTCGCCGGAGGAGGCCGTCGTGCTGGCGCGCGAGGGCATCGACGTGGTGGTGGCGGACCGCTCCTGGGCGGACGCGGTGCCGGGCCTTCGCGCCGCGAGGCTCCCGCGCCCCCTGCGCGTGCACGTGCACGTGGACACGGGCCTGGGCCGCGAGGGCTTCACGTTGGATCAGCTGCCCAGGGAGACGGCGTTCCTCGCGGACGCGCCGGACGTGTTCGAGCCGGTGGGCGTGCTCAGCCACTTCGCCAACACGGAGGACGTGACGGAGCAGGGGTACGCGCTCGCGCAGCTGGACGCGTTCGAGACGGCGCTCAAGCACCTGGACGCGCAGCTGAAGCCCGCGAAGCCGCTGCAGCGCCACATCTCCGCGAGCGCCGCGGCGCTGGTGCTGCCCCGGGCGCGCTACGAGGCGGCGCGGGTGGGCATCTCGCTGTATGGCCTGTGGCCCTCTCCGGAGACGCGGCTGTCCGCGCGGCTGGTGCTGGGCGAGCTGCCGGTGCTCAAGCCGGTGCTGTCATGGCGGTGCCGGAGCCAGGTGGTGAAGTGGCTGCCCGCGGGGAGCTACGTGGGCTACGGCTGCACGTACCGCTGCCCGGAGCCCACGCGCCTCGCGGTGCTGCCGGTGGGCTACTACGACGGCTATCCGCGGCTCGCGTCCGGCAAGGCGCACGTGCTGGTGAACGGGCGGCGGTGCGCGGTGCTGGGCCGCGTGATGATGAACCACCTGATGGTGGACGTGACGCGCGCCGCGTCCGACGAGCGCCCGGTGACGGCCACGCTCCTGGGCCGCGACGGCGAGGAGTCCGTGTCCGCCGAGTCCCTGGCCGGCTGGGCCCAGACCCTCCACTACGAGCTGCTCACCCGCCTGGGCGCGCACCTGCGCCGCGTGGTGGTGGAGTAGCGCGCTCCTTCGGCGCCGGGCCCTCGGTGAGGCCGGGCGCCGGAGGCTGCACCTTCCAGCGGCGGTGCAGCCACAGCCACTGCTCCGGGTGCCGGCGGATGGCGCGCTCGAGCGCCGCCGTCACGCGCGCGGTGTGCTCGGTGATGGGGTCCGCGCACTCGCCGGGCGCGGGGGGGAGGATGGGGCCCTCCATCTCCAGCTTGAAGCGGGCGCCCGGGCCGGGCGGACGCACGCCCATCACCACGAACACCGGCACGCCCGTGCGCTCGGCGGCCACCGCCATCGCGGGCGTCGTGGAGGCGGGCCTGCCGAAGAAGGGCACGAACACCGCGGACTTCGCCGGCAGCGCCTGGTCCAGCAGCATGTACGCGGACTCGCCCCGGTTCACCGCGTCGGTGATCTCCTGGATGGCGCCCTTCGGGTAGATGAGCCCCGCGCCCGCGCCCAGCCGGTTCACCGCGATGCGCGTGTTCAGCGCGCCCTTCAGCGGACGCACCAGCGCGTTGAGCGGCACGCCCCAGCGGATCAGCATCTGGCCCACCAGCTCCCAGTTGCCGAAGTGCGCCGTCACCAGCAGCGCGCCCTTGCCCGTGGCCACGTGCGCCTTGAGCGCGGCCCACGCCTCCTCGCCTTCGATGCCCTGCTGGTCCCAGTCCGGCGTCATCCGGTCTCCGGACGGAAGGGACTCCACCACCACGCGCGCCATGGTGATGTACGCGCCGCGCGCGATGTCGCGGCGCTCCTGCTCGCTCTTCTCCGGCAGCGCGTGCGCCAGGTTGTCCAGCGCCACCCGGCGGCGGATGCCCAGCGTGTACGCCAGGTTGCCCACGAAGCGCGCCAGCGCGTCCCGCGCGCGGGGCGACATCGCCGTGAGCAGCGCCCAGACGCCGCGCGTCAGGAATGACACGAGGGGACCTGGCGGCGAACCGATGATGCGGCGCAGGTGCTCTGGCGGCTTCCTTCCCTCGGGAGGGGTGTTGGTTTGCGGTGGGGACGGATGCGAGGAGAGGGGGGCGGACACGGCGGCGCACTCCATCGCGAACACGACCTGACAGCAAGGCCACGCATCGCATGCGGGTCGCTACCTTGCCCGGCTGCTCTGGTCCACACTGCGCGGCCATGCCCAACCTGCTCCGTCCGGTGGCGCTGGCCACCGTTACCTTCCTCGCGGCATGTGGTGCCCGTCAGGGCAACGCCCCCGCTCCCGGTGCTGCGGAAACGCCCCCTGTCGCCGCCGCGCCCGCCGCGCCCACGCCGCCGGAGCTGCGGCTGCCCGGCGACGTGCGTCCCACGAACTACTCCCTCGTGTTGAAGATGGATCCGAAGGTCGCGGCCTTCGAAGGCACCGTCGACATCACGCTGGACGTGGCGAAGGTGACGAGCGTCATCTGGCTGCACGGCAAGGACCTCATCGTGAAGGAGGCCACCGTCGAACAGGCCGGCGTCACGCGGGCGGTGAGGCCGTCCTCCGCGGGCGAGGACTTCCTGGGCCTGTCGCTGGACAAGCCCCTGGCCGTGGGCGGCGCGAAGCTGCGCATCGCGTACACGGGCACCGCCTCCGAGCGCGAGGTGTCCGGCGCCTTCCGCGTCAACGAGGACGGCGACTGGTACGTCTACACCCAGTTCGAGGCGCTGGGCGCCCGCCGCGCCTTCCCGTCCTTCGACGAGCCCGGCTTCAAGGTCCCCTTCCAGCTCACCTTCCACGTGCCGGATGGCAACGTGGCCGTCACCAACACGCCGCAGCTGGCGGAGGAGAAGGGCGCGGACGGCTGGCACATCCACCGCTTCGCCCCCACGCAGCCGCTGCCCAGCTACCTGGTGGCCTTCGGCGTGGGCCCCTTCGACTTCCTGCCCGCGCGCGACGCGGGGCAGAAGCACGTGAAGACGCGCATCATCACGCCGCGGGGCCGCGCCAGCGAGGGCGCCTGGGCCGCGAAGGTGACGCCCGAAATCCTGGAGCGCCTGGAGCACTACTTCGGCATCCCGTACGCGTTCGAGAAGCTGGACGTGCTCGCGGTGCCGCTGCTGGGCGGGGCCATGGAGAACCCGGGCCTGGTGACGTTCAACTCGCGCCTCATCCTGTCGAAGCCGGAAGAGGACACCGTGCTCCGGCAGCGCGCGTTCGCCGACGTGCAGGTGCACGAGCTGGCGCACCAGTGGTTCGGCGACCTGGTCACCATGGCGTGGTGGGACGACCTGTGGCTCAACGAGTCCTTCGCCTCGTGGATGACCCCGCGCATCGTGGAGTCGTGGCAGCCCACGTGGGACGCGCCGGTGGAGCGCGTGCAGGAGCGCAACGGCGCGCTGGACTCGGACAGCCTGGTGTCCGCGCGCTTCATCCGCCAGCCCATCCACGACTCCGGTGACATCCAGAACGCCTTCGACGGCATCACCTACGGCAAGGGCAGCGCCGTGCTGGCGATGACGGAGACGTGGCTGGGCCAGGACGTCTTCCAGAAGGGCATCCAGCGCTACCTGCGCGCGCACGCGGGCAAGAACGCCACCGCGAAGGACTTCCTGGACGCGCTGTCCGCCGAGTCCGGCAAGGACGTGGCCCAGGTGATGAACAGCTTCCTGGACCAGACGGGCGCGCCCTTCATCACCGCCGCCCTGACGTGCGACGGCGGCGCGCCGCGCGTGGCCCTCACCCAGCAGCGCTACCTGCGCCTGGGCTCCCAGTCCCCTGGCGCGCAGCTGTGGAAGGTGCCGGTGTGCGTGAAGTACCCGGACGCGGCCGGCAAGAACGCCACCGCGTGCACGCTGATGACGGAGGAGAAGGCGGAGGTCGCGCTGAGCGGGGCGAAGGGGTGCCCGGCGTGGGTGTTCCCCAACGCGGAGGGCGCGGGCTACTACCGCGTGCGGCTGTCGGATGAGACGCGCAAGAAGCTGATGAAGGCGGGCCTGTCGAAGCTGTCGCGCGCGGAGCGCGTGGTGCTGCTGGGGGACTCACTGGCCCTGGCGCAGGCGGGCCTGCTGCCCGCGACGGAGGCCCTGCCGCTGCTCACGGGCGTGGCGGAGGACCCGGACCGGCAGGTGCTGGAGGCCGGCCTGGACCTGCTGGACCTCGTGTCGCGGCGGCTGCTCACGGAGGCCCAGGACCCGGCGCGCTCCCGCTACATCCGGGACACCTTCGGCCCGCGCGCGCGCAAGCTGGGCTTCAAGCCGAAGGCCGGGGAGAGCGAGGACCTGCGCCTGCTGCGGCCGCGCCTGCTGGAGCTGGCCGGCAACGAGGGCGACGACCCGAAGCTCGTCGCCGAGGCGCGCACCCTGGCGGACCAGTGGCTGAAGGACCGCAAGGCGGTGTCCCCGGACGTGGTGACCGTGGTGCTCTCCATCGCCATGGAGCACGGGGACGCGGCCTTCCAGGCGAAGCTGCTGGGGGCGCTGCGCGCGGAGAAGGACCGCTACCATCGCCAGCAGCTGCTGGGCGGCCTGTCCCACGTCACCGACCCGAAGCTCGTGACGGCGAACCTGGACCTGCTGCTGGACCCGGGTCAGGACGCGCGTGAGAACCTGTGGCTGCTCTTCGGGGCGTCGCGCAACCCGGCCACCCGCGACACCGCTGTCGACTTCGTGAAGGCGCACTACGACACGCTGGTGGGCCCCGACGGCAAGTCGGGCCTGATGCCGGAGGGCATGGGCGCCCGGCTGGCGTTCATGGGCGCCGGCTACTGCGACGCGGCCAAGCGCCAGGAGGTGGCCGCCTTCTTCGAGCCGCGCGCCAGCAAGGTGCCCGGCTCCGAGCGCGTGCTCCGGCAGGTGCTGGAGGTCGTGGACCAGTGCATCGCGCTGAAGCAGGCCCAGGGCGCGAGCATCGGGGCGTTCCTCACGGGCGGCGGCGCGAAGGCCCCCCAGGCGCTGCCCGCGCCCCGCTAGGGCGCTGAAAACGGCACCGGGCCCGCGAGACATCCCGCGGGCCCGGTGGAGGGACTTCGGCGACGGGGGCGGAGGGCTACTTCCGGCCGCGCGACATGAAGGACATGAAGGCTTCCTTCGCCTCGTCCGAGTGCAGGCGCTGGATGAACTCGGCGCCTTCGTGCTTGAGGGTGGCCTCCACCTGCTCCCGCAGGGGGCCGCGGATGAGGCGCTTGGTCACCTTCAGCGCTTCGGCCGGACGCTGCGCCAGGGCGCGGGCGCGCTCGGTGGCGAACTCCTTCAGCTGCGCCTCCGGGACGGCCTTGTTGATGATGCCGGCGCGCAGCGCGGTGGCGGCGTCGAACGGGTCTCCGAACAGCAGCAGCTCCGACGCCAGCGCGAAGCCCGCCATGCGCGGCAACAGCAGGCTGCTGGCGCCCTCCGCGCACAGGCCCAGGTTGACGAAGGGCATGCTGAAGCGCGCCTTCTCCCCGGCCACCACGTAGTCACAGTGCAGCAGCATCGTGGTGCCGATGCCCACCGCCGCGCCCTCCACCGCGGCGAGCACGGGCTTGGCCATGCCGGACAGGGTGCGCAGGTACTGGAACACCGCGCTGTCCTCGCCCGCGGGCGGGTGCTCCAGGAAGTCGCCAATGTCGTTGCCCGCCGTGAACGCCCCGCCCGCGCCAGACAGGAGCACCACCCGGATGTCGTCGCGGCGGTCCGCCTCCAGGAGGGCCGCGGTGGCGGCCTCGTACATGGCGTGGGTGAAGGCGTTCTTCTTCTCCGGCCGGTTGAAGGTGACGGAGAAGACCCCCGCGTCGAGCTGCGTCAGAAGCGTGTCGGACATGGCCGGACAGCCTAACGCGCGTCGGGCCGGAGTGCGCGCAAGAGCAGCGGGGCCAGCGTCACCACCTGGTGGGGAAAGGGCAGGCCCTGTCGGGGCTCCACGCTGTCCGTGCTGACCAGCCGCTGGACGGGCACGCCGCGCAGGCGCTCCAGCGCGGGGCCCACCAGCAGGGCGTGCGTGGTGGCGAGGATGAAGTCGTCCGCGCAGCCCTCGCCCTTGAGCTCCTTCGCCGCCGCCGCCAGCGTGCCGCCGGTGGACACCATGTCGTCCACCAGGATGGGGCGCATGCCGCGCACCTGGCCCAGCAGGCCCAGCGTCTCCACGTCGTTGCCGCTCAGCCGCGCCTTGTGCACCACGGCCCACGGGCGGCCGAGCAGCTTCGCCAGCGCCTCCGCGCGCTTCACCGCGCCCAGGTCCGGCGCCACCACCACGGAGGTGTCGGAGACGTAGGGGCGCAGGGCCTCCGCCAGCAGCGGCAGCGCGGACAGGTGCTCCAGCGGGGCGCCGAAGCAGCCCTCCAGCGCCGGGTTGTGCAGGTCCACGGTGAACACGCGCTCGAAGCGGCCATGGGACAGCAGGTCGGCCACCAGCCGGCCGCCCAGGGGTTCGCCCGCGCGGGCCCGCCGGTCCTGCCGCGCGTAGCCCACGTAGGGAATCACCGCCTCCAGCGACGCCGCGCCCGCCCGCCAGCACGCGTCCGCGAGCAGCAGCAGCTCCAGCAGGTGCTCCCCCACGGGCGGCGTGGAGGTCTGGAGGACGACGACGCGGCGGCCCCGGATGGCCTCCGGGGGCACTTCGATGTGCAGTTCTCCATCCGGGAAGCGCTCCAGCTTCACCTCCACCGGGGCGGTGCCGAACGCCTGGGCGAGCGCGCGGCCGAGGTGGGGACTGGCACTGCCGACGACGAGGGCGGGTTCCGTCATGGGGCCCCACCCTAGCCCGGGACGCGCTCACGGTGCCCTGGCCTCCCGGGCATCCCGCCAGGGGAGCCGCTGTCCGCGTCTTCGCCGCCACATCCCGAGGGGACGACCACCTTCCGGGGGAGGGAGGCTGGCGATGCGTTTCCGGGACAGGGCGGAGGCCGGGCAGAAGCTCGCGGGGGTGTTGGCGCCCTACCGCTCCGGGGACGTGTGCGTGCTGGGGCTGGCGCGCGGGGGGCTGCGCGTGGCGCTGGAGGTGGCTCGGGCGCTGGAGGCCCCGCTGGACCTGTGGCTGGCGCGCCGGGTGCGCGTCCCCGGGCAGCGGGCCACGCTGGGCGCGGTGGCGGAAGGGGGCGGGCGCTACGTGGACCCCCAGGCCGCGCGCCAGGCCCAGCTGTCGTCGGACGCGCTCCAGCGCTTCGTGGACGCGGAGGCGGAGGACGTGGAGCAGCAGGCCCGGCAGCTCCGCGGCGGCCCCACGCCCCAGGTGCGCGGGCGCGTGGTGCTGCTGGTGGACGACGGGATGGTGACGGGCGCCACGGCGGCCGCGGCGCTCCTGGCGCTCAAGACGCAGGACGCCCGCCAGCGCATCGTGGCGGTGGGCGTGGCGACGCCGCGGGCGCTGGAGCTGAGCCGGAGCCGGGCGGACGCGGTGCACGCGCTCACGCTGTCGCCCTCGCTGCGGGAGGTCTCCGAGGCCTACGAGACCTTCCCCGCGCTGACCCAGGACGAGCTGCGGCGCTGGCTCACGCGCGCCCGGGAGGGCGTGCCCGCGCGGGCCCTGGGCGTGGCGCCCGACGTGGGCGGCGGGTGGTGGTTCTAGCGCGCCCCCGGGGCAGCGGGGCGCACGAACGGCAGGACACAGGAGAGGACCCATGGACGTTGAGTCAGTGCATGCGGAAGACCGCAGGCCCCGGGCGCACTGGGAGCACTTCACGCGCGAGGAGCTGCTCGGGGTGCGGGGCGTGGGCCGCTCCATGGAGCAGGCCTTCGAGATGGCGGCGCTGGCGCTCTCCGCGCTGGTGACGGACCCCGCCTCGGTGGAGATCCACGAGGAGCTGGAGGTGTCCTGCCAGTCGGTGGACCACGACACGCTGCTGGCGGACTGGCTGCGCGCCGTGGTGGGCGCGATGGCCGGACGGCGCCTGCGCTTCCAGAGCTTCGGGGTGCGCCTGGACGGGCTGAACCTCTTCGGCCACGGCTTCGGGGAGCGCGCCGGGGCCGCGCGCCACGGCGCCAACGTGGCGGTGACGGGCGCGGCGCTCACCCAGGTGTCCGTGCGTCAGGGGCCGGACGGGGTGTGGACCGCCGAGGCGCTGGTGGACTTCTAGGATGCCGGCCCGCGAGGTCGCGCTCCCCGGGGGCGAGGGGCGGCTGGAGCTGCCCCCCGGCGCTCCCGCGGCCAGCGCCGTGCTGGTGTCGTGCTTCGCGTGCCTGGGCCACTCGCCCGGGCCGGAGCGCCTGGCGCGCGCGCTGGTGTCGCGAGGCTTCGCGGTGCTGCGGCTGGACTTCACGGAGGTGCCCGAGAGCGCCCGCGCGCGGGGGCACCCGGACACGACGCCCAGCGTGGACACGGTGGTGGCCGCGTGCGCCTGGCTCGGCGCGCACGCGCCGGCGCCCCGGCTGCTGGTGGGCCACAGCCTGGGAGGCACGGCGGTGGCGGCGGCGCTGCCCCGGCTGCCGGACGTGGCGGCCGTGGCGCTGGTGAACGCCCCCGCGGGCGCGAAGGACGTGCTCGCCCTGCTGTCCCCGCGCGAGCGCGCCGCGGGGGAGGGCTCGCTGCGCCTGGAGCCCGGCCGGCTCAGGCTCCAGCGCGGCTTCGTCGCCGCCATCGACGGGGCGGCGGTGGCGAAGGCGCTGGGCGCGTTCCCGGGCGCGCTGCTGGTGATGCACGCGCCGGAGGACCGCTACGTGGGGTTGGACAACGCGCGCCGGCTGGTGACGTGCGCCCGCCGGCCCGCGAGCCTGGTGATGCTGGACGGGGCGGACCACTTCCTCGCGCGCAAGGAGGACGCGGCCTTCGCGGCGGACGTGCTGGGCCCGTGGGCCGCGCGGCACGTGGCGCGGGTGCGCGAGCGCGAGGAGCCGCTGCCGGAGGGACAGGTGGAGGTGCGCGAGGCGTCCGAGGGCGGGCTGGCCCAGGACATCCGCGTGGGGCCGCACTGGCTGCGCGCGGACGAGCCGCTGGCGCTGGGCGGGCAGGACTCGGGGCCCACGCCGTACGGACTGCTGGAGGCGGCGCTGGGGGCGTGCACGTCCATGACGGTGCGGATGTACGCGGACCGTCAGGGTTGGCCCCTCACGCGGGTGCGGGTGCGGCTGTCCCACGACCAGGTGCACGCGAAGGATGGCGCGGAGTGCGAGTCGCGGGTGGGGCGGGTGGAGCGGCTGGAGCGGCTCGTCCGGCTGGAGGGGCCCCTGACGGAGGAGCAGCGCGCGCGGCTGCTGCACATCGCGGAGCTGTGCCCGGTGCACCGCACGCTCGAATCCAAGGTGGACGTGCGGACGCGGCGGGACGATTCGTCCACGGAGTGAGTGCTCCGGGGCCCGGGGCTGCTATAGGGGCCTCTCCTCTCTTCGCGACCAGGATTCTTCGGACATGCATTCCCGTGACACCCGCCTTGTGTGGCTCGACCTGGAGATGACCGGCCTGGACCCCGAGTCCTGCGGCATCATCGAGGTGGGCGTCATCATCACCGGCCCGGACCTGCGCCCCATCGCGGAGTTCGAGCGCGTCATCTGGCAGCCGGAGGCGATGCTCCAGCGCATGGAGCCCGTCGTGCGCGACATGCACACGAAGAACGGCCTGCTGGAGAAGGTGCGCGCGTCCAACGTGTCCCTGCGCGTGGCGGAGCGCGACGTGACGTCCTTCATCGCGGACCACTGCGAGCTGGGCGAGGGCATCCTCGCGGGCAACTCCATCCACACGGACCGGCGCTTCCTCATCAGCCACATGCCCCTGCTGGACCGCTACCTGCATTACCGCATGGTGGATGTGACGAGCCTCAAGGTCCTGGTGCGCGCCTGGTATCCGGCGCTGGTGGAGCCGCGCAAGCCGCCCAGCGGCCACACCGCGCTCGCGGACCTGCGCTCCAGCATCAGCGAGCTGCAGTACTACCGGGACATCCTCTTCCGCGCGACGCCGGGCTGAGGGCGGGCCTCAGGCGCGGGGCCCGTCAGGGGGCAGCTGCTTCGCGAGGGTGCCGAGCAGGTCGTCCAGCTCGAAGGGCTTGGCGAGGAAGTGCGAGCTGGCGCGGCGCTCTTCCTCGGTGAGGCGGCCCGCGCTCATCACCACCACGGGCAGGTCGCGCAGGTCCGGGTGGGCGCGGATGCGGCGCAGCAGCTCGCCGCCATCCATCACCGGCATCATCAAGTCCAACAGCACGAGGTCCGGCTTCGAGGCCAGGAGCCGCTGGAGGCCCTCGTCCCCGTTGTACGCGGTGATGATGTCGTAGCCCTCCAGCGACAGGATGTCCTGGAGCGCCTCCACGATGGCGAGCTCGTCGTCGACGATGAGCAGCCGCTTCATTCCGTCCCCACCTCCGCGGTGCGCACGACGCACGCCTTCCCGTCCTGCCAGGAGGCAGGGGGCGCGTCGTTCAGGATGCGGACGGGGTGACACTTCACACGGGGCTCCCAAGTCTCTTGCCGCCAGAAGGTAGGTCCGCGCGCCACTTCGGCCAGGGGACGATGTGGGTTTTGTTGAGCGGGTGGCGGCGCGTGTGTTCTACGAAGCGGACAAGCGCTCCTTGAGGACATGCTTCTGGACCTTGCCCAGGGCATTGCGGGGCAGGGCGTCGGTGAAGACGACGCGGCGGGGCTTCTTGAAGGCGGCCAGGCGTTCGCGGCACCAGTCCACCAGGGCCTGGGCGTCGGTGGGGGCGCCGGGCGCGGGGACCACGACGGCGACGACCTGTTCACCGAAGTCCGCGTCGGGCAGGCCCAGCACGGCCGCTTCGGCGACGGCGGGGTGGGCGGTGAGGACCTCTTCGACTTCCCGGGGGTAGATGTTGAAGCCGCCGCTGATGATGAGCTCGCGGGCGCGGCCGGTGATGCGCAGGAAGCCGTCGGCGTCGTACTCGCCCAGGTCGCCGGTGCGGAACCAGCCTTCGGGGTCGAAGGCTTCGGTGGTGGCGTCGGGGCGGCGCCAGTAGCCGGTGAAGACGTGGGGCCCGCGCACCTCGATTTCGCCCGTCTCGCCGCGGGGCAGGGGCTGGCGGGAGCGCACGTCCACGACGCGGGCCTCCTGGCCGGGGAAGGGCATTCCCACGGTGCCGGGGCGGCGCTCGCCGTCGTAGGGCTGGGTGGTGTTCATCAGCGTCTCGGTCATCCCGTAGCGCTCCAGGATGCGGGCGCCGAAGCGCGCCTCGATGTCCAGGCACAGCTGGGGGCTCAGCGGAGCGGATCCGGAGACCCACAGGCGCAGCGCGCGCGGGGTGAGGCCGGCGCGGCGGGACTCCTCCAGCAGGCGGCCGTACATGGTGGGCACGCCGAAGAAGAGGGTGAGGGAGGGGTCGTCGTGGAGGGCGGTGAGCGCTTCGGAGGCGACGAAGCGGCGGCGCAGGTCCACGCTGGCGCCGGTGAAGAGCGTGCCGTGCAGGCCCACCATGAGGCCGTGGGTGTGGAAGAGGGGCAGGGTGAGGAGGAGGCGATCCGCGTCGGTCCAGCGCCACGCCTCGGTGACGGCGCGCACGTTGGCGAGCAGCTGGCGGTGCTGGAGCATGGCGCCCTTGGAGCGGCCGGTGGTGCCGGACGTGTAGCCCAGGACGGCGAGGTCCTCCGCGCGAGGGAGCGGCAGGGCCACGGTGGAGGCGGCGCCCTGTTCGAGCAGGGTGTCGAAGGCCACGGTGGGGAGGGACGCGGGGAGGTCCGGGGGCGGCGGCTCCACGGTGATGAGCCACCGCAGGGCGGGGAGCGAGTCGCGAAGGGGCGCGAGCTCGGCCGCGCCGGAGGTGCCGGTGACGCAGACCTGCACCTCCGCGTCGGAGAGGATGTGGGCCAGCTCCACCTGGCGGTACGCGGTGTTGACGAGCACGGCGACGCAGCCCGCGGCCTGGACGCCCAGCCACGTGACGACGAACGCATCGCTGTTCTCCAGGAAGAGGGCCACGCGCTCACCGGGCGCGAGCCCCCGGGCCTTGAGCCCGCGCGCGAACGCGGTGACTCGCTCCGCCAGCTGCCCGCGCGTGTAGGAAGCGCCCTCGAAGGAGAGCAGCGGGCGCGCGGGTGCGTGACGGGCGTGGTCCAGGAACACTTCGAGCAGGGAGGCCGGCATGGCGCGCGAGCCTAGCTGGGACGGGCTACGCTCGGCGCATGTCCGTGTGTCTGCGGGTCCTGCGGGTGTCAGGGGTGGTCGTGAGCATGTCCTGTTCCGCACCCCAGCCCACTCCAGGGGTGGTCCGGGGCAGGCCCGGCGAGAGACTGACCCGCCTCCCAGGTCCGATGCCTGGCTTTGGCCCGTTCGACAGCTTCTCCGACGCGTTGATCGCCGCGTGCCCCGTGATTCTGTCCAAGCCCCACGCGACCGCGGGCCGTCAGGGCCTCCAGGATTTCGATGTCCGCTGGCGCGTCTCGAAGGAGTACTGCGCCTGGCTGTATTACACGCCGGCTGGCAGGTATGAGATGAGCATGCTGACGGACCAGTCGGCGCAAGACGACCTGGACCGCCGGAGGAGCTGCCTGCTGCCAGAGACCGTCGACGACGCACGGTTTCCCGCAGGGAGCCTCAAGTACGTCTTCGCCCTGCACAACCATCCCTACGAGGGGCATCTCTCGGATGGGGACCTCCGGATGATTGTCTCCATGGGCCGGGTCCACGGGTGGGTCGTCGAAGCAGGCGGGATGAAGGTTCCCCTGTCGATTGTCGCGTTCTTTTCCAACTCAGGTGACCTGGAGCATCCCTCGTGCGACGGCTTCTTCCAGTACATCCCGGTGACAGGTGAACTGAAGAAGTGGACGGAGAGGGACCCGGGGAGCTGGCGCCAGGAGCTGCTGGGCACTGTCACCTGGCAGGATGAAGAGCACTACCGCATCGATGCGAAATAGCGTGCCCGGCCCCTTGAGTCCTGCCAGGAGTGAGGCGTGAAGAGGAACCCTTTCATCCTGGTGTCGGCGTTCTGGGTCGTGAGCTGCGTGAGAGCCGCCGCGCCCGCTCCCGTGAAGGTCGACGAGGATTCATCCATTGTCTTCCCCCCGTTCTTCGCGCAGCCCGCTGTCTCGGTGGGAACGGAAGGCACGGTGTACGAACTGGATGGCGACACCCTGCGCGCGCTCTCCATCGCGACACGGGACCTGCTTCCACCCCAGGACAAGCCCGTGTCCTGTGGAAGCCGCTGGGAGTCCCAGCGGTACCGGGTCGTCCGCCAGGGCGAAGTCATCTTCATTCGCATCGAGGAGGACCCCGGCGCCTGTGGCCGAACGCATCCCGCCCTGGACTCTGGCGCCAGCTACGCCATCCACCGGGACGGCAGGATCTTGCGGCGGCTCATCGATGGTCAGGCCGATGTCTCGGCTCCTGCGGATGCGGGCACGCCTTCCATTCCGGGTGACCCCGGGACTGCATCCCCAGAGGGACTGGGTGAAGGGCCCTCGCCGTTCCTCCCCCAGGCCTGGCAGGACGCGGGCCCGCCTGGCCCCGCGCCTGCCCCGGCGCGCCGTTAGAACAGCGACATGCCCAGCGTGATGCTGGTCAGGAAGCCGCCGTGCTGGGTCAGGTTCAGCGCGGTCCTCGTGAGGATGTCCTGCGGTCCGCCGTCGCGCACCGTCCAGTTGTCCTCACGCAGCCGGAAGCCCCAACCCACGCGCAGGCCCAGGTACATGGGGCCCATCGCCTGACGCAGACCCATGGCCACCGTCGCCACCGGCGTGAGCAGCCGGTCCGTGAACCGGACATCGCCTCCGTCGATCTCCGTGGTCGTCTCACCGCCCAGGTTGAAGCTCACGCCTCCCTCCAGGAAGGGGCTCGTGCGCACCTCGCCCAGCGGATACAGCCGCGCCAGTGGCCCCACGCGCCAGCCCCACGCGCCAGCGCCGGCGCTCAGGTTGAGCCCCAGCCACGGCGCCGCCCGGTACTCCAGCTCGCCGCCGAAGATGCCCGAGGGGCTGTTGAACCCCAGCGCCACGCCCAGGTCCAGGTTCGTCCGGCCTCCCCGGCGGCGCGGCCGCGAGTCCTCCCGGTCGCGCCCCACCGAGTCCTGGCCCAGGCCCTCCGCCTCCTGCGCGTCCTCCACCGCCCCCCCGCCCGCCGCCGTGGCTACCTCCGGGTTCGACGCCTCCTGGAGCAGCGCGTGAGCCATCGCCACCGAACCCCTGTCGCTCAGGGGCTCGAGGCCATAGCGCGTCCCCTCCGCCACCTTGGCCGCCGCGAGTCCGGTGGCCTCCACTTCACTCCCGACCTCCGTGAGGTGGAGGTGCACGGTGTCGGCCAGGGCGGAGAAGGGCAGAAGGGTGGCGGCCAGCAGCATGCTGGCGCGCACCCGCGAAGTGGTGGGGCGCATGGGATTCCTAGAAGTTGTGCGGGAAGTGAAGCGAGCAGGCAGACGGACCGACGCTGTTCCTATTCACCCCCAGCGCACCTTTCCGCGGTGTCCGTTCCTGGGACGCGCCTTTCGCGCAAGCGGTCAACGCCGCTCCGTCCCTCGAACCGTTCCCCCTGTTTCCAGGCGGTTGTCTCCGCTCCAGTCCCTGGCACGCGGCTCGCTATGGAGGCGACCCGTGGACATCCCCAAGGCTCGTGCACCTCGCCGCAAACCCTATCTCCTGGCCGCCCTGGGCCTGGGCCTGCTCGTGGCCGTGACGGTGGGCCTCGGCCGGCTGCGCCCCGCCGCCCCCACGGTGGAGCGAGCCTCGGTGTGGCTGGACACGGTGAAGCGCGGCCCGCTGGTGCGTCAGGTGAAGGGGACCGGTTCGCTGGTGCCCGAGTCCATCCGCTGGCTCACCGCCGACACCGCCGGCCGCGTGGAGCGCATCCACGTGCGCCCCGGCGCCACCGTGACCGCGGGCACGCTGCTCCTGGAGCTGTCCAACCCCGACGTGCAGCTCCAGGCCCTGGAGGCCGAGCGCCAGCTGGCGAGCGCGGAAGGCGACTTCCTGGAGCTGCGCGAGCTGCTCCAGACGCAGCGCCTGTCCCAGCAGGCCACCGTGGCCGCCCTCGCCGCCGAGGCCGCCGACGCCACGCGCCGCTCCCAGGCCAACGTGGCCCTGTTCGAGAAGGCCTTCGTCGGCGACCTGGAGACGCGGCAGGCGCGGGAGAAGGCGGAGGCGTCCGACCAGCGTCTGGAATTGGAGCGCCAGCGCCTGGACGTCATGACCCAGAGCCTGCGCCAGCGCCTGGCCTCCCAGCAGGAGCAGGTGGAGCGCCTGAAGGCCGTGGCGCGCTTCCGCCGCCAGCAGGTGGAGTCCATGAAGGTGCTGGCGGGCGAGGACGGCGTGCTCCAGGAGCTGCCCCTGGAGCTGGGCCAGTGGGTCACGCCCGGCGTGCTGCTGGCCAAGGTCGTGAAGCCCGAACGGTTGAAGGCGGAGCTGCGCATCGCGGAGACGCAGGCGCGCGACATCCTGCCGGGCCTGAAGGTGCAGGTGGACACGCGCAACGGCGTCGTCGAAGGCACCGTGGCCCGCGTGGCGCCCGCGGCCAGCCAGGGCACGGTGCGCGTGGAGGTGTCGCTGCCGGCCACGCTGCCCAAGGGGGCCCGGCCGGACCTCACCGTGGAGGGCACGGTGGAGCTGGAGCGGCTGGATGACGTGCTGTCGGTGGGCCGCCCGGCGGGGGCCCAGGCGGACAGCTCGCTGGCGCTCTTCCGGCTCGTGCCTGGAGGCGACGAGGCGGTGCGCATCCCGGTGAAGCTGGGCCGGGGCTCGGTGAACGCGGTGGAGGTGGTGCAGGGGTTGGTGGAGGGTGATCAGGTGGTGCTGTCGGACATGACCGCGTGGGACGCGGTGGAACGCGTGAGGCTGCGATGATGACGACGATGACGAACGACCTCGAGGCGAAGGTGGTGGCGCCCGGAGCGGTGCCGGGGAAGGCCCTGCTCCAGCTCGACGGGCTCACGAAGGTGTTCGAGACGGAGGAGGTGGAGACGCACGCGCTGTCCAACATCCACCTCACCATCCGCCAGAACGAATGGGTGGCCATCGTGGGCCCGTCCGGCTCCGGCAAGTCCACGCTGCTCGCGGTGCTGGGGCTCCTGGACACGGCCACGCGCGGCAGCTACCTGCTGGACGGACGCAGCGTGCTGGAGCTGTCGCCCACGGACCGGGCGAAGGTGCGCAACCAGCACATCGGCTTCATCTTCCAGAGCTTCAACCTCATCGGCGACCTCACCGTCTTCGAGAACGTGGAGCTGCCGCTCACCTACCGCGGCCTGCCCGCGGCGGACCGCAAGCAGCGCGTGGAGCGGGCCCTGGAGCGCGTGGGCATGGCGCACCGGGCGCGGCACCTGCCGGGGCAGCTCTCCGGCGGTCAGCAGCAGCGCGTCGCGGTGGCGCGCGCCGTGGCGGGGGATCCGCTCATCCTCCTGGCGGACGAGCCCACGGGCAACCTGGACTCGAAGAACGGCGAGGCGGTGATGCAGCTCTTGTCGGACCTGCACAAGGCGGGCTCCACGCTGTGCATGGTGACGCACGACCCGGCGCACGCGCGCATCGCCACGCGCACGGTGAGCCTCTTCGACGGCCGCGTCGTGCAGGACGAGCAGCTTCGCTAGGGCCCGGGAGCGCCATGGAACGCCTGCTCAACGACCTGCGCTACGCGTGGCGCTCCCTGCGCAACGCCCCCGGCTTCGTGGGGGTGGCGGTGCTGACGCTGGCGTTGGGCATTGGCGCGAACAGCGCGGTGTTCAGCGTGGTGAAGGGCGTGCTCCTGACGCCGCCGCCCTTCGCGCGGCCAGAGCAGCTGGTGCACCTGTCGAACAACTTCGACGCCTTTGGCCTCAAGGAGGTGTCCACCTCGTTGCAGGAGTACCGGGAATACGTCACGCACGCGCGGGCCTTCGCGTCGCTGGCGGCCTTCCGGCCCGACGACGTGACGCTCACCGGCACGGAGTCGCCCCGGCGCTTCCGCGTCGTCATCGCCACGGCCTCGTTCCTGACCACGCTGGGCGTCGCGCCAGTGCTCGGCCGCGACTTCACCGCGGAGGAGGAGACGCCGGGGCGGGACAAGGTGGTCCTCCTCACGGACTCCGCGTGGCGCACGCACTTCGCGAAGGATCCGGAGGTGCTGGGGCGAACGCTGCGGCTCGACGGGGAGTCGCGCACGGTGGTGGGCGTGCTGCCTCCGGGCGTGGCGTATCCGGAGGGCACGGAGCTGGTGCTGCCCTTCGCGCCCACGCCAGCGCAGCAGGAGGCGTCCCGGCGCGGCAACCGCTTCCTGTCCGTGCTGGCGCGGCTCAAGCCCGGGGTGACGGTGGACGCGGTGCGGGCGGACCTGGTGCGCCTGGGCAACGAGCGCGAACCCGACGTGGTGTCCCAGTATCGGGAGGCGGGCTGGTCCATCAGCGTGAAGACGCTGGAGGAGCAGGTGGTGGGCGGGGTGCGGGAGACGCTGTGGCTGCTCTGGGGCGCGGTGGGCTTCGTGCTGCTGGTGGCGTGCTCCAGCGTGGCCAACCTGCTGCTGGCGCGGGCGGTGGCCCGGAGCCGCGAGGTGTCCATCCGCGCGGCGCTGGGCGCGGGGCGGGGGCGGCTGGTGGCGCAGTTCCTCACGGAGAGCGTGGTGTTGTCGCTGGTGGCGGGGGCGCTGGGGTTGCTCCTGGCGCTGTGGGGCACGGACGCCCTGGTCGCGATGGTGGGCGAGGGCCTGCCGCGCGCCCACGGGGTGCGGCTGGACGTTCCCTCCGTGCTCTTCACGCTGGCGGTGTCGCTCTTCACGGGCGTGCTCTTCGGGCTGGTGCCCGCGCTCCAGGCGAGCCGCGCGGACCTGCACGTGGCGATGCGCGAAGGGTCCCGGTCCACGGGAGGACACCGCACGGGCCGGCTGCGCGCGGCGCTGGTGGTGGCCCAGGTGTCGCTCGCGCTGGTGCTGTTGGTGGGCGCGGGCCTGTTCGTGAAGAGCTTCCTCGCGCTCCAGGGCGTGGAGGCCGGCTTCCGCTCCGAGGGTGTGCTCACCGGACAGCTCGCGCTGCCCACGGTGACGTACCCGGACCGGGCGCGGCAGTCCGCCTTCCTGCGAGCCCTGCTGTCGAGGCTCCAGGGGCTGCCCGGCGTGGAGTCCGCGGGGCTCACGAACGTGCTCCCGCTGGGGGGCGCCATGGACAACAGCTTCGACATCGAGGGCCGCGCGCGGCAGCCCGGCGAGCTGTGGAAGGCGGTGGAGTTCCGCGCCGTCACGCAGGGCTACCTGCGGGCGTTGCGCGTCCCGCTGAGGCAGGGCCGGCTGCTGGAGGACGCGGACGGACCGGACGCGCCCTGGGCGGTGGTCATCAACCGGACCTGCGCGAACATCTTCTGGCCGAACGGCGACGCGGTGGGACACCGGATGAAGCTGCACGGCCAGGACATGCAGTGGGCCACGGTGGTGGGCGTGGTGGAGGACCTGCGCGAGTGGGGTCTGGACGCCCCGGTGCGCCCGGCCGCGTACTACGCCCTGTCGCAGCTTCCCTCCGGGTACCTGGGGCTGGCGGTGCGCGCGAAGTCGGGGGACCCGGAGTCGCTGCGCGCGCAGGTGGAGGCGGAGGTGCGCGCGGTGGACGGGGACCTGCCGCTGTTCGACGTGCGGCCCCTCACGCATCGGATGGATGAAGCCACGGGGCCCCGGCGGCTGTCGGCGCTGTTGATGGGGTTGTTCGCGGCCGGCGCGCTGCTGCTCGCGGCGCTGGGGTTGTCGGGCGTCATCGCCTTCTCGGTGGCGCAGCGCACGCGGGAGCTGGGCATCCGCATGGCGCTGGGCGCGGCGCGAGGGGACGTGCTCCGGCTGGTGTTGGGGCAGGGGTTGCGGCTGTCGCTCACGGGCGTGGCGGTGGGGCTCGTCCTGTCGCTGGGCCTGTCGCGGCTGCTGGGGTCGCTGTTGTACGGCGTGTCGGCGGACGACCCGTGGACCTTCGGCGGCGTGGCGCTGCTCCTGACGGGGGTGGCGCTGGGGGCGTCCTGGCTGCCTGCCCGCCGGGCGACGCGCGTGGACCCCATCATCGCGCTCCGGGCCGACTGACTCGCTTTCTGGCACATTCCTCCACCGTGGTGTCCCCCGTGTTCGATCCCGTTACCGCCCCGCCCCGCCCCGCCCGCATCCTCGTGGCCGACGACCAGCCGGACGTGCTGGAGGCGCTGCGGCTGCTCCTCAAGCGCGACGGCTACACCGTGGTGAGCGCCCAGTCCCCCGCGGGCGTGAAGGCCACGCTGGACGCCGAGGACGTGGAGCTGGTGTTGATGGACCTCAACTACGCGCGCGACACCACGTCCGGGCGCGAGGGCCTGGACCTGCTGGGGGAGCTGCGGGCGCGGGACGCGCTGTTGCCCGTGGTGGTGATGACGGCGTGGGGCAGCGTGGAGGGCGCGGTGGAGGCGATGCGCGCCGGGGCGCGCGACTACGTGCAGAAGCCGTGGGACAACACGCGCCTGCTGGCGACGCTGCGCACGCAACTGGAGCTGTCCCGTTCGTTGCGGCGCACCCGGCGGTTGGAGGAGGAGAACCAACACCTGCGACGCGAGCAGGGCGTGCGCTCTCCGCTGGTGGGCGAGTCGCGGGCGATGCAGCCGGTGCGCAGGCTCATCGAACGGGTGGCGCCGTCGGCCGCGCCGGTGCTCGTCACCGGGGAGCACGGTACGGGCAAGGAGGTGGTGGCGCGGATGCTCCACGCGGCGAGTCCCCGCGCGGACCGGGCCTTCGTCGCGGTGAACTCCGGGGGCCTGTCCGAGGGGGTCTTCGAGAGCGAGCTCTTCGGCCATGTGAAGGGGGCCTTCACGGACGCGAAGGCGGACCGCATCGGCTGCTTCGAGCTGGCGGACGGAGGCACGCTCTTCCTGGATGAGATTGGCAACATGCCGCTCACGCAGCAGGCGAAGCTGCTGCGGGTCCTCCAGACGGGGGAGCTGCACCCGGTGGGGTCGTCGCGCACGCGGCGCGTGGACGTGCGCGTGGTGAGCGCCACCAACGTGGACCTGGGCCGGGCGGTGATGGAGGGGCGGTTCCGCGAGGACCTGCTCTACCGGCTCAACACGGTGGAGGTGCAGCTGCCGCCGCTGAGGGCGCGGCGCGAGGACATCCCGCTGCTGGCCGCGCACTTCCTGGCGGCGCAGGGGCAGCGCTATGGCCGCTCCGGCATCCAGCTGGCGCCGGACGCGCTGGAGGCGCTGCTCGCGTATGCGTGGCCGGGCAACGTGCGCGAGCTGGAGCACGCGGTGGAGCGCGCGCTGCTGATGGCGGCGGGGGACCGGGTGGAGGTGGAGGACCTGCTGCTCAAGCGCTCGGGGCCCGCGGGGGTGGGGGCCGTGCGTCTGGAGGAGATGACGCTGGAGGAGGTGGAGCGCTACCTCATCGAGCGGTCGCTGGGCCGGCATGACGGCAACGTGAGCGAGGCGGCGAAGGCGCTGGGGTTGTCGCGCAGCGCGCTCTACCGGCGCCTCCAGTACTACGGAATCAAGGGCGCGCGGTGAAGCGCGGGTCACCAACGCCGCAGGGCCCAGGCGTCACGGAGACCGAGGTGGATCCCCGGCCATCAGCGCCGCAAGGCCCTGGCGTCACGGAGACCGAGGTGGATTCCCGGCCATCAGCGCCGCAAGGCCCTGGCGTCACGGAGACCGAGGTGGATCCCCGGCCATCAGCGCCGCAAGCCCCAGGCATCACAGCGCCCGATGTGGATCCCCACCCGCCCGCGCCGCAAGCTCCAGGCCTCACGGAGGTTGCGGTGGATCCCCGGCCATCAGCGCTGCAAGGCCCAGGCGTCAAGGAGTCCGCGGGGGCGCGCGGAGCCGGAACACCGACCGCCCCCGATGGCACGGACCGCCCAATGACGTGGAGGCTCCACGTCCCTCATGACCTACGGGTCACGGGTCTCGCGATCCTCGCGGGACTGCCCGCGGTCATCGTCGCGCTCTCGGTGCTGTGGACGGGGGACTTCGCCGCGAAGGTGCGCTGGACCCTGTCCGTGCTCGTGCTGGGCGTGCACGCGGGCGCCTGTCTGGCGATTCGCGAGCGCGTGGTGCGGCCGCTGCACACCGTCGCGGGCCTGCTGGCCGCGCTGCGCGAAGGTGACTACTCCGTGCGCGGCAAGGGCGAGCGCGCGGGCGACGCGCTGGGCGAGGTCCTCCTGGAGGTCAACGCCCTGGGCGACACCCTGCGCGAACAACGCCTGGGCGCGCTGGAGGCAGGCGCCCTGCTGGGCCAGGTGATGGAAGCCATCGACGTCGCCGTGCTGGCCTTCGACGCCTCCGGCACCCTGAAGCTGGTGAACCGCGCCGGCGCCCGCCTCGTCGGCCTCCCTCGCGCGCAGCTCCTGGGCCAGCCCGCGCGAGCGCTCGGGTGGAGCGACCTGCTCGAAGGGCCCGCGCCCCGCCGCCTCACGCGCGTCTTCGCGCAGCAGGACGGCGGCCCCTATGAGCTGTGGCGCGGAACCTTCCGCGAGGGCGGACAACCCCACCAGCTGGTCGTGCTCACCGACCTGCGTCTGGCCTTGCGCGAGGAGGAGCGCGAAGCCTGGCGCCGGCTCGTGCGCGTCCTCAGCCACGAAATCAACAACTCCCTCACCCCCATCCAGTCCATCGCGGATGCCCTCCGCGACACCGTGGCGCAGGTGCCGCGTCCCTCGGACTGGGAGGAGGACACCCGGCACGGGCTGGGCATCATCGCCCGCCGCGCCGAGGCCCTGGCGCGCTTCATGTCCGCGCACGCGAGGCTGGCCCGCCTGCCTCCGCCCATGCTCGGCCCGGTGGAGGTGGAGCCCTGGGTCCGGCGCGTGGTGGCGCTGGAGCCGCGCCGCTCCGTCGCCGTGCGTCCCGGCCCCGGCCTCACCCTGTCCGGCGACGGAGACCAGCTGGAGCAACTGCTCATCAACCTGGTCCGCAACGCGGTGGATGCCGTCCTGTCGAATGACGGAGGCACGGGCGGTGTCTGGGTCTCCTGGGCGGTGCACGTCCCCGGCGCCGTGGAGGTCTGGGTGGAGGATGAAGGCCCGGGCCTCGCGGACACCGCGAACCTCTTCGTGCCCTTCTTCACCACCAAGCCTCAAGGCAATGGCATCGGCCTCGCGCTCAGCCGGCAGATCGCCGAAGCCCACGGAGGCAGCCTGCGACTGGAGAACCGCACCGACGGCAGGGGCTGCCGCGCACGCCTCAGGCTCCCGCTGGACGCTCCTCGCGCGTGAAGTCCTTCTTCGCGTCCGCGGGCTCGGACGCCTCCGCCCCCGTGCAAGCACCCTCCAGCTCCGGGACGGGCGCGGCCAGCCGGTAGAGCAGCGCCGTGGCCGACCAGAAGAACAGCACGGTGAAGCCCACGTGCACCCAGCGCATCCCCGGCCACTGCTGGAGCGCGGAGGGCAAGACCTCCGCCGTGACGAAGCTCCCCAGCCACTGTCCCAGCCAGCACAGCGCCGTGACCCACGCCACCCGTTGCCAAGAGGCCACCCGCGAGGGCCCGAAGGCATACCGGTGCAGCGCCCACAACACGCCCACCCCGCAGCCCCACAGTCCCAGGCGGACGAGCGAGAACCCCTGGCGTGCAGACCCCAGGGGGTTGTGTTCCAACACCCCCAGGCTCGGCGCCAGGATGAGCACCTGCACCAGCAGCACCCGGCGCACCCGCTCCGTCAGTCCCTTGAGGAGCTGCCCATACGTCCAGGTCAGCGCAATCATGGGCCCTCCTCGGGCACACGTGGTGCGGTGCTGCACGAGAAGAACGGTGTAGCCTTTATTTCTTGATTTATTTGATTGGGAGGGTGGCCTGGGCTCCGCTCAACCCAAGCAATCTCCAGGGTTTGGCTGGGACCCTGCAAAGACTATTCAAAAATGGACACCTCGGAGAGTGTATAGAACTCAGCGGGTTGGGTGCTGCCATCGTAGGTAAGGGTTTCCACGGAGAGCCGGACGAAGCGCGTGGGGCCCGCATCCTCAAGCGTCACGTCCTTGAAGACAGGCGCCTTGGGACCCAGGCCCAGCGGGCCGTCGCCATAGGGGGAATCCCCACCGGTGGATTCGACGTAGGCGCTGTACTGCGCGGAGCGCAGGAGCTTCTCCCGCGAATCCAGGTCCCGCAGGACGACGCGCGCCAGCCGCTGCCAGTGCTCGCCGTCCGGGCTCCCCTCCAGGACGAGCCAATCCTTGCCTTCAAAGCCTTGCAGGTACTTGAGCCCCCGCACCACCGCGTGGCGGGGCCGTGCGGGGCGGGGGAGGGTGATGACGAGGCTGAACGCTCGGGGGTCGGTCTCCTTCTCGAAGAAGTCCACCGGGGTGAGCCGGCCATCGGTCCAGGGGCAGACGTCCGGGAAGGACGGCTCGCACGTGGCGTCGCGGCTGATGGGGCGCAGGCTTCCCTCGGGCAGGGGGGCGGCGCCGGTGCGCCACTCCAACTGGAACTGCACGGAGCTGTTCTCTCCGCCCAGGGGGGAGAACAGCCAGGAGCCCACGCTGGCGGCGCGCAGCTGGACCTGGGGCGCGGTGAAGTCCTCCAGCACGTAGGGGCCCGGCGACCACGGTGACGTCATGCCCGCCTCGCGCCACAGCAGCGCGCCGCCGGACGTGAGCCACAGCAGGGGCTCCGGGACGGTGGGCAGGAGGGGCTCCTCGTCTTCGAGGTTGTCGCCGACGCCCACCTTCAAGACCGTCGCCGTCTCGGGCAGCGGGAGCGCGGGGGGCGCGGGAGGGAAGGCCACGGCGGGGCCCTGGGCGCCGTCCTCCACGCGCGGGTGGGCGTCCCAGGGCTGGAGCGTGGGCAGCTCCACGTCGTCGTCCATGAAGAACGCGAGCGAGGCGCCGCTTCCATCCGGCTCCAGCGGCAGCGCCAGCCGCAGCCGGCTGTATTGCCAGGAGTCGCGCGCCGTGCCCACGGCGTCGCCGTAGAGCATCTCGAGCGCGTAGTCGCCGGTGGACTCGGTGGTGGTGGTGCTCAGGGGGGCGAAGCCGTCGCCGCCCTGGCGTTCGAGCGTCAGCGTCGCTCCGGCGCGCGGCGCGCCGTCCCGCTGGAGCGCGCGGCCATAGGCGAAGACGGGGTCTTCGGGATAGCGCTCGCAGCCGGCGGTGACGAAGGCCAGGAGCCCCAGGGAGGTGACGAGTGAGCGGCGCATGTCAGTAGGTCGCCTTGAGCCCGAGCAGCGGGAGGATGACGGGGATGCGGATGGGGTCCTTCACCGGTGTTTCACCCAGGCCATCGTCGGACCCGCCGCCCTTCGTCAGGTAGTCGTAGGCGATGACCTCCTGCTGCGCGGACAGGTTGAGCACGTCGAGCGACGCGTCCAGCGTGAAGTCCTGGTAGGCCCATGACTTCGCGATGCGCGCGTCCACGCGGAAGAACGGCGCCAGCCGGCCCGTGCGGTCCAAGTCCTGCCGCACCCATTCGTGCGAGCCGTCGTCGTTCGTCACCCAGCGCTGCGTCTGCGAGGTGCTCTGCCCCGTCTCCGGCCGGCCGGTGTTGAAGTGCACCACCGTGCCCACGGTCCAGTTGTTGCCGAACTTGTAGCTGAGCGCGGCGTTGAACGTGTGGGCCTGTTCGAAGGCGAAGGGCAGCGTGCCGTCCACCATGCCCTGCACCTGGTTGTCGTCACCGACGCGGGCGAAGCGCGCCTTCCGCTTGCTCTGCAGGAAGCTGTAGGACACCCAGCCGAACCAGTGGCGCCCCAGCGGGTGGCGGGCCATCAGGTCGAAGCCGTAGGCGTAGCCGGTGGTGGCGGGATCCGAGCCCAGGCTGCCCCGGCGCCGGCGGTTCTCCGCCACGTCCGCCAGGTCGAACTCCACCGCGCGGGACAGCGGGTTGAAGTACGCGTCCGCGCTCAGCTCCAGGCCCTCGAAGGCCCTCCACTCCGCGCCCACGTCGAGCTGCGCGCCGGACTGGAGGCCGTACCGCAGGCTCGCGGTGTCCACGGCGGGCACGTGCACCAGCACGGTGGGCGGCTGGTGGTACAGGCCCGCGCCACCCTTGAGCGTGAGCGTGTCCGTCAGCGTGTGGCGCACGGCGAGGCGCGGCTCCACCGCGGTGAACGTCATGCCCGGCACCAGGTGGTACGCGTCCACGCGCAGGCCCGGCGTCACCACCCACCGGTCGGAGGGCTTCCAGGTGACGGACGCGTACGCGCCGGAGAAGGTGGCGAGCGCGCTGGGCTTCTTGAGCGGATCCGCGTCGTCATCTCCGGGACGCCAGCCCGGCGGCCGCGCGGTGCCGGTGAGGGTGGTGGCGGAGCGGCGGTGCTCCACGTCCGCGCCCACGGCCACCTCCAGCGTGGCATCCAGCGCGCGGCGCCACCCGGTCCGCGCCGCGACGCTCACCTGGGTCAGGCCGTATTCGCCCACCTCCCGGCGGACCAGGGCGTTGCCCACGCGCTGGGTCTGCTCGCCGGTGAGGCCCAGCCCGTCCCAGCCCAGCGTCACCCCGACCTCGCCCTCGCCCTGGGCCACCGGGTGCGTGCCGCGCAGGTCGACGCGGTGGAAGCGCGAGGTGACGCCGCCGCCATCCGCGCCCAACGTCTCGGGGGGAGAGATGCCCACGTCGTCGGAGCTGCCCAGCGCGAACAGGCGCAGCCGGCCCTGGCCCACCTTCTGTTCGATGCGCGCCTGGTAGTCCCAGAAGCCCGCGCGCAGCCGCTCCGCGTCCGGGCGCTGGAGCGCGTTCGCCGCCAGCGCGATGAGCAGCGCGGAGTAGCTGAAGCGGCCGGCCAGGCTGACGCTGGTGCCGGTGGAGGCGAAGGGCTGCTCGATGAAGCCGCCCGCGTTGAGCAGGTCCGCGTACGCGGTGAAGTGCAGCCGGTCCTCGCGCGGACGGCTGAGGCGGCCCTCCACCGCGCCGCCCAGCACGCGGCCGTACTGCACCGGCGGCGCGCCCGGGTAGAAGTCCACGGTGTCGATGAAGTCCGGGTGCACCACCGCGGGCCCGAGCAGCAGGTGGTACAGCATCGGGATGCGCACGCCGTCCAGGAAGAAGCCGGTGGCGGCGGGCTGGCTGCCGCGCACCACCGGGTAGCTGATGCCCGACGCGAGGCTGCCCACGCCCGGCATCAACATCACCACGCGGAAGGGGTCGCCCAGCGTGCCGGGCACCTCGCGGATCTCCTGCTCGTGCAGGCTGATGCGGGTGACCTCGGTGCGCGGGCGCTCGTCGCGCACCACCGTCTCGTAGGGGTTCACCTCGCGCGGCTGGAGCCGGTAGACGACCTGGAGGGTCTGGCCTCGCGCCAGCGTCTCTTGGAACACCGTCGTCGCGTGGCCCGGCGCGCGGACCTCCAGCGCGTGCGCGCCCGGCGTCACGTCCACCGCGAAGAGGCCTCGCGCATCCGTGGTGGCCGCGGGCTCCTGCGCGCCGTCCAGGAAGAGGGCCGCGTCGGGCAGGGGCCTGCGCGTGCCGCGGGCGCGCACCTCGCCGGAGAGGCGCGTCGTGGAGGCGGGGACCTGCACCGGCGGCGTGAAGCGGTAGACGAAGGGCAGGCGCACCGCCACCGGGACACCGCCCAGCGTGGCCGGGGTGAAGCGAAGGCCCGGGGCGGCGGCGAGCGCCGCATCCGTGAGGCGCGGCTCGGCGGCGGCGCGCACCACCTGGAGCTCCGCCACGCGGCCCTCCACGTCCACCAGCAGCTCCAGCGCCACCTCGCCCGGCGTGCCCTCCAGCCCCTCCGGCCACGCGGCGGGTGCGTCGGCGGTGAGGGTGGGGGGCACGAGCGTCGCGTCGCCCGCGTCCGGGGAGAGGCCCAGGCGGGCGGCGTCCTCGGCGGAGAGGGTCGTCCCCGCGTCGGTGACGTGGACGTCCGCCTCCCACTGGCGGGGTTCGCTGGTGGCGGAGGGCACGCCCTGTGCGAGCGCGGAGGTCCCGAGCAGCAACACGAGGGCCGGCAGCACGAGACCGGCACGGGAGAATGACATGGGTGTCTGCTTCAACACCTGCCCCCCACGAAGCTGTCACCGGGGGCTCCCGGGGAGATGGCGCCGCTGTGCGGATTCATGGCTTCGGCTCGTGCCGTCTCGGAAAGGTCCCCCGGCCCAGGGTCGAAGACGGTCCGACGACTCCATACGGCCCGTGAGGGCGCTTCGCGCAGTGTTTTTTCGAACGAGGTGCCTGGGACCAGGGGCCCGCTGACGCCAGCGCCTGGCCGTCCTCGGCATTCCTCGCATGTTTCACCAGTCCGTCCGCGAGTGCGGCAGCGCTGTGCACACGCTCACGCGGAGGAGGGACCGAGGTGCCTCCCCCTGGAGCCGCGAACGGAGCGGTCGTTACACTTTTTCATGTCGAATGGAAGCCATGGCCAGGCTTCACGGGGGAGGGCGCATGCGCACGCCGAAGGATGAACTGCTGCTCCAGGCGATGGATCATGCGTTGTCAGCGCGGACGGTGGAGGCGGTGGAGACGCTGGCGACGCTCTACCGGTTGCTGGATGTGGAGCGGGTGCGCGAGGACGAAAGCTACGCGGTCTTCGCCACGGCGCTGTCGCGCAGGTTGGAGGGCGCGACGGGCGCGCTGCATCCGTACCGGGCCTCGGAGGTGGATGGAGGCGCGCCGCAGATTGAGTTGTTCCGGCGGTTGATGAAGCACCTGCCGCTGGCGTCGGCGGCGGACGCGGTGGCGAACACGCTGCTGGCGGACTTCCTCCGGGGTCACGCGGAGGCGACGCTGCTGGATGTGGGCATCGGCCAGGGGCGCCAGGAGTGCGGCCTGCTGCGCGCGCTGGCGAAGGCGGGGGCGCTGCCGAGACACCTGACGGTGGTGGGCGTGGAGCCCAGCGGGAGCAGCCTGAGGGAGGCGCGCGGCGCGGTGCTGGCGGTGGCGGAGGAGGTGGGGCTGTCGCTGGAGTTCGTGGCGGTGGAGTCGCTGGTGGAGGACCTGGATCCGGCGATGTGGGCGGCGCTGCGCGGGGTGCGCCGGCCGCTGGTGGTGAACGCGGCGTTCGCGCTGCACCACGTGGCGGAGCGGGAGCCCTGGGCGGGCGAGGCGCGCGACGCGGTGCTGGCGTCGCTGGCGTCACTGGCGCCCGTGGGGGTGGTGTTGTGCGAGCCGCACGTGGACCATCACCGCGCCCCGGCGCGTGAGCGGCTGGTCAACGCGTGGCATCACTTCTCCCGCGTGTTCCGGTTGCTGGATACGCTGGAGGTGCCGAGCGCGGAGCGGCGCGCCATCAAGCGGTTCTTCGGCCGGGAGGTGGATGACATCGTGGGCACGGTGAACGAGTCGGAGCGCTGCGAGCGCCACGAGCTCTCCACGGCCTGGTGGGAGCGGCTCTTGCGCGCGGGCTTCATGCCGCGAGGCGGGATGGGGGCGGTGCGTCCCGAAGGCATCCACCCGGCGGTGGGGCTGCGCGCGGAGGCGGGCACGGTGGGCATCACCTTCCAGGGCGACGTGCTGGTGGCGGTGCTGGGGGCGGTGCCCCGGGAGTGGCCATGAGCGAGCTGGAGGAGCTGGCGCCGCGGGTCATCGCGCGCTGCCGGGAGCGGGAGGTGCGGCTGGTGTTCGCGGAGGCGTGCACGGGCGGGCTGATGACGGCGGCGCTGACGGAGGTGCCGGGGGCGTCGGCGGTGGTGGAGCGCGCGTTCGTGCCGTACTCGAACGAGTCGAAGGGCGAGCAGCTGGGGGTACCGCTGGCGCTGCTCCAGGCGCACGGGTCGGTGAGCGCGGAGGTGGCGGGGGCGATGGCGGCGGGGGCGCTGGAGCGCTCGTGGGCGGACTGGGCGGTGGCGGAGACGGGCATCGCGGGGCCCGGAGGCGGCACGGAGGCCAAGCCGGTGGGGCTGGTGTTCATCGCGGTACAGCGGCGGGGGAGGGCGCCGGTGGTGGAGCGCCACCAGTTCAAGGGAGACCGGCGGCAGGTGCGTCAGGCCGCGGCGGCGCGGGGCCTGGCGGTCCTTCTGGCGCGGCTGGGCGTGGAGTCCTGAACAGGGGGCTCGTTCCGTGGGCCGTTGGCACGTGCGAGCCGGATGCGCGAAAACGGATTGCCGCAGCCTCACCAAGGGGGGGCCCGATGTATCGAATCGACGTGGACCGAGCAGCGTCCATCGTGAGCTTCGCGTTGGAGGGCTACATCCGGTTGGAGGAGATGGAGCGGTTCGTGGTGGACCTGCGGGCGGCGACGGATGCGGTGGCGGGGCATGCCATCAAGATCGAAGCGGACCTGCGCACGTTCCGTCCCGCGTCACCGGAGGCCGCGGACCTCATCCGCCGGGTGCAGGAGTACGGCCTGCGCTCCGGGGTGACGCGGGTGGCGGAGCTGGTGGAGAACCAGATCGTCGCGCTGCAGCTGAACCGGGTGGCGTCGGGAAGCGGGACGGACAAGATCCTCCGGCGCTTCTGGCAGGAGGGCGCGGCGCGCAGCTGGCTGCTCTACGGGGACGTGGGCATGAGCGCGGCGCTCCCGAGCTGAGCGGCGCCGCGGACGTCGCCGTCACCGCATCCCCAGCACCAGCAGCACGGCGAGCGCCGCGTACAGCGGCACGTTGAGCGCCAGCGTGAGCCGGTTGATGCGGCGGAAGCGCGCCTGCTCCGCGTCCGCGAACCACACGCCATCCTCGCCCGTGGTGCGTCCCTCCACGGCCCGGTGGAACAGCGCCGCGTAGGCCACCTCCACCCCCAGGCTCACCAACACCAGCCCCACGAGCCCCAGCGCCCACGCATCCCGGCCCGTGAGCGCCCCCGCCCACTTCTCGCCCGTGAGCATCAGCCCCACCCCCACCAACCCGATACACCCCAGGTCGTGGCCCACGCCGTACGGAGGCCGCCAGTTGCGCGACACATAGAGCATGTAGAGCTCCGCGCCCCCGCGCAGCCACATGGACACCGCGAAGGCCCCCAGCACGATGCGCGCCTCCGCCGGCACCGCCGGATCCAGCGCCACCAGCGGGCACACCAGGAACCAGAGGAAGACCGCGTACAGCAGCCACGCCAGCTTGGGCCCGGAGATGCGTCCTCCCCGCCCGCCCCCCGCGTTCTGCCGGCGCCGGAACCCCACCGCCGCGCCCGCGCACGCGAGCAACGCCAACACCAGACACACACGGGTCGAGGCAGAGAGCATCAGGAGGCGCGGGTCCGGGGATAGTGGTCGGGAAACCGCTCGACGTACCACGCGCGAAGCCGCGGCAGGTGCGTGAGCGCGACATGCGGATGCAGGTGATGCACCACGTGCAGCCCCACGTGCCGCGGCGCCAGGCCCAGCCGCCCCAGCCAGCCGAGCCCGTGGTCCCGTGTGCACGCGAACACGTCCTCCAGCGAGCGGCCGTGCGCGGGCACGGCGGTGTGCTCGGCGAGCAGCCGGTACGCGTTGAACCCCGACGCCACCAGCAACGGCAGCCCATATCCCCACAGCACCTGGGAGGGCCACCGCACCGCCAGCGCCACCACGCCCAGGTGGAACAGCACCTGCCCCACCTCCGCGCGAGCGCACGCGAGCACCTCCGCGTCCCGCGTGAGGTCCCGCCCGGAGCGGTCCTGGAGGAACACGCGCGCATACCGCGTGCGCAGCGCGGGCACGGCCCACGCGCAGAGCCCCACCGGCCCGCGCAGCACCCAGCCCGGAATCACGCCCAGGAGCAGCAGCCACCGCCACGCCGTGCGCAGCCGGCCGCCATCCGGAGGCTTGCGGTAGGGGTCCGTGGGCAGGCCCGCGTCGCGGTGGTGGCGCAGGTGGTGGTAGCGCATCGCCGCCAGCGTGGAGGCGATCGGGTATCCCGCCACGGCCTCCAGCAGACACAGTCGCCACTCGCGGGTTCGCACGGGCAGGTGGACCGCGTCATGAAGCAGCACGCCCAGCGCGTGCAGCCGTCCCGCGACGACGAGCACCGCCAGCGGCGCGAGCACCGGAGCCCACGCCATGACTCCCCACCCCAGGGCCATCCCCGTCCACTCCTGCGCCGCCAGGCGAAGCAGCCCGGCGGGCGTGGACGCGACGAGCAGCGCACGCGGCACCGCCGCGCGGCGTGGCAGGGAAGGGGACGGGTGGGCGCTCACGAGGGACCAGGACTCCACGCATGGGCGCTGGATGCAACCCTCGTGGAGATTGGACACCCGGAGACGGGCGCGGCACGCTCCGCGCGTGCACCGGGACGGTCAATCATGAGTGTGGATGCGCCGACGACGCCGGCCCTCGCGGGCACGCGCGTGGAGTGGGGCGGCTGGACGTTCCCCCGCTGGAACGACCCGAGGCTCCCCTTCGCGGCGCTGCTCACCCTCTACGGCGTGCTGGGCTTCACCTTCTTCGGCTTCAACCGGAGCCCCGGGCAGATGGCCTTCCTGGTCGTCTCCGGCACGCTGCTGGACGCGGCCCTGGGCTGGGTGCTCAAGCGCCAGAAGGTGGTGCCGCTCTCCGCGTACATCTCCTGCTGCTCGCTGGCGCTGCTGCTGAACTACTCGCACGCGAGCACGCTCTTGTGGCTGCCGGTGTGGCTGGCCATCGGCTCCAAGTACGTGCTGACCTTCCAGGGGCGGCACGTCTTCAACCCGTCGATGTTCGCGGTGGCGGTGTCGCTGCTCGTCACGCGCGAGCTCATCACCGCGGCGCCCGCCTACCAGTGGGCCAACGGCGAGGTGGCGCTGTCGGCCTTCATCGTGATGGCGGCGCTGGTGCTGTTCTTCTTCCGCGTGGGCCGGGGCTGGCTGGTGGTCAGCTTCCTGGGCTTCTACGCGCTCCAGACGGCGCTGCGCGCGTTCATCCTCCGCCACCACCTGCCGCCGGAGGTGCTGTTCCTGGGCACGCTGGGCGCGCCCTCGTTCTTCATCTTCGTCTTCTACATGCTCACCGACCCGGCCACGTCCCCGGGGACGCGCAAGGGGCAGGTGCTGCTCGCGCTGGCCATCACCTGCGTGGACCTGGTGCTGCACCTGAAGGAGAGCGTCTATACGTTCTTCTACGCGGCGCTCACCGTGGCCACCTGCCGCTTCGTGTTCATGCACGCGCGCGAGCTGTGGCGCACCCGGGGCGCGTCCGCGCGCCAGCTCCTGTCCCCGGACCGGCTCCGGCGCGTGGGCGTGGTGGGCGGGCTCGGCGCGGTGTTGGCCCTGGGCCACGGGGTGCTGGCGGCGCAGGGGCAGCGCTCGGCGCCGCTCGCGTTCCACCTGGACGCGCAGGACGTCACGCGGGCGGGGCTGTCCTCCACGATGGGGCACACGCTGGAGGAGCTGGATCCGCGCGTGGCCCACGTCGCCAAGTGGCTGGTCGCGGTGGGGGACGCGGTGGCCACCGGGGACTTCGACGGGGACGGCCGGCTGGACCTGTTCCTCACCCACCCGCTGGGCACGCCGGAGCACCACGCGGGCCTGTACCGCAACCTGGGCGACCTGCGCTTCGAGCGCGTCGACGTGCCCGCGCTGGAGCGCTTCGCCACCCGCTACAAGGAAGAGGGGCTGGCGGGCGGTGGGACGTTCGTGGACTGGGACGGGGACGGCGACCTGGACCTCGCGGTGGCGGTGGCCTTCGGGCCGGTGCGCCTCTTGCGCAACATGCTGCGCGAGACGGGCACCGCGAGCTTCGAGGACGTGACGGAGGCGGCGGGCGTGACGGACCACGCGGTGAGCCTGGGGCTCACCTTCCTGGACTACGACCGGGACGGGCACCTGGACCTGCTGGTGCTCAACGCGATGACGACACACCTGCCGGACTACCCGGCGCCCACGCCGCTCAACCTCTTCCAGCTCCCCGCGCCGGAGTACGAGGGCGACCGGCGGATGCTGCGCTTCATGCATGACGGCTGGCACAACGCGAACAACGGCGGGCGCAACGCGCTCTATCGGGGGCGCGGCGACGGCACGTTCGAGAAGCAGGATGTGGAGGCGCTGGGCCTGGGTGAGACGCACTGGTCGCTCGCGGTGAGCACGGTGGACCTGAACCACGACGGGTGGACGGACCTCTACGTGGCCAACGACTTCGGGCCGGACGACATCTACCTCAACGAGGGCGGGCGCCACTTCCGCCACCTCGTGGGCCAGCGCTTCGGGGAGATTGGCCGCGACACGTACAAGGGGATGAACGCGAGCGTGGCGGACTTCGACCGCAACGGCTGGCTGGACGTGTACGTGTCCAACGTGCACCACGCGCTCCAGGCGGAGGGCAGCCTGCTGTGGATGGTGGGCCCGGGCGAGGACGCGTTCGTCCCCAGTTTCAAGGACGAGGCCACCTTCCGGGGCGCGTTGAACGAGCGGCGCTTCGGATGGGGCGCGGCGGCGGGGGACCTGGATGACGACGGGTGGCCGGACCTGGTGCAGGCCAACGGCATGGTGGACGCGCGCCTGGACGCGCCGAAGTGGCGCATCCCGGAGGGTCAGCGCAACGACTACTGGTACGTGAACCACAAGCTGATGCAGTCCGGTCCGGAGGTGCACACGTACGCGGACAAGTGGGGCGACATCCGGGGCCGGGTGCTCTATCCGAACGAGGCCCGCCGCGTGTACCTCAACCTGGGGGACGCGCGTCCGGGGCACTTCGTGGACGTGGCGAAGGAGGCCGGCATCGAGGCGCCGGACAACTCGCGCGGCGTGCTGATGGCGGACCTGGACGACGACGGGGACCTGGACGTGCTCATCACCAACCAGCACGCGCCGGTGTCGCTGTACCGCAACACGCTGCGCGCCAGCGCCACGGACTCGAAGCCGGACGCGCACTTCGTGGGCCTGTCGCTGGTGGGCGACGGCCAGCGCACGCACCGGAGCGCGGTGGGCACGCGCGTGGTCCTCTCCTACGACGAGGACGGCAAGCGCGTGGAGCAGGTGCGCGAGGTGGGGTTGATGGGCGGCTTCTCCGCGTCCGCCGACCCCCGGCTGCACTTCGGGTTGGGCCGCCACGCGGGGCCGGTGAAGGCCACCATCCACTGGTACGGCGCACCGCCGCAGGAGGTGACGTTGGAGGTGGATCGCTACCAGGAGGTGCGGCAGCCGCCCGCGCCCACGGCGTCGCGGGGAGGGCCCTGAGCCGATGTTCTCCGCGATGAAGGGCACCACGGTGCGGCGCGAGGCCCTGGACGCCGGCACGCGGGCGCGGATGCTGGCGCTGATGCAGTGCTGCTACGTGGGCGTGAGCGCGGACCGCTTCCAGGCGGACCTGGACGCGAAGCAGTGGGTGTTCCTGCTGCGCGCGCGGCGCACGGGGGAGCTGGTGGGGTTCAGCACGGTGCGGGTGGCGGAGGAGGAGGGCGTGGAGGTGCTGTACTCGGGAGACACGGTCATCCACCCGGACTGGTGGGGCCACAAGACGTTGCAGGTGGTGTTCGGCCGACTGCTGCTCGCGCGCAAGCTGCGGCGGCCATGGAAGCCGCTGTACTGGTTGCTGCTGTCCGGCGGTTACAAGACGTACCTGCTGGCGGTGAACTACTTCCCGCGCACGCATCCCCGGAGGGACTGGACGCCACCGGAAGGGCGAGCCGCGTTCCTGCACGCGCTGGCGGCGCGGTGGTTCGGCGCGCAGTACGACGCGGCGCGAGGCACGCTGCGCTTCGACGGGGCGCACTACCGGGTGCGCGATGGTGTCTCGCCCATCGACCGCGACGCGGCGGCGCACCCACACATCGCCTACTTCGCGGAGCGCAACCCGGGCCACGGCGAGGGCGAGGAGCTGGTGTGTCTGGTGGAGATCCGCGGCTGGGACCTGGCGAGGGCGCTGGGGCGCAGCGTGTGGGGGCAGCTTCGGCGCTGGGCCCGCCGCGAGCGCGACGCGTCGCGGATCCGCGTGGGGACGTGACATGCGAAGGCTCGCACGCGCTGCCCACCGCGAAGGGGCGAGGGGCCATGGGGATGCGTGACGTGCGCGCTCCGGCCGTGAAGCCAGGGGCTTCCTCGGAGGCTGCGCGGTGCTGACCTCGCGAGGAATGCTCACGGCGACGATGGCCGCGCTGTCCCCGTCCGCGCTGCGCTTCCGTCACGCGCTGCGGAAGCCGGAGGCGGCCCAGGCGGAGTGCCTGACGCGTGTCCTCGGCGCGGTGGGCGGCACGGCGCAGGCGGACCGGGTGGCGGGCTTCGGACGCATCCGGACCGCACGGGAGTTCCAGGACGCGGTGCCGGTCTCCACGCCGGATGCCCTGGCGGCGGATGTGGAGCGCATCGCGAGGGGCGAAGCGCGGGTGCTCACGCGCGAACCCGTGCTGCGCTTCGAACTCTCGGGCGGCTCCTCCGGCGCATCCAAGCCGGTGCCCATCACCCGGGGGCTGCTGGGCGAATTCCAGAGCGCGCTCGCACCCATGCTGCACGAAGTGCTCCTGCGCCGCCCCGCCGTGCGCGAGGGCCCCAGCTACTGGTCCATCTCCCCCCTGGGCCGCGAACAACACCGGACGTCCGGAGGCATCCCGGTGGGCTCGGCGGAGGACAGCGCGTGGTTCCCGCGTCCATTGCAGCCGCTGCTCTCGCGCGTCTTCGCGGTGCCGGGCGCGGTGGGGCAGGCCCCGCATGTGGAGACGTGCCGCTACGTGACGCTGTGGTTCCTCGTGCGGTGCGCGAACCTGTCGTTGATCAGCGTGTGGAATCCCAGCTTCCTCACGTTGCTGCTGGATGCGCTGGAGCGGCACGGGGATCGGCTGGTGGAGGACCTGGAGCAGGGCACCTTGCGTCCCCCTGGCCATGTGGAAGGGCTGGGCCCATCCGCCTGGGACGCGCTCGTGCGAGGGCTCCAGGGCACACGGGACGCTCCCCGGGCCCGGGTGCTGCGCGCCGTCCTGCGAGAGGGATTGTCTTCCGCGCGCCCGCTCTGGCCGGGGCTCGCGCTCTTGAGCATGTGGACGGATGCCCAGGCGGCGCACGCCGTGGCCGCCGCATGCCAGCGCTTCGAGGGCGTGGAGGTGCAGGGCAAGGGGCTGCTCGCCACGGAGGGCGTCATCACCCTGCCGCTCTTCGAGGCACCCGCGCCGGTGCTCGCGGTGCGGAGCCACTTCCTCGAGTTCGCGGATCCAGAGCGTCCGGCCGCGCGCCCGCTCCTGGCGCACGAGCTGACGGTGGGCCGCACCCATGCGGTACTCCTCTCCACGTCCGGTGGGCTGCTGCGCTACCGGCTGGGGGACCTCGTCCGCGTGGAGGGGTTCGTGCACGCGACGCCCTGCCTGCGCTTCATGGGGCGCGCGGACGCGGTGACGGACCTCGTGGGCGAGAAGCTCTCCGCCGCGCGAGCGGGCACGGTGCTGGATGCCGCGCTGGGCACCCCGCGTCCGGTCTTCGCCATGCTCGCACCGGAGTGGGGGAGCCCGCCGGCCTACCGCCTCTTCCTGGAGTCGGACGCGCCGGACGCGCGGCTGGAGGCCACGGCGGTGGCCGTGGAGCGCGCGCTGGGCGAAGGCCACCATTACCGCTATGCGCGCGAGCTGGGGCAGCTCGGCCCGGTGCGCGCCGTGCGCGTGACGCACGGGGCCCGGCGCTACGAGGCCCGGTGCATCCACCTGGGACAGCGCGCGGGGAACATCAAGCCCGTGGACCTGCACCGCGAGCCGGGCTGGACGGACTGGTTCGCCAGGGGGACGCCGTGAACCACTCCACCGGGCCGCGTCGCACGGCCCCACTCATGACACGCGGGGACTCCCTCCGATGAGACAGCCTCACGACCGTGCCCCGGTGCCCGCGGTGGACCTGGAGTCCGAGGCGGACCTCTCCCGCTGCGGGGCGCTGAAGGACTTCTGGTACGTGGCGTGCCTGTCCACGGAGCTGCCCGCGAACCGGCCCCTGGCGCGCACCGTGTTCGGCACGGGGCTGGTCCTCTTCCGGGGGCCGGAGGGTGTGCCCACCGCGCTGCGCGACCGCTGTCTCCATCGCAACGCGCGGCTGTCGAAGGGCGACGTGTTCGGCGGGCGCCTCGGCTGCCCGTACCACGGCTGGGTATACGACGCGTCCGGCGCGGTGGTGGAGGTCCCCGCCCTGGGCCCTCCTCAGCGGGGAGAGAAGCTGGACGCGGGCGCCTGCGCGCACGAGGGCCTGAAGCCCGCGCCGTGCGACCTGGGGCGGCTCGCGCGCTTCCCCACGCGAGAACAGGATGGGCTCGTCTACGTCTACCTGGGCGAGGAGGTCGAGCGGGCCCGCGCGGAGCCCTTCCGCGTCCCGTACTGGGGCGAGCGCGGCTGGACCGTCTACTTCATGGTGACGCGCTTCGCGAACGGGGTGACGAACCTGGTGGAGAACTTCATGGACGTGCCGCACACGTCCTTCGTGCACCGGGGCTGGTTCCGGAACCCCACGCGCAAGCGGGTCCCCTCCACGGTGAAGCGCCACGCGGGCCGCGTGCGGATGACCTATCACCAGGAAGAGGACGCGCTCACGGGGCTGGGGCGCCTGTTCAACCCGCGCGGCCTGCCGCTGGTGCACACGGACGAGTTCATCGTCCCCAACGTCACCCGCGTGGACTACCGGTGGGGCGACAGCGGCTTCGCCATCAACTCGCAGTGCACGCCCATCGGGCCCACGGACACGCTCGTGTACACGGCGATCAGCTACCGGCTGCCGGTGGACGTGCCGGGCGCGTGGGTGGGCCGGGCGCTGACGCCGCTGGTGCGCTGGTACACGCGGCAGGTCATCCAGCAGGACGTCGTCATCATGGAGACGCAGCGCCAGGGCCTCATGGATGGCCCCGGAGGCGGCGTGTACTCCGGCACGGAGGCGGACCTGCACCACGCGGACATCGAGGCGTATCGCCGCTGGCTGCGCGAAGGCGCGCGGGGCCCCGGTCCCGAGGACGCGGAGCGCGACGTGGTCTTCTGGGTCTAGGCCGGGCCGACCTGCCCATCCTCCTCCGACGAGGACGAAGGCAGGTTCGCCAGCAAGTACCCGCAGAGGAAGGTCGCCACCAGGAAGGCGCCATGGAGCAGCCCCGGCGTGAGCGGGATGCGCGGCAGGCTGATGTGCTCCTGCAACCACTTCAGCGTCACCGGTGCATTCACGTCATGGCACGCCGCGGCCACGGCCAGGGACACGCCGATTTGCAGGACGATCAGGAACGCGTTCGCGGGGCTGTTCACCCACGCGGCCATGCTCCCCGCCCATCGAAGCACCTGGGGGTACACGGTCTTCCGGAAGAGAGCGCCACACAGGAGGCCCAACAGCAGGGGCCCTGCGATCTCAACCACCGAATCAACCGGACTCATGGCGCGTGACGATGCCCCAGCGCCTCCGGCCAATCAAACACCCCTCACCCCATCCGCCGCAGGCCCGGCAGGTCCTCCGGACGCAGCACCCAGCGGGGCGGCTCCGGCGGCGACGTGCGCGTGCCCACCAGCGTGGCCGGGAAGCCCTCCACCAGCGCGTAGTCCGGGAACACCGCGCGCGCCTTCACCAGGCTGCCGGCGCCCACGTGGCACCCCTTCCCCAGGTGGCTGCCCTCGCAGAGGATGGCGCCGGGCTCCACCACCGTGCCCGCGCCCAGCTGGCACGCGTGCAGCACGCAGCCCGGCCCCACGACTACGCCCTCCTCCAACACCAGCATGGTGTCCGGCAGCAGGTGCAGCACCGTGTTCTCCAGGATCTGCACCCGCGCGCCAATGCGGACCGGGCCGTTCATGTCGCCGGTGATCTTCACCCCCGCGCCAATGATGGCCCCCGCGCCGATGACGACGTCGCCGGACACCTCCGCGGAGGAGAAGAGGGTGGCGGTGGGGTGGACGAAGGGGTGACGGTCGCGGAAGGCGTACAGCTGTCCCATGGGGGCGTCCTCGGCGCGGTCCCGCGCGGAGAAGGAGGTCAGTGGAGGCGCGGAGAGGCTGAGGTCTCCGCCCCGGCGCTGCTGGAGGTGGGCCAGGTCCTCGGTGGAGAGCATCCGCAGCACCTGGCCGGGCCGGCCCAGCACCACGGATTGATCCGGCACCGTCATGCCCGGGGGCAGCACCGCGCCATCCCCCACCAGGCAGCGGTCGCCCAGCGTCACGCCGGGCATGAGGATGGCCCCGGCGCCGATGTCGCACAGCGCCCCCACCCGCGCACCCATCACCAGCGCGCGGGGGGCCAGCACGGTCTTCTCGCCGATGAAGGCGGGCCGCTCAGGGGTGCCCACCACCACCGCGTCCTCGCGCAGCGTGGAGAACGCTCCCAGCGTCACGGAGCCTCCCACCGAGCGCACGACCGCCCCCCGGGAGATGACGGCGCCGGGCCCCACCTGCGTGGTGCCCAGCAGGCGCGCGGATGAGGCCAGCGTGAAATGAGGACCCACCGCGGTGGGCGGGGACGGAGCGGTCGCGGACGAGGGACTCATCGGGATGCAGCAAGCTACTCCTCGCTCCCCCAAGGGCATGTTGTCCCCAGGCACGACGCCGCCGTCCTGCATTCGACGCTCGCCCGCCGGGCGACCGGGGGTGGGTGTGGCACCTCCTGATGTCAGGGGGCGTGGGGAGAGGACGTAGGAAGCCGCGCCAGTGGGCGGCGTCCGCCTCGGCGTTGCTGTAGGAAGTCCCCTCGCATCTGGAGGCTGTACCCCGTGCAAGAGACACCCCTGGTGGACAGGACCGTCGAAACCCCCGCGCCTCCGTCGAAGGGGCCGTGGGCGCTGGTGAAGGAGGCCCTGCACGGCACGGAGCTGGACCTGACGCAGCTGCCCCTCCGGCGCGCCATCTTCCTGCTCGCCGTGCCCATGGTGCTGGAGATGTGCATGGAGTCGGTGTTCGCCGTGGTGGACGTCGCCTTCGTCGGCCGGCTCGGCGCGGAGGCGGTGGCCACGGTGGGCCTCACCGAATCCATCCTCACCCTCATCTACGCGGCCGGCATGGGGCTGAGCATCGGCGCCACGGCGATGGTGGCCCGGCGCATCGGAGAGAAGGACTCGGAGCGGGCGGGGCGCACGGCGGTGCAGGCCATTGGCCTGGGCCTGGTCCTCTCCACGGTGCTGGCCGTGGCGGGCATCGTCTTCGCCCGGCCGCTGCTGGCGGCGCTGGGCGGCTCGCCCTGGGTGTTGGAGCACGGCGTGGGCTACACGCGCGTGATGATGGGCGGGGTGGTGAGCATCCTGCTGCTCTTCCTCATCAACGCCATCTTCCGGGGCGCGGGCGACGCGGCCATCGCGATGCGCGTGCTGATGCTGGCCAACGGCCTCAACATCGTGCTCGCCCCGTGTCTCATCTTCGGGTGGGGGCCCTTCCCGCAGATGGGGGTGGTGGGCGCGGCGTGGGCCACCACGCTGGGGCGCAGCGCGGGCGTGGTGTACCAGCTCTTCCGGCTGGCGCGGGCGAACGGACGGCTCCAGGTGCGGCGCGAGCACGTGGCGCTGGAGCCCGCGACCATGCTCGCGATGCTCCGGCTGTCGGGCGCGGGGATGGTGCAGGCGCTGGTGAGCACGTCCAGCTGGGTGGTGCTGGTGCGCATCGTGTCGTCGTTCGGCAGCACGGCGCTGGCGGGCTACACCATCGCCATCCGCATCACGCTGTTCGCGCTGATGCCCGCGTGGGGCCTGGGCAACGCGGCCTCCACGCTGCTGGGCCAGAGCATGGGGGCGGGGGACCCGGACCGGGGGGAGCGGGCGGTGTGGCTCGCGGGCCGCTACAACCTCATCGTGCTGGGCAGCATCGGGCTGGGGTTCTTCCTCTTCGCCACGCCGCTTTTGGGGGCCTTCACGACGGACCCGGCGGTGGTGGAGGCGGGGGCCACGGCGCTGCGCATCTTCAGCCTGAGCTTCCTGTCCTGCGCGTACGGCATGGTCATCACGTCCGCGTTCAACGGCGCGGGGGACACCCGGACGCCCACGCTCATCGACCTGGGCTGCCTCTGGGCGCTGGAGCTGCCGCTGGCGTGGGTGCTGGCGGAGCCGCTGGGCCTGGGCGCGGTGGGCGCGTACATCGCGGTGCCGGTGGCCTTCGCGGCGATGTCCGTGCTGGGCATCGTGCTGTTCAAGCGCGGCCGTTGGAAGACGCGCGTGGTGTAGCGCTCAGGGCAGGCAGATCTCAAAGCCGGTGCGTCCCCCCGGAAAGGTCCTGGGGGGGCGCGACGCGGGCGTGACGGCGTAGAGGTGGAAGTCCAGCCGCCGCTGGAGGAAGCCCTCGAGCGCGGGCGCCAGCGGGTCGCTGGCGTCCTGCTGCACGGTGAAGAAGTGGAAGCCCTGGCCGTGGAACGCGGCGTAGACGGCGTCGAGCAGCGCGCGGAAGACGGCGGGGTCCTCCGTGGGGACGCTGGTGTTGCAGAGGTAGAAGTAGCGGAAGTCGCCGCCGGGCGCGGGCAGGCGCGGCGCCCCGGTGACGGTGGCCAGCGCGTTGAAGCCCCGGCGCACCCACTTCATGGCGCCCCGGTACGCGAGCACGCGGTAGCGCTTCACGGCGGCGGGGTCCCACGCGGAGGTGCACCCCACCAGGCGCCCGGACGCATCGAACGCGAGGAACGCGTCCTCCACGCGGAGGCCCGGCCAGTGCGCGAAGCGGTGCTGCAGCTCCCCGGCGTCGTAGCGGTAGCCGAAGGGGCGCGAGCGGTGGTCCGCGTCCAGCAGCGCGGCCATGGCGGGCACGTCCGCGGCGGTGGCCCGGCGCACGGAGTAGGGGCTGGGGCGCGGCCGGCGGCGCAGGACGAACTGGAGGGAGACGGCGGAGAACGCGCGCATCAGGTGGTAGTGCGGCTGCGCGTCGCGGGAGGGGGCCCGGCGCACCAGGGCCTGGAGCGCGGCGGCGTTGGAGGCCATCACGGCGGTGAGGAAGACGTCCACGCCCAGGCGCTGGGAGGTCTCCTCCAGGACGGGGCCATAGAACCGGGCGAGCCCCCGGGCGCGTCGCGCGGAGAAGCGGGTGCGCAGGTCGCCCAGGTACCCCACCCGGCAGGGCCGGCCCTCCAGCCACCCGTCGCGGATGTGGATGGCGCCCATGCCGTCCAGCCGGGAGGCCTCCCCATGCGCCCAGACCTCCGCCTCGCCGCGCTGCATGGCGAAGAGGCCGAAGTAGTCCGGCGAGCGCTGGGTGCTGAGCACCAGGTCCCCGGTCATGGGCACGTCGCCGAACAGGTCCAGCAGCGCGGCGTTGTCGTCCCGGGTGGCACGTCTCAGGAGGCTCATGGCTTGCGCGACAGCGTATGCGACACGCAGACGGACTTCCGCCCCAACGCGCCCTGCGCCAGATTGCGGGCTCACCCGAAGCACGGGGAGGTCGTCATGGGCTTGTTGGGGTGGATCATCTTCGGCTTCTTCGCGGGCCTCATCGCCCGGGCCGTGCTGCCGGGGAACCAGCGCATGGGGTGCATCGGCACCACGCTCCTGGGCGTGGCGGGCGCCTTCGTCGGCGGCTTCCTCACGTCCCTCTGGCGGGGCACCAACTGGCGGGACCCCGAGCCCACCGGGTTCCTGGGCGCCATCCTGGGCGCCATCGTCCTGCTCCTGGTCTCCCACGCCGCCTTCGGCGGACGCTCCTCCCGGTAGGGCCCCACCTCCCGGCTTTCCCCGCCGGGAATCCCCGGCCGTCCCACGGGTTGAGGGGCAGGCAGCCGGTTGTCCTACCTGCCCGGGACCCCTTCCGGGGAAAGCACGGTTCCCAAGAGGATGCCGGGCGCGTTCTGTAGTACACCGCGCCCCGGGCATGCAGCGGGCGGTCGGCTGCCGCTGAGCCAAAGGAAAGGCGACGACATCATGAAGAAGACGATCCTGATTGCGGCAATGTTGAGCCTGACGGCGTGTCAGGGCCAGGGCGCCAAGCCGGGCGAGACCAGCGCCACGGGCTCCACCACGGCGGTCACCGCCGGCGCTCCTCAGACCGAGGAGCAGAAGACGTTCTACGCGCTGGGCCTGTCCATCGGCCGCAGCATCGGCGTCTTCGACATGACCCCGCAGGAGCTGGAGTTCGTGAAGGCGGGCCTCACCGCGCAGGTGACCGGCCAGAAGTCCGACGTGGACCTGGACACCTACGGTCCCAAGCTCCAGGAGCTCGCCCGCGAGCGTTCGCTCCGCAAGGCCACCGCGGAGAAGGAGAAGTCCGCCAAGTTCCTGGAGGAGAAGGCCAAGGAGCCCGGCGCCCAGAAGACCGAGTCCGGCCTCGTCTACAAGGAGACCCAGGCGGGCACCGGTCCCCAGCCCCAGGCCACCGACATCGTGAAGGTGCACTACAAGGGCACGCTCGCGGACGGCAAGGAGTTCGACTCCTCCTACAAGCGCGGTGAGCCCACGCAGTTCCCGCTCCAGGGCGTCATCAAGTGCTGGACCGAGGGCCTCCAGAAGATGAAGGTCGGCGGCAAGGCGGAGCTCACCTGCCCCTCCGACATCGCCTACGGCGACCGCGGCGCGCCCCCGAACATCCCCGGCGGCGCCGCCCTGGTGTTCGACGTGGAGCTGCTGGAGATCGTGAAGCCCCCCGAGACTCCTCCGGGCATGCCCGGTGGCATGGGCGCGACCCCGCCCCCCGGCTCCAAGGCGCCCCCGACCGCCAAGCCGCCTCCGGCCGCGAAGCCGCCCCCGGCGACCAAGTAGTCAACACTTCCTCCATCGCGCCCGCTCCCCGGGCGCGGTGAACCCAGGGCCGGACGCGAGGAGCACTTCCTCGCGCCGGCCCTCTTCGCGTTCAAGGGGACCGCTCGCCGCGCTGGCGCCCCCGCCCCCGCCGCGCTACGCCCGCGCGAAGGCACGCAGGCGGGTCCCCATGCCCGGACCCGGAAGGGACACGGACGACGATGAGGCCAGACATGAAGCGGCTCACGTGGGTGTTGGCGGCGGCGCTGATGCTGGGCGCCTGCGCGACGAGCAAGCCTTCGGAGGTGGCGCGCGCGCCGTCCCCCACGGGCGCCGTCTCCGAGGAGGAGTTCAAGGCCATGCACACCCTGCGCACGGACGCCGCGCCCGCGCGCAAGGGCCAGGAGGTGACGCTGTCCGACGGCTCCAAGGCCTACCTGAGCCTGCCGGAGAACGCGACGGGGCCCCTGCCCGGCATCATCGTCATCCACGAGTGGTGGGGCCTCAACGAGCACGTGCAGCACTGGACGGACCGGCTGGCGGCGGAGGGCTACGCGGCGCTCGCGGTGGACCTCTACCACGGCAAGGTGGCCACCAACTCCACGGAGGCGCTCGCGCTCGTGAAGGCGGTGGATGACGCCCAGGCCTCGAAGACGGTGCTCGCCGCGCACGCGTTCCTCAAGGGCGACCCGCGCATCCAGGCCCCTCGCACCGGCAGCATCGGCTGGTGCTTCGGCGGCGGCTGGTCGCTGGAGACCGCCATGCTGGTGCCGGAGCTGAGCGCGGCGGTCCTCTACTACGGCCACCCGGTGACGGACCCCGAGAAGCTCTCCACCATCAAGGCGCAGGTGCTGGGCATCTTCGGCACGAAGGACAAGTCCATCCCCCAGGAGACGGTGCGCGCCTTCGAGAAGGCGCTGGAGGAGGCGGGCGTGCGCAGCCGCATCGTGGAGTACGACGCGGACCACGCCTTCGCCAACCCATCCGGTCCCCGCTACGACGAGCGCGCCGCCGCGTCCGCCTGGGCGGAGACGTCCGCGTTCCTCGCGCGAACGCTCAAGCGCTGAGGCCCTGAGGTCCCGAGGCCGGCGTCCCGAAGCTCAGTAGGGGCGCTGGCCCACGTAGTTGCCCGGCGGCGCGTAGTTGCACACCCAGAAGTCCCAGGTGCCCGACCCGCCGAAGGGCGAGCCCGTGGTGCAGCGCTTCGTGGCGCAGCCCAGGCGGCTGCTGTTGCGCCACACCACCTGCGTGTAGTGGCCGCAGACCTGTCCCGACGCGCAGGTGTTCTTCGCGTAGTCGTAGTCCGCCGCCTCATCCACCCAGATCTTCACCGCGCCCTTCGTGTCCCAGACGCCCGGCGTGGCGGCGGCGATGTTCTCCCCCGCGTTGCCCCGGCCGGCGTTGTGCTCGAACTTGCAGTTGTCCGCCCACTTCCGCGCGACGTCCGCCACGGCCGGGTCCCACGTGAGCGGGCTGAGCGCGGGCGACGGCGTGGGCTGCGCGGCGGCGCGGGCCGCGTTGTGGGCCTCCAGCATGTCGGTGGCGAACGGGGTCAGCGTCCCCGCGTCGTCAGCGGCTCCGCCGTCGCCCTGGGTGCCCGCGTCGTCCTGCGCGCCCGCGTCCGGGGGCTGCTCGCCCGTGTCCCCGTCAGGGATGCAGGCGAGCAGGAGGAACGGCGTGAGCAGGAGGGCGGCGGACACGGGACGCAGGACGGGAGGGCGGCGCATGGGCGGGATTATCCGCGTGCGGATGGGTGTGCGGGCAAGCGGACACGGGGGCAGGGTGGATGGGGAGGCGTTGCCGCACCGTGCTAGGGTGCGGTGTTCGGTCAGGAGACGCGACATGAGCCATGACGAATCCCGCGCGCGGAAGGTCCAGACGGCGTTGGAGGGCAATGACGAGTTCAGTACCTTTTCAATCGACCCGGACATCAAGAAGCTGAAGATGAAGCTGGACCTCCAGGCGGAGGCGCAGCATCAGCAGTCCGGGCGCCCGGAGACGGCACCCAAGTCGGGCATGTTCATGCGGCTGTTCCACAAGATGTTCCGGGGTTGAGGGCACGATGGTGAAGGAGTCCTACCGCGCGCAGTGGGATCGCTCGCGGGCGTATCTGGAGACGGGGGACCTGGGCCTGGCGCTCCAGGAGCTGCGGGACGCGCTGACGCTGGCGCCGGACGACGCGGTCCTCTGGGAGGAGATCTTCAACCTCTCGCTCATCGGCGGGCTCCCGCAGAACGCCCTGGCCGCCGCGCTGCGGCTGCGCCAGCTGGCGCCGGAGAACCCCAACTTCATCGGCTTGCACGCCATGGCCGCGCTGCTCGCCGGCAAGCTGACGGAGGCCGTGCCCCTCTTCGAGGAGGTCCTCCAGCGGGAGCCGGAGTCGGTGGAGGCGCGCCGGCAGCTCGCGCGGGCGCTGGACATCGCGGGCCAGCGCACCCGGGTGCGCACGCTGCTGGAGGAGGCCGTCGCGCGGGCGCCCACGGAGACGGGCGCGGCCAACGACCTCGCGGTGCACTACCTGGACCACGTCCCCACGGAAGGCCCGGCGCTCGCGGCGCGCGTCCTGGCGCCGGTGCTGGAGGCCCATCCCGCGGACCCCACCACGCACTTCAACCTGGCGCTGGCGCTGCGCGTGAGCGACCCGGCCCAGGCACGCCACCACGCGGAGCGGGTCCTCCAGGGGGACGACAAGGCCCTGCGCGCCCAGGCGCAGCAGCTGCTCACCCTGCTTCCCGCCTGAGTCCCCCGGCGCGCGGGTGTCAGGGCGCCGGGGCGGAGGCCGTCCCGGCGCCATGGATTTCCATCAACAGACCCTGAAGACCCCCTGCGCCGTGTCCTCCCTCTGCTGGAGCGGCGACGCGCTCGTGGACCCGGTGGGGGGCGCCGTGCGCTACCACCTGGACGGTACGGTCTTCGACCCGCACGTCCGCTTCGCCTACCGCTTCGACCGCGCGGTGATGTCCCCGGACGGGCGCTTCAGCGTGCTCTACGAATCGCTGGGGACCACGGGGCTCCTGCTGGAAGGCACGCGCGTGGTGCGGCAGCTCACGCGCGACTTCTATCAGGCGCACGTCTACGACTACCCCGTCGCGCTGCACACCCTGCCCAGCGGCCGCACGCTGCTGGCCCACTGCCCGGAGTCATACTGCGTGCTGGAGCTGGAGGACGCCGCCACGGGCGAGCGCCTCACGAAGCGCGCCAACGACCCCGTGGACATCTTCCACTCGCGGCTCCAGTTCAGCCCGGACGGGCGCTACCTGTCGAGCGCGGGGTGGATCTGGCACCCGGTGGACGCGGTGAAGGTGTTCGACGTGGCCCGCGCGCTGGAGGTGCCCGCGTCGCTGGACCAGGACGCGCTGATGGACGCGGAGGACGGGGGCATCTTCTACCTGTCCGCGGCCTTCGTCGCGCGCGACACGCTCGCCTTCGTCCGCGTGGACGAGTCCCGCGACGGTGACACGTTCTATCTGGGGACGTACTCGCTCGCGGAGCGCAAGGTGCTGTCGGAGGTGGCGCTGGAGGACGCCGCGGGCCCGCTGATGGTCGTGGGTCCGGAGCACGTCGTGGACTTCCACCGCCACCCCAAGCTCCTGGAGCGCGCCACCGGCCGCGTCGTCCAGCGCTGGGAGGCCCTGGACACGGGGCTGGCGCTGGGCAGCATCCGCCACCACCTGCCGGCCCCGCCCCCGTTCGCGATGGACCCCGCGAACCGCCGCTTCGCGGTGGGCACGGCGGACGGCATCCAGGTCATCACGCTCGCGGCTCAGTAGGGCTTCTCACCCACCCAGTTGCCCGGCGGCGCGTAGTCGCACACCCACAGCTGCCACGTGCCCACGCTCGCGCCAAAGGGCGAGTTCTTCGTGCACAGCCGCGTCGCGCAGCCCACCGCCTTCGTGGTGCGCCACACCACCTGCGTGTAGTGGCCGCACATCTTCCCCGGCTTGCAGGTGCCGCGCGCGAAGTCGTAGTCGGCGGACTCGTCCGCCCACCCCTTCACCACCTGCGCCGTGGTCCAGGTGTCCGGCGTCGCGGCGGCCAGGTTCTCTCCAAAGGCGCCCCGGTTCGGGTTGTGCTCGAAGCGGCACTCCTTCGCGTACGCCTCCGCCTTGCGCGCGGCCTCGTCGGACCAGGTGAGCGCGGGCAGCGCGGGCTTCGGCGTGGGGCGCGAGGCCTGGGCGCGCGCCGCGTTGTGCGCGGCCACCATGTCGCGCTTCAGCTCCGCGGCGGACGGCACCGGCTTGCGGGCGCCCTCCGCCGGCGCGGGCGTGGAGGCCTTGCGCGCGGCGGCGGTGGCGGAGGCCTTCGTGGAGGCGGACACCGGGCGCTGCGCGCTCGCGCTGGAGCCACACCCGGTGAGCAGGGCCAGCAGCAACGCGGCGGGCCCGCGGCGGAACAGAGGAAGAGCCATGCGCGACATCATCGCCGCACCGGACGCCGCCGCGCAGCCGGGGTGGGCGGGGCAGGCGGCCTGGCCCTAACCGTCCAGGCCGGTCAGGGGGCCCGTGCCGTCGTCGCCAAAGGTGGTCGTGGGCACGCCGAGCATGGTGAGCAGGGACGCGTAGAGGTTCGCGAGCGGCACCCCCGGGTAGCGCACGTGCCGGCCCGGGGAGATGGCGCCTCCCGCGCGGCCCGCGAGCAGGATGGGCAGGTTCTTGTGCTCGTGCATGTTGCCGTCGGCGATCTCACTGGAGAAGTACGCCACGCTGTGGTCCAGCAGCGTCCCGCCCTCCTCCAGCACGCCCTTCATCCGCTGGAGGAGGTAGGAGAACTGCTCCACCTCCCACTTGTCGATCTTCGCCAGCGCGTCGTAGTTGGCCTGGGCCCGCTGGTGGTGCGAGTACGCGTGGTGCTCGCCGGAGAGCCCCAGGAACGAATACACGCGCTCGCTGCGCGCGTTGCCCAGCATGAAGGTGCACGTGCGGGTCAGGTCGCACTGGAACGCGAGCACGATGAGGTCCAGCATCGCCTTCGTCTTCTCGCGCACGTCCACGGTGTCCGCGGGCGCCGCCACCGCGCCGCACTGCGGACCGATGCCGTCCATCGCGTTGACGCGCAGCTCCAGCTCGCGCACGCCGGTGAAGTACTCGTCCAGCTTGCGCCGGTCGGTGGTGCCCAGCTTCCCCTCGAGCGCCTTCGCGTCGGAGCGCACGGTGTCGATGATGCTCAGGCCATACGCCTTGCGCTTCGCCAGCTCCGCCTGGGTGGCGCCCGGATCGAAGTCCGCGAAGAGCCGGTCGAAGGCGGCGCGGGGCTTCGTCTCCTTGGGCACGGGCGTGGCCGGCCCCGCCCACGCGATGTTGTTCGCGTACGGGCACGCGTAGCCGGAGTCGCAGTTGCCAATGCCCTTGCCCTGGTCGATGCCCAGCTCCAGCGACGGGAAGCGCGTGGCCTTGCCCACGGAGTTCGCCAGCACCTGGTCCATGGAGATGCCGGTGCGGATGTTGGTGCCTTCGGTCTTGTAGGCCTTGCGGCAGCTGAGGAACGCGGCCGTCGCGGCGGCGTGGTGTCCGTCACCGTCCGGCTTCCCCGGCAGGTTGTTCAACCCGCTCAGCACCAGCACGTCGTTCTTCACCGGCGCCAGCGACGCCAGCGTGGGCGTCAGGCCCCAGCCCGCGCCCTCCGCCTCCGGGGTCCACTTGGGCATGTGGATGCCGCAGGGCGTGTAGAAGGTCACGAAGCGGCGGGGCGCGGGCGCGGCGGCGCGGGCCACCCGGGGACGCATGACGTCCAGCAGGGGCAGCGCCAGCAGCGTGCCCATGCCCCGCAGCACGGTCCGGCGGGACAACACAGGGATGCGGCTCATGGCTTGGAAACCTCCGCCTCGCCATGCCGTTGCAGGAACGCGCCGCTGCGGACGATGGCGAGAATGTAGTCAGTGAAACGGCCCCCCTGGGCCTCGGCTTGCTGGGAGATGTCGCGCACGGTGCAGCGGTCCGCGGCCTCCGCGCCGCGCCCCAGGGCATAGGTGAGCAGGTGGCGCGTCATGCAGGCGGACAGGTCCGGGTCCTGCTTCACCACCCCGCGCAGCTCCACCACGCCGGTGAACGTCTTGCCCCCGGGCAGCTCGCCGCTGGAGTCCACCGCCGCGCCGCCTTCCTCCTTCGTGCGCCAGCGGCCCACCGGGTCGAAGTTCTCCATGCCGAAGCCCAGCGGATCCATCAGCGTGTGACAGCCCGCGCAGGTGGGGTTCGCGCGGTGCTGCGCCATGCGCGCCTTGATGTTGAGCGTGGGGTCCACCGTCGGGGCCAGCCCGCCCGCGTCGGGCGGCGGCGGCGGCGGCGCCTTGCACAGCAGCTGCTCCAGCACCCACACCCCGCGCTTCACCGGGGAGGTGCGATCCGGGTTGGCGGTGACGGTGAGCAGCGCGCCCTTCCCGAAGAGGCCCGCGCGCTCCGGGTGGCCCTGCAGGTCCACGCGCGTCATCGCGTTGGTGCCGGGCAGCGGCAGGCCGTAGTGCGCGGCCAGCCGGTCGTTCACGTAGGTGAAGGGCGCGTCCAGCAGGTCCTTGAACCGGTGGTTGCCGCTGACGAACTCCTGGAAGACGAGCTGCGTCTCCTGGCGCATGGCCTGCCGCAGCGGCTCGTCGAAGCCGTAGCGCGGCTCCGGCTGGGAGAAGTCGAGCGCGCGCGTGTAGAGCCACTGGCCCGCGAAGTTGTCCACCAGCGCGCGAGCCTTGGGGTCCGCCAGCATGCGCCGCACCTGCGCCTCCAGGACCGAGGGCTCATGCAGGTGTCCGCCCTCCGCGGCCTGGAGCAGCGCCTCGTCCGGCATGCTGCTCCAGAGGAAGTACGACAGGCGGCTCGCCAGCTCCACGTCGCCAATGGGGTGCGGCGCGGTGGACGTGGGCTCCGCGTCCAGCTCCACGCGGAAGAGGAAGTGCGGGGACACCAGCACCGAGCGCAGCGCCAGCTTCACGCCCACCTCCGGCCCGTCCCCTTGCTGTCCGGCCCGCGCGATGAACGCGACCAGCCCCTCCACCTCCTGCTCCGTCACCGGGCGGCGCCAGGCCTTGCGCGCGAAGTCCCGCAGCAGCTTGCGGGCGCACGGCTCCGGCTGGGCGGGGTTCAGCGCGCAGGCGGAGAACCGGCCCTTCGCCCACGCGGTCTCCACCAGCACCTGGGCCGCGTGCGAGTACTTCTCCATCAGCAGCGGAGACATGCTGAGCACGTCCGCGTTGTTGTCGAAGCCGAAGCCGTGGTCGTCAGGCGGGAAGTCGCGCGCGGGCGTGCTGGTGTCCCCCAGCAGGTCGCGCACGGTGTTGTCATACTCGGCGCGGTTGAGGCGGTGCAGGGTCACGCGGCCCGGGTCGCGCGACTCGGAGCGACACAGCGTGTCCTGCGGATCCACGGAGGTGTTCGGCTCCTCGGGAGCCTCCGGTCCCGGCAGCACCCGGGCCCTGGGCGGTGAGTCGTTGCACCCCAGGAGCAGCAATACCGCGAGGCCCATCCCCTGCCATCCCCGACTGCAGGCTGTCACGTCTCGAGCGCCTCCCCCGGGCCCCCCCACGAGGCCTCGGCGGCGACGCTCGAAGCAAGTCTCACTCCAGCCCGGTCGTGGACACGGGCCGACGCCGCGCTCAGCCCCGGGGGTAGGGATGAGCCCTCGTGGGGGATGGAGAGGAGAAGAGAAGTTCCGCGACCGACGACGCCCGTGGGCCGGGAGGGGCGCCGCGTGCCGACACCTTCCCCGGAGGGCGGATCAGGCAGGCGCGGGACTCCCGGAAGCAGGCGGTGCGCGCCTGCCTCCGGGATGAAGCGGGGCTACTTCGAGTCCTTCGCGGTGCCCGTCGTCTTCGAGGCGCCGTCGAGGTACGCGCGGTAGGCCTCGAAGGCGTACGGCCGGCCGAGGAAGTCCTGCACCAGCTCACCAGCGGGCTTGGAGCCGCCGGGCTCCAGCACCGTCTTGCGGTACTTCATCGCCGTGTCGCGATCCAGGTAGCCCTTCTGCTGGAACTCGGACTCCAGGTCCTTCGCGATGACGGAGGACCAGAGGTACGTGTAGTACGCGGCCGAGTACCCATCCAGGTGCCCGAAGGCGAGCTCGAAGTGGGTGCCGTCGCGGTACTCGTGGCGGAAGGGGGACAGCTTCTTCTGCAGCTCCGACAGCACCGCGGACGTGTCGAAGCCCGGCGCGCGCGAGTAGTACTGGAGGCTGACCGCGGACAGGAAGAGCTGGCGGCGCGCCCACAGGCCCAGGCCGAACTCCTTCGACGCGCGCAGCTTCTCCACCATCTCCGCGGGGATGGGCTCGTTGGTCTCATGGTGCTTGGCGAAGCTCTTGAGCACCTCCGGCTGCTCCGCCCACTGCTGGAGCAGCATGGACGGCGTCTCCACGAAGTCGCGCTCGGTGGAGATGCCGGAGATGGGCGTCCACTTCTGGTGGCCGGAGAAGACGGCGTGCATCAGGTGGCCGAACTCGTGGAAGAACGTCTCCACCTCGTCGTGCGTCATCAGGTCGCCGGGGCGCGGGAAGTTGCACACCAGCACGCCCTCCGGCAACCGCCGGCCCTCCTCGCCCGTCACCAGGTCGAACTGCGCCGCGTGCTTGTACTTGTCGTCGCGCGGGTGCATGTCCAGGTAGATGCGGCCCAGCGGCTTGCCGCCGTCCACGACGTCGTACGCCTCCACGTCGGCGTGCCACGTCTTCGCGTCCTTCACCGGCTGGAAGGCCACGCCCCACAGGCTGGACGTGATGCCCATCACGCCGTCCTTCACCCGCGCGTACTCCAGGTAGGGCCGCACCGCCTGCGAGTCGAACCCGAAGCGCTCCGCGCGCACCCGGTCCTCGTAGTAGTCCTGGTCCCACGGATCCACCGACGTGGCGCCCTTCACGTCCTTCTTCTTGCGCGCCAGGAGCTCCGCCATCTCCTTCTTCGCGCGGCCCTCGGTGGCCTGCGCCAGCTGGTCGATGAAGTCCGCGGCGGCCTGCTGCGTGCGCGTCATCCGCGTCTCGGTGGTGAAGGCCGCGTAGTTGTCGTAGCCCAGCAGCGTGGCCAGCTCGTTGCGCTTCTCGATGAGCTGCGCGAGCACCGCCTGGTTCTTGGGGAACGCGCGCTGCCGGTACGCGCGCCACAGCTTCTCGCGCGCCTTGGCGTTCTTCGCGTACGTCATGAACGGGAAGTAGTCCGGGTAGTTGCTGGTGATGACCACCTTGCCGTCCGCGCCCGGCGCGTGCGCCTTCTTGTAGTCCTCCGGCAGCCCGTCCAGCTCCTTGGCCGTGAGGGCCACGGTGCGCGTGTCCTCCGCGATGTTCTGCCCGAACTGCTGGCCCAGCTTGAGGATCTCCTCGTTGAGCGTCTTCACCTTCGCCCGCGTGGCCTCGTCCCGGTCCACGCCCGCGCGCCGGAAGTCCAGCAGCGTGCGGTCCACCCAGTGACGCGTGGGCTCGTCCGCCTTGTCCAGGTTCACCAGCGACAGCGCGTCATACACGCCGCGGTCCTGCGACAGCGCCACGCTGGTCGCGTCCACCTGCTGCTCGCACTCGCGGGACGCGTCGCGCATGGCGGCGTCCGGGTGCACCTCGTGCGTGAGGCTGGAGCGGTTGGCCGCGTTGATGATGGCCGTCTGCGCCTCGTCGTACGCCTTGAGGACGCCCATGCCGTTCGTCTTCGGATCCAACTTCTTCAGCGCCGTCACCTGCGCCTGCGCCCGCTCCAGGTCCGCCTTGCACAGGGCCTTGTAGGCGTCCGGCGTTCCCGCCAGCGGCTCCGAGCCCTTGACGGGGGCCAGCGCGGGCTTCGCCGCGGCGTTGGCCGCGACGCGGGCCATGGCCTCGCGGTTCTGCGTGATGCTGCCGTTGGAGCAACCCGTCGCGGCGAGCGCCGCCACGACGGTGAGCGCGGGGATTCTCAAGGGGACTTCCTCCACAGGGGAAACGACGTGAATCGCGGGCCCGTCATGCCACATCCCCGCCCCTCTTCGCCTGTCCACCGTGAACAGCCAGGCGGCCTCCTCGCGCCGTCCGGATGCTTGTCCTCCCACCGTGACGCACCTCGACTTGTGTCTCCAACCACCCCCCGGTAATCCCGCACTCGCCTCGAATTCTTGGAAGATGTCCTGGTCGGAGGATGCAAGCGGATGCGCAAGGCACTGGGTGGTGCGGTCGCGGCGTTGCTGATGTGGGGCTGTGGTGGCGCGGGGACGGAGGCTCCGCCCGCTGCTCCGGAGGGACTGTCGCTGAGCTCGGAGGCGGGGGTGACCCAGGGCACCTGGGGACGGGACGGGCAGACGGTGTCCTTCGCCTCGCGGGAGGTGGAGCCCGGGGTGTACCGCCTGGAGGTGCGGATGCACGGCATGACGCTCACGGGCCTGATGGACCCGGCGTCGGGCGTGTCGTCGCTGGACGGCTTCGCGGACGCGAACGCGCAGGACACGCAGGTGGTGGAGGCGGACCGCGAGGTGCTGGGCGCGCTCTACGGGGCGCTCAACCAGGGGCTGCCCGCGGGTGACGCGGCGGCGCCGGAGGCCATGTACCTGCGGCGCGCGGTGGGCCTGTGGGCGCAGCACCCCACGAGCGTGGCGCTGAAGCGCACGGTGATGGGCGAGCAGGGCCGCGGCTACACCATGCTGTGCAGCTACGCGAAGTGCGGCGGCAAGAACACGGGCAGCTGCGGCGGCACGTACAACTGGTACTCGTACGCGAAGCACGACTGCAACAATGGTGGCTTCGACAACCCGAAGAACCAGCAGATCGCCCAGCTGGGAGACCACACGTCGTGCAACGGCGACGAGTACTACATGAACGGCAGCACCTGGGTGTGCGGCGAGCCGGACCACTGGTCGCGCCCCAAGGTGATGGGCAACTGCTTCGGCCGCTGCGGCGGGGGCTGCGGCGGCGACACGCAGTACACGGTGGACGCGACGAACCACGACGGCTGCGTGCGCAACGGCCACGTGCTGGCGAGCGCCTATTGCGACGACCAGTTCCTGTCCGCGACGGACGACGAGCTGTTCGCCCCCAACTGCTACTGATGCGGCTGGGGCGCGTGGTGCGGGGCGCGGTGGGGGCGGCGGGGCTGTGGCTCGCCGCGCTCGGCTGCACGTCGACGACCTCCTCGCGGGCGGAGGCGGGGGAGGCGGTGGTGCGCCGCTTCTTCCAGGCCCTGCCCTCCGGGGACTGCGCGGTGCTGGGCCCGCTGCTGGTGCAAGGGGCGGGCGCGTCCTCGTGCGAGGACACGCTGCGGAGCCTGCGTGAGCACGACCTGCGCCTGGTGGACATCGTCGAGGCGAAGGTGGACGGCCGGAACGCGGACGCGGTGCTCGTGCGGGCGCGCGTGTCGCAGGGAGGCGCGGAGCGCTCGGAGCCGTTCCTCTTCCGGGTGGAGCGCCAGGGCGAAGGCTGGCGCCTTCGGCTGTGAGGGGTGCGGACGATGCGGAACCGTGAGCGGGTGATGCTGGGCGGCGCGGGCGTGCTGGTGGCCGCGCTGCTCGCCGTGGCGCCGTGGCCGGCCCGGGAAGAGCGGGCCCGGCCCGCCGCCCCTGGAGCGGTCGCGCCGGCCGCGGATCCGGTGCCCGCGGCGGCGGTCGCGCCGAAGCGCGCGGTGCCGGCGCGGACGCCCGAACCCGGGCAGCCCGCCGCGACGGTGGTGCCGCCGAGCCCCGGGGACGTGCCGCCGGAGCCGGAGGTGGCCAACGCGCCGCCTCAGCAGAACGACCCCATCGCGGAGGAGCTGCCCCAGACGGCGCGCTGGAAGCTGGAGAAGACGGAGCACATCACCACGCTGCTGGGGCGGGACGTGACGCGGTTGGAAGGGGAGCGCCAGGAGGCGCGCACGCGCGGGGACAAGGCCCGCGTCGAACAGGTGGACGCGCTCCTGCGGCGTCACCGCGTCCGGCTGGATGAGCTGCGTGAGGAGGCCCGCGTCCTGACCGAGGCCGCCCGGAACGAACCGCCCGAGCCGTGAGCCTCCGCGGGCCCGCGCCCGTGAAGCGCCGCCTCGCGCGCCCGCCTCCTTGTCGGGAGGAGGACACCGCCCGCCCGCCTGCCTCCCAGGCGGCGGTCCGTCGCTCGCGGCACGTGGAGCCCGGACGCTTCGGGCTCTGAGTACGCTCGCTTCTGCTTCGCGCCACCCACCTGTCAGGCCCGCGTGACAGGCACGGCGCGTCATGCGCATAGAACAAGACGTGTCCGTTTCCTCCACCGCGACCGACTCCGCCGGGACGACTTCCGGAGCCACCTCCTCCCGAGGCTCCCGGCTGGCATCCATCGCGGTGGCCAGCGCGCTGTTCATGGAGTTCCTGGACTCCACGGCGTTGTCCACCGCGCTGCCCACGCTGTCGGTGGCGTTCGGGACGGACCCCGTCCACCTCAAGCTCGCGCTGACGTCGTACATCCTGGCCCTGGCGGTGCTGGCGCCCGCGAGCGGGTGGATCGCCGACCGCTTCGGCCCTCGCCGCGTCTTCATGACCGCGATGGTCGTGTTCCTCGTGGGCTCCATGCTGTGCGGCTTCTCCCGGTCGCTCGCGCAGCTCGTGGTCTTCCGCACCCTGCAGGGCCTGGGCGGCGCGCTGATGACGCCCGTGGGCCGGCTCATCGTCGTCAACTCGGCGCCGCGCGAGAAGCTGGTGTCCGCGATGAGCTGGTTCACCATGCCCGCGCTGGTGGGGCCGCTGCTGGGGCCGCCGCTCGCGGGCTTCATCCTGGGCGTCGCGGACTGGCCGTGGATCTTCTTCATCAACGTGCCGGTGGGCGTGCTGGGCATGTGGGCCGTGGCGCGCTTCGTGCCCCCGCTGCACCAGCCAGACCCCGGCCCGTTCGACACGAAGGGCTTCGCCCTGGCCGTCGTCGCCATCACGGCGCTGATGGGCACGGCGGAGACGGTGGGCATCGGGCTCGTTCCGGGGGGCGTGCAGGCCGGCATCGCGCTGGTGGCGGTGGGGGCGCTCGTCGCCTACGTGCGCCACGCGCTGCGCACGCCGCGCCCCGTGCTCGACGTGCGCCTGCTCCGGGTGCCCACCTTCCGCGCCAGCATGGTGGGCGGCGCGCTGGTGCGCATTGGCCTGGGCGCCACGCCCTTCCTCCTGCCGCTGCTCTTCCAGGTGGGCCTGGGCTGGGGACCGCTGGAGGCGGGGCTCGTCACCATCGGGACGGGGTTGGGGGCCTTCGCGTGCAAGCCGGTGGCGCCCGCGCTCATCCGGCGCGTGGGCTTCCGCCAGACGCTCATCGCGTCCAACCTGCTCACCGCCGCGCTGACGGCCGTGCCGGCCTTCTTCCGCGCGGGCACGCCCATCCCGCTCATCATCGGCATGCTCGTGAGCAGCGGCTTCATGCGCTCGCTGCAGTTCACCGCCACCAACACGGTGGCGTACGCGGACATCCCCCGGGAGACGGTGAGCAACGCCTCCACGATGGCGGTGGTGACGCAGCAGATGGCGCTGAGCGTGGGCATCAGCTTCGGCGGCCTGATGCTGCACGTGGCGCGCGGCGGCGGTGACGTGCGCCTCACGCCGGACCGCTTCCTGCTGCCGTTCATCGCCATTGGCGTCGTGTCGTCGCTGGCCGGGCCCCTCTTCCGCCGGCTCCCGCCCGACGCGGGCGCGCACATTGGCGGCAGGACCGTGGCGCGCGGCTGAGGCCGCGTCCGTCGTCCGCGAGGGGGGCGTGGGGCCGCCGCCGGCGCACCCGGGTCCTGCCCGGCTCGCGGGGGCAGGGTTCCCCAGGGCTTGCGTCACGCGGTGGACATGGGCGGGTCCCCGGGACGCATCCCGAGGGGCACCGCCCGTGAGCGCGTCTCCCGGTGAGGGGAGACGCGAGCGCCGTCCAAACGGCTACGTCGTCGCGGGCGCGGCGTCCTGCTCGTCGCTGTCCGTGTCGTCCGCGTCGCTGGCGCCATCGGACTCGACCGGGGCCGTGTTGGCACCGTCCGCGTTCGGGGCACCGCTGGCCGCCTGGGGCTTCTTGCCCGCGCCCGGGGGCGGGGACTTGCGGGCGGCCGCGGCGGCCTGCCGCGCCTGCTCGCGCGCCTTCTGCGCGACCTTCGCCGTGGGGGCGAGGATCATGAACATCTGACGGCCTTCCATGCGCGGAAGCTGCTCCGCCACGGCCACGTCCTTCAGGTCCTTGATGACGTCATCGAGGATGGCGCTGCCCAACTCCTTGTGCGTGATTTCACGCCCGCGGAACTGGATGACGACCTTGGCCTTGTTGCCCTCTTCGATGAACCGGCGGGTGTTGCGCACCTTGAACTCGTAGTCGTGCTCCTCCGTCTTGGGACGGAGCTTCACTTCCTTGAGCTGGATGACCACCTGCGTGCGCTTCGCGTCCGAGGCCTTCTTCTTCTCCTCGTACTTGAACTTGCCGTAGTCCATGATCTTGCAGACTGGCGGCTTGGCCATGGGGCTGACTTCAACCAGGTCGAGCGACTCGGAGCGTGCACGCTCCAGCGCTGCCTCGATGGTCATGACCCCGAGCTGCGAACCATCGGAGCCCACGACACGGACTTCCCGCGCGCGGATGCGGCGGTTGGTTCTCTGGTCCCTGTTGGGACCCCGGCTGTTGTTTCTCTGTTCGCGAATGATGTGAACATCCTCCAAAAAGGGTTTACGGACCCACCACCCGTGAAGATGTGGTGCGCCGTTCGATGTGGCAGGCCCCTACGGCGGAGACGGCAGGCAGGCAGGCCTTCCGCCCCTCGGGGCAGGGAGACGTGCAACGGACTCTATCCGGTTCACGTCCCCCGGGGGCAAGGTAACGCGGGGCACCCCCCATTCCCATGACCCCCTGTTGCCTATGATGCGCCCCATGGCGAAACGGTCCACCACGTCCGCCCGGGACCCGACAGGATGCCGACCCCCGAGGGGGGTTGCGCTCGCCGCCCTCCTCCTGCCCGCCTGCCTGCCCTCCGCCAGCCCGGCGGACGCCACCCCACCGGGGGGCTCCCGGGCATGGGGCATCGTCCAGGGGACGGACGCGCCCGGGGACGCGGCGGCCGTGGCGCTGGTGGCCCGCCGTGCGCGCTGCGGGGGAGAGGCCCCGGTGCTCCTGTGCTCCGGGGCCCTCATCGCCCCGGACGTGGTGCTGACGGCGGCGCACTGCCTGGCGGCCTTCGGGGAGGCGGGCCCCTATGAGGTCTTCCTGGGGCCCACCCTGCTCCCGGTGCCAGGGCCCGGAGGGCGGTTCGTGCGCGTCACCCGCGCGCGGGCCCACCCCGGCTACGTCCCGGCCACGCACGCCTGGGACGCGGCCCTCCTGCGGCTGGCGGTGCCGGTGACGGACGTCGCGCCCTTCCGTTTGCCCGGCGGAGGCGACGCCCCGGTGGCCCCGGGCGACACCGTGCGGGCGGTGGGCTACGGGGACACGAAGGACGCCAACCGCTCCTCGGGGCAGCGGCGCCAGGGGCACCTCCAGGTGACGGCCGTGACGGGCAACGCCTTCCAGGCCGGCCCCGCCCCGGCCATGAGCTGCGTGGGCGACAGCGGGGGCCCGGTGCTGGGGGGCCCTGCGGGGAACGAACGGCTGTGGGGCCTGACCGTGAGCGGGGACGTGGCCTGTCATGCGGAGGCGGTCCAGATCCGGGTGGATGCCCTGGCGGACTTCCTGGGCCCCTTCCTGGAAGAAACGCCGGCGCCCGCTCCCGCCGCGCCCCTGCCCCTGGACGCCCTCTGTCAGGAGGACTGCGTCGACGACGCGGACTGCCCCGCGGGCCTGCTCTGCGTCGCCGCCGGGGAGGACCCCGCCCGGTGCCTCCTGCCCTCGCTCCAGGCGGGGACCTTCGGGGCGGCGTGCACGGAGGACGCCGCGTGCGGTGCCCAGGGGGTGTGCGCCCGGCTGGAGGTGGAGGGCGACGACGCCTGCCGCTGCTTCACCCCCTGCGAGCCGACAGTGGACCCGTCAACACCTGGGGACCCGAACCCCGGCGGAAGAGGCGGGTGCGCCAGCAGCCCGGGCGCCCTGGGCGCTACACTCGCTGCCCTGCTGGGGCTTCTCTTGCGACAGCCCCAGCGGAGGATTCCAGGACGTCGGTTCAGCTCATGACTCCGGGTGAAAGCGCCTACAAAACCGCAAATGTAGGCGAAACTCCGTGAACCTTCTTCCGAGAATCTGGCATCCACGTTTTCTGCAATCGCGAGGGTTCTCCAGATGAGCGACTACCGGATCAAGTCGGGTGACACGCTGAGCGGGCTCGCGAAGCGCTTCAACACGGATGTGGATTCGCTGATGAAGGCGAACCCCAACATCACCAACAAGGACCTCATCTACGCGGACGCGAACCTCAACATCCCGGGCAGCAAGGATGAGTTCCAGGCGCAGGGCGTCCGCAACGGCCCGAACCTGACGGGCGGCGCGGACCCGGCGCAGGGCGCGCAGTCCGTGGGCGACGTGCCCCCGGGCCAGGTCGGTGATTGGATCAAGCAGGCCATGGACATCCTCAAGGCCAACGGCGTCCCCACGGACAAGATGAACGCGCAGGACATCGCGAAGATCATCGAGCACGAGTCCAGCGGCAACCCGAACGCCATCAACCTCTGGGACTCCAACGCGCAGCAGGGCACGCCCTCCATCGGCCTGATGCAGACCATCCAGCCGACGTTCGATTCGTACAAGCTCCCCGGCCACGACAACATCCGCAACCCGGTGGACAACATCATCGCCGGCGTCCGCTACTCCATCGAGCGCTACGGCTCCACGTCCAACGTCCCCGGCATCCAGGGCCTGAACAACGGCAGCGGCTACGTCGGTTACTGACCGGCGCTCTCGCACCACCCCCCCAGCAGTACCGCGCCCCGCGGTGGAAGACGGCCCTTCGCAGGAAGGGGTTTCCGTCCGCCACGCGGGGCGTCGTCGTTTCCTGGGGCCGCGGGCCGCGGCGTCTTCAGCCTCCGTGCAGCCGGGAGCGGTCGCGTGGGCCACCCGCGCGCTTGATATGGATTTGGCTGGGAGCCTTCTTGCGCCCCCGCAGTCCCGTGCCCCGGTTGTTGCGCTTGGGGCCGTGGTCGCTGGCGGCGGGGCCCAGCGTCACGCGCTTCAGTTCCTTCTGTCGCAAGAGCGCCGCTGCGTCGTCGTGGGGCAGCGTCTTGCGCCCATGGCTGGCCTGCACACTGGCCTGCGCCGCATGGGCATCCACGCGTCGCTTGTTCTTGATCCCTGCCATTCGGGTCCGCACGGACATGGAGGTCCTCCTTGAGGAAGAGGTAGGAACCCCAGGGGGGCGGTGCCATCCCTGGCGACGGGCGGGACAGGGGCCGCTCCGGGTGCATGCGGGACGCGAGCGCTCGGTGGCGAGGACGGCGCTCCTCCCCCCGGAGCGCACGGTCGCTTCAGGTGAGGTCTTCGTTATCGCGGCGGGCGCGCTTCTTCGCCTTGGGCTTGCCGGACTTGCCCGCCGGCCGGGCCTTCTGCGGGCTCATGGCCTCCAGCGGGAACAGCCAGCCGTCCTCGGGGCGGGGCGCGGCGGCGCTCACCGGCTCCACGTGCTGCCCGCGGCAGCCGCGGCACCAGGACTGCGGGCGGCGCTGGCCCTGGCTCATGATGCGGAAGCCGAAGTCCTGCGCCGTGGGCCCCACGTGGCCGCAGCGCGGGCAGCGCGTCATCGACGTGGTGCCCGTCTCCTTCGCCTTCTCGCGGCCGTGCTCCACCACCAGCGCCAGCGCGGCGGCGAACCCCAGCTTCCGCTCCGTGGCGACATGGAACTGGCGTGCGCGCTTGCGGTTGCCCCGGCCCAGCACGGGCAGGAGGTCCAGGCCTCCCAGCAGGTTGCGCTGCTCCAGGACTCGCGACGGAGACGATGGCGGGGTCGAGTGGCTCACGCGATCATTCATACGAGAGGGGTCTGACATGGCCGGTTCACGCGCCGGGTCGCCAGGTCGCCCTCCCTTCGCAGGTCTGGACACATGTTCAGTAACTCCGGGCGCTTAGGAGCGATTCCCCGGGGTTCCCGGGCGGAGGTGGGGCGCCGGGGGCCGGGGCCCGCCTGCCCGCCGGCCGCGGTCCGGCTGCCCGGTGCGCACCTTGAGGTTGCTCCCGTCCCCCTTTCCCCCAAGAGGTGCCTCCCATGGCCCAGGCCCACGAGAACGAAACCGACAAGCAGGACCGGCACGAGCGGCGGCACGAGGCCCACGTGCGCGCCACCTACGCGGCGTTCATCCGCCACCTGTGCGAGCTGAGCGCGCTGCCCCCCGCCCTGGCGGAGTGCGCCGCCGTGTCCGTGCTGGGCGCGCTGGAGCGCCGCCTCATGCCGGACGGGGCGCGCAACCTGGAGTCGCAGCTGCCGCGCCTGCTGGTGGCCTTCCTGCCTCCCGCGGAGGAGCGTCCCCCGCGCACCCGGCGCTTCGGCCGCGAGGCGCTGGTGGAGTCGGTGGCGGAGGATCTCCAGATGCCGGTGGAGCGTGCGGAGCTGGTGGTGCGCTCGGTGCTGCGCGCGTTCCAGGACCAGATTTCAGAGGGCGAGGCCGACAAGGTGGCCAGCAACCTCCCGGCGGACCTGCAGGCCCTCTGGCGCCTCACGCAGTAGGCGCCAGAGGGGAGGCCCGCTACTCCTGGGGGCCGGCGCCCGCGCCGTCGCCGGTGGTGAACACCGGGGTGCCGCCCGGGAGGCTGGGGTCGTGCGGGAGGCTGCCGCGCGGGCTGCGCAGGTAGACGAACGGGGTCGCGAAGAGGAAGTTGCTCACGCGCGACGTGTAGATGTCCGCGTAGCGCTCCACCTGCCGCGCCAGGTGGCTCTTGTCGTTGCCGGCGCGGGTGAGCAGGCCCCAGTGCGGGTTGGACAGCTCGCTGGCGGCCCGCGCCATGGGGCCCAGCTCCGCGTCCAGCGCCTCCTGCGCGGCGCGCAGCTCGGTGAGGCGCGTCACCAGCTCGCCCTCCGTGGCGTCGGTGCGCGGGCCGTACTGGTGGCGGCGGCGCTGCAGCTCCAGGCGGACCTGGCAGCTCTCCGCCTCCAGCTGCTCTTTCTTGAGCATGCGCTCTCCGATGCGCACCTCGGTGGCGCGGAAGGCGGCGATGGCGCGCACCTCGTCCTCCAGCTCGCGCAGGATGAGCGCGGTGCGCCAGCGCAGCACGTTCTTGGAGACGTGGACGTCGCCGAACATGTGGTCGCCCACGTAGAGGATTTCATCGCCGGACAGGCCCAGGTGGCGCTCCAGCTCCAGCGCGCTGCCGCCGAAGTAGGGCGTGTTCTTGTCGAGCGGTCCGGAGTGCGGACGCAGCAGCGCCTCGCCATTGGCCTCCACGACCTCGAAGAGGGTGGAGCGGGTGGTGAAGAACTCCGGCTTGCGCGCGCTGACGATGACGACGTCGAAGAGCTGGCGCCAGGTCATGCCGTCGGGCAGGTGCCGGTCGAAGGCGAAGTGCATCATGGGCTCGGTGTAGGCCCACTCGCTGTTGGTGATGAGCAGCAGCTTCTTGCCGGCGTTCTTCTGGTCCAGCAGCGCGAGCGGCGTCTCCGGGTCGTCCAGCACGTAGCGCTCGGGGTCCGCGATGATCTCCGCCTTGAGGCGCCCCTGCATGTGCGTGGCGTCCAGGTTCTTGCGGACGTGCTCATAGAGGTCCGCGTAGCCCATGGGGCCCGGGAGCTGGCCCGCGTCCAGGCGGTCCACGAGCTGCGCGTAGATGCAGGCCTCGGAGAGGGAGAAGAGCGTGTTGAGGAACACCCAGCGGCGGTCCGCCAGGTCGATGACGGTGCGGTTGTAGGCGTCGCGCTGCGCGTCGAAGCCCATGGCCTTGCTGCCGTGGAGCGCCTTCTTCACGAAGCCGAAGCGGTTGGCCTTGAGCAGGTTGCCCTTGGCGGTGTCGATGATGAGGCCGCGGATGGCGAGCATCGGGTCGAACGTCAGGTCGGCCACGGGCCAGCCCTGCTCCACCAGACGGTCGCGAATGTATTCGTAGGCGCGGCGTTCCCACGCCTCCACGCGGTAGTGGATGAGCGTGTAGTCCATGTCGTAGCCCACGGCCTTGATGGCGCGCATGTTGAGGGTGCGGTTGCAGAACAGGCCGCGCTCGGGCGGAGGACCGAAGAGGTGAGGACTCATGGGAGCAAGGCTTGCCAAGGCCGGAGGTCAATGTCGAGCGGCCCGTGCACCCGCGTCGTTTCATGGTCGGGCGCGGGTCATCCGGGTGTCGGAAAGATGGGATATGGATGACGCGCGCGACGCGAAACGCCGGAAGCGCGCGGGACCGAGGGGCAGGCGCATGTCGGGAATGACGCGGCGGTGGAGCTGGGCCATGGCGGTGGCGGCGCTGTGGGTGTCGGGCGTGGCGGGGGCGGAGGAATGGGAGACGGTGGCCACGACGCCGTTCGTGGTGAAGGTGCGTCCCCGGCCCGGGACCAAGGCGAAGGACGTGTGGGCGGAAGGCGAGCTGAAGGCCAGCGCCGCGCAGGTGCAGGCGGCGCTGGAGGACGCGGAGTCCTACCGGCTGTGGATGCCCTACGTGAAGGAGTCGCGGGTGGTGCGGCCGACGGACGACGGCGGGCGGCTCACGTACACGCGCCTGGACCTGCCGGTGGTGTCCTCGCGCGACTACATCTCACGGGTGGTCACGGAGTCGAAGGTCGCGCCGGATGGCACGGGCGTCTACCAGCAGCGCTGGCAGGCGGAGCCGGACGCGTTCCCGGCGCGGCGCGACGTGGTGCGCCTGCGGTTGAACGAGGGCAGCTGGAAGGTGGAGCCGAAGGGCGAGGGCGCCTCCTGGGCGGTCTACCGGTTCACGGTGGATCCCGCGGGGTCCATCCCGGGGTTCCTGGCCAACGTGGGGCAGAAGGACGCGGTGGTGGAGACGCTGCGCGCGGTGGAGAAGCGGGCGAAGTCGCTGTCCGTGGAGTCCGCCGCGAAGTAGGGGCCGGAGGCCTTCAGGCGGGCCTCCCGTGCCGCTCCACTCCGTGAGCGCGCGGCGGCGGCTCAAAGCGGCGGAAACCGCACCCGGGTGAGCACCAGGATGCGTTGGCCCTCCGCGTCCTGCAGCTCCAGGGTGTAGACGCCATGGGCGTCTCGGAACTCCGCTTCCGCTTCCACCACGACGCGTGTGTCGGGCTCCGTGGGCGTCGGCGCCAGCTGAAGGACGCCGAGGACCTTCAGCTCGGACCGCGGGCTCGAGGCGCGGAGGGTGGCACGGACCATCCTGCTCGCGGGCAACACCGCCTCGGGAAGTTGGATGAGCAGGGCGACCCGGCTCTTGCCGCGGAAGCTCCACGCCGCCAGGGACTCCGCGGCGTGCCCGGGAAGGCCTGGGAGATGGAGGCGCAGCCCCACGAGCCCGCGTTGATCCAACACCCCGTTGGCCAGCAGTGCGGTCAGCTCCGCGGGAGTGTCACACGTGAGGCGTGGCTGCGCCGCGGAGGCCTCGGGAGTCCCGTCGCCCGTGAGCGCGAGGAGCGGGAGAAGGAAAAGGAGCACTCGCTTCCCCTTGAATCATTCAAACCGAGTCACGGCCTGGATGGAGACGTCATTGGTGACGATGGCGGTGTTCTCGTCTCCTCCCTTGTTCCGAGGCACACCGCGCTGACGGTCCTCCAGGGTCCAGAGCTCGATGCAGACCGGATAGATCTCATCGTCATCCTTCATGCGGAGCTGGGTGAAGCGGCCGTAGACCCGCTGGGCGCCGATGTAGATGTTCCCGCTGAACATGGAGGCCCGCCTCGCCAACCCTTGGCTGTTCGTCGAATAGACGTTGGCCCGTCCCTCGCGAACCGTCACGAACTCGTCGTCGGATCTGTAGATGAACCGCCCACCCCACTGGAAGTCATAGATGTTCAGCTTCCGCATGGTCGCGATGGCGACCTCGGGGCAGTCCTCGGCTGGGGGCGTGGGGCGATCCACGTAGGGCGCGCCGCTGGCGCACGCCACGCCCATGCACGACGCGAGCGCGGCGGCCTTGAGGGGACGGCTGGGCTTCGGGGAAGACGGAGCAGGGGGCTTGGGGGTCACGGTGGCGTGTTCCTCGGGAGGCGCCGCCACGGAGGCGACGGTCGCCGGTGGAGGCCCCGGAGGCTGCGGGGCGGCGACAGGAACACTGTGCGGGCGGTCCGGCGCGCTGGCCAGTTTATGACCAGTGGAGGAGGATTCACTCTCAATGACCTGTGGGGTTGGATGGCGAGTCCAGCCGCGCAGCAGGACCTCCCAGGTCCTCGGCCCCGCGACCAGCAGCCCCAGGCCCACCGCCAATCCCACCCAACCCCACGCCGGCCACCGGCCCCGCGCGGGGGGCACGGGAGTTGTCCGCGGCCGGGGCGCTGACTTCACGTAGGGCCGCGTGGGCCAGGCCGGACGCTGGATCTGGTTGGGCGTGCCGGGGACCTCATCGAACAGGCGTGCCTCGAACGCCTCCGCCCCGCTGGAGAGCAACCCCCGCATGAGCTCCGAATGCGCGGCCTCTCCCGTGCGGGGCCGCTCCTCGGGCTCCTTCTCCAGCAGCCGCAGGATGGCCCGGGCCAGCGGCTCCGGCACCTGCGGGTTGATGTCCCGGGGAGAGGGCGGCAGCCGCTCCGTGATGGCCACCGTGAGCAGCTCCGGCGTCAGCTCCGGTGAGAACGGATAGTGCCCCGTGGCCGCGCGATACAGGCACACGCCCAGGGCATACAGGTCATCCGCCGCGGAGGACGGATAGCGCAGCTCGGGCTGCCGCCAGTGGAGCTGCTGGAAGCGGATGGCCTCCGGGCTGCGCAGGTGCAGCGTGCCCGGGGGCAGGGTGGTGGTCGTGAGCGTGGTGGCCCCCGCCTGGTCCCCCGCGCCGAAGTCGATCAACACCGGCACGTTGCCCCGCGCGCGCACCAGGATGTGCTCCGGCTTCAGGTCGCGGTGCAGCACGCCCCGGGCATGCAACACGCCCAGCGTCATCGCCACCGAGCCCCCCACCAGCGCCAGCTGCCGGAAGGTGGGGTTCTCCGCCTCCGCCCAGCCGTGGAGCGCCAGCCCCTCCACGCAGTCCATGACGAAGTAGGGCAGTCCCTCCACCGGGTCAGGCCACCGCCCCACCGCATGCACCCGCACGACGTTCGGATGCCATGCCCGGTCCAGCAGCAGCGCCATCTCCCTCAACGCCCGCGCAGGCTCCGGATGCAGCGAGAGCTTGAGCGCGAACATCCTCCCTGGCTCCTCCAGCGGCTCCACCCGGTAGACCGCTCCGTATCCGCCCACTCCCAGTGTCCCCAGCACCCGCCAGCGCCCCACCAGCACACCCGGCTGGAGCGCCCCGGGAAAGACTTGTGACGCTTCAGGAGTCATGGACCTTCAGAGTCCCACGAACACAATTCAACCTGGAAGGTCTACTCGCCGGAGACCCGCCCCCACAGCCATGTGCTCCGACGTCAGGAATCCTCACCCCGCGTCCTGGCGGAGGGATGCTCACAGCGGAACAAGTCGGGGGTTGCTGAAACGTGACACGCACGGGCCGTGGAACGAGCGGGGTGTGTCAGACGGATTTGGTGTATTCAGCCGCGTCACATCGCAGTTTCTCCCCCCTAATCAGGAGTTCCTGATGCGTCGCCTTGGTTCAACTCTTCTCGCCTTGAGCGTGTTCGCCGGTTGTGGCGGTATCGAAGCCGAAACCGCCTCCGAGTCCGCTCCGTCCGTCGCGCAGCAGCAGGCGCCCGTCCTCACGCAGACGAACGTGGACGTGGCCGAGGACTGCTCGGGCATCCTCCAGTTCGCGAACACGGCGTCGTACCAGGTCCTGGACAGCATCCTGCCCAGCAACGTCGTCACCAACATCGTGAACCGCCGCGCGACGGCGCAGTTCACCTCGCTGGCGGACCTGTCCTCCGTGCCGCTGGTGGGCCCGACCCGGCTGAAGCAGCTCGAAGGCGGCGCCCGCAGGCTGGAGTACATCGACGCGGCCTGTGTCGGCATCATCGATGGCCTCGCCATCTCCCGCGACGACCAGACCGCCATCGTGGCGCTGGTGAACAGCATCGACGACTCGGAGCTGCACGACGTCCTGCCGAACGCGTGGAACGGCGCCGTGAACCTGCTGGGCCACCGTCCCTTCACCACCGCGCAGCAGATCGCGGACACGACCGGCATCGGTGACGTGAGCTTCCGCAACATCCGGAACGCGGCCACGCTGAGCCGCCCCCTGGAGGCGCTCTTCGCCGCGGTGAATGCCATCCCCAGCAATGGCTCCACTGGCGTCACCACCCTGCGCCACTTCGACTGGTGGAAGATCGCGACCGCCTCCCACGGCTATGGCGACGACAAGGAGTGCTTCGGCCTGGAGCCGAAGAGCGTCCCTCGCTACGCCAGGATCCGTCCGAACCTGGCCGACTCCGCCGAGGTCATCGCCGCGGTCGAGCGCTCCATCACCGGCATCAACGGTGACGTCACGATCTCCGCGCCGGTGCTGAAGGCGGGCCGCGACAACCTGGCGGCGCTGACCGCGGGCCGCTCCTTCAAGGGCTGCATCCTCAGCTACTCGGATGACCCGTGGAGCCGCCACAACATCTCCATCTACGTGGACACCACGACCGGCTTCAGCGTGCTGGCCGAGACCTGGTGGGCGGAGTAGTCCCCGGCTGACGTCGCCGCGGTCTGAAGCCCCGGGTGCCACAGGCTCCCGGGGCTTCGTCGTTTCCAGGAGCGGACAGGCCCCTGGCCGCCCGCCCGCGCCGGGGAAGGAATCCGTGCATCCGCGCGTGTCTACGGGTATAGACACCGCCCATGTGCCCCCTGGTGAATACGAAGGACCTGATTGATGCCCAGGAGGTGGCGGGCCTGCTGCGCCTGCGCCACCCCAACAGCGTCAGCACGTACCTGCGCCGCTACCCGGACATGCCCCGTCCGGTGCTCGACCTGGGCGCCGGGCGTCCGCGCCTCTGGCTCAAACCCCAGATGCTCCGCTGGGCCCGCGCCCGCCAGGCCGCCACCACCGAAATCCGCTCCGGAGGCTCCCGATGACCACCGCTACCCCTCGAACCGCCCCCGCCGTCCTGCCCGGGCCCAATGACGCCTGCTGGTGCGGCAGTGGCTCCAAGTACAAGAAGTGCCACCGCGGCGCCGACACCGTGGAGGCCCGCAAGAAGGGCACGGACACCGCCGCCCGCAAGGGCGTCCGCCCCGGGCTCGTCAGCCCGCGCCGCGTCGTGCCGCTGACCATTGGCCGGCCGGACTACGCGGACTCCGTCAGCGGCCGGCCCTCGCGCTCGCGGAACGAACCGGACGTGAAGTCGCCGGACGTCATCGCCCGCATGCGCCGCGCCTGTCAGGCCGCCGCCCAGGTGCTGGTGGAGACCGCCCAGCACGTGCGCGTGGGCATCACGACCGACGAGCTGGACGCCATCGCCCACGAGGCCTACCTCAAGCGCGGCGGCTACCCCAGCACGCTCAACTACCACCGCTTCCCCAAGTCGCTCTGCACCTCCGTCAACGAGGTCATCTGTCACGGCATCCCGGACAGCCGCGCCCTGGAGGACGGGGACATCGTCAACCTGGACATCACCATCTACCTGGATGGCGTCCACGGCGACTGCTCGGCCACGTACCTGGTCGGCAACGTGGAGCCGCAGCACCAGCGGCTGGTGCAGATCGCCAGGGAGTGCCTGGACATCGGCATCGCGGCCGTGAAGCCCGGCCGCCCCATCAGCGACATTGGCCGCGCGGTGGAGGCCCACGCCGTCAAGAACGGCACCAGCGTCGTGCGCGCCTACTGCGGCCACGGCATCGGGGAGACCTTCCACACCTCGCTCCAGGTCCCGCACTACTACGAGCCGGAGGCCGACACGGTGATGCAGCCGGGGATGATCTTCACCGTCGAGCCGATGATCAACCAGGGCCACTGGGACCACCGCACCTGGAACGACGACTGGACCGTCGTCACCGCGGACGGGATGCGCAGCGCCCAGTTCGAGCACACCCTGCTCGTCACCGACACGGGCGCGGAGATCCTCACCTTGCCGTGAGGCCCCCTCGCCCCTGAAACAGCTCGGGCCCCGGACGCGCGCACCTGCCGCCTCTGGGGCCCGCTTCATTTCCAGGCGGTGACTACGCCCGGCGGCGGCGCAGCTTCAGCGCCAGACCGCACAGCATCAGCAGGCTGACGGCGCCCAGCGGGCCGGGCACCGTGCTCTGGCAGCCGCAGCCGTCGGACTTGTCCGGGTCCTGCGGCTCCTGCGGGTCCCCTGGATCCGGATCCACCACCTTGTCCTCGGAGACGAACACCGCGGTGGTGCGCGCGGGCACCGTGAAGCCGCCGGTGGCCGCGTCGTACGCGGAGGTGCGCACCACCGGGTCCGTGGACGCCTGCTGCACCGGGTGCAGCTTCAGCTTCAGCGACTTGTAGCCGTCCGCCTTGAACGTCTGGGCCGCGTTCGTGCCGTTGAACAGCACGATGGCGCGCTTGCCCTCCTCGTTCGTGCCGTGGTCCTGCATCGCCATCACGATGAGGCCGGGGATCTGGTTCGGGCCGGTGTTCTCGAAGCGCACCAGCTGCGTCACCTCCGCGCCCGTGCGCAGGCGGAACAGCCGCGAGCTCTTGCGGATGGCCAGCAGCTCCTCGAAGTGGTCGCGCGCCCGGAGGATGTCCGCGGGCGACGGCTTCAGCGCCGCGTCCGCCAGCATCGGCTTGAAGAGCTGCCAGTTGCCCTCGTTGTCCGCCGCCGGCGGCAGGCCCACGCCCCAGTTGTTGGACTGGTACGTCCAGTCCAGCTTGTTGAACCAGTCACCGGAGTTGTAGCTGTTGCGGTCCAGCGACTTGGAGCGCAGCAGCTCGTCGCCCGCGTGGAAGAACGGGATGCCCTGGCTCAGCGCCACCAGCGACAGCCCCAGGTTCTGCATCCGCACGCGCTCGGCCATGGTCAGGTCGCGCGGCGCCTTCAGCTGGATGGCGTCGAACAGCGTCTCGTTGTCGTGCGCGGAGACGTAGGTGATGACCTCCTGCGGGTCCAGCGTGTAGCCGGCCTTGGCGCCGTTGTAGTCCACGCCCTCGCCCGTCACGGTCTTGCCGGTACGGTCCACCAGCGGGTAGTCCTTCAGGTTGCCCGTCAGGCCCACGCGGATCCAATCCCCGTAGACGAGCAGCCGGTCCTTCTGCGCCGCCTCCGTGCCCTGGTTCGTGTTGTTCGGGGCGGAGAGCAGGCCGCTGATGAAGCCCTGGTCCTGGAGCCCGCTGAAGGGGCCACCGCCGCGGGCCGCGTCGCGCAGGCGGTCGTTGAACGTGCCGATGCCCGTGCCCGCCATGTTGGCCTGCGTGGCGTTGACGCCGCGCGCGTTGTTCTTCACCTCTTCGAAGTCCCAGCCCTCGCCGTAGACGTAGATGGCCTTGCCGTCCACGCCGTCCTTCTCCACGGTGAGCGCGTCCAGCGTGGCGCGCAGCTTCACCATGTTGGACTTCATGTGGTGGCCCATCAGGTCGAAGCGGAAGCCGTCCACCTTGTAGGCCGTGGCCCACGTCATGACGGAGTCGATGAGCAGCTTCTCCATCATCGCGTTCTCGGACGCGGTGTTCTGGCAGCAGGTGCTCGTCTCCACGTTCCCGTCGTCGCTGAGGCGGTGGTAGTAGCCCGGCACGATGCGGTCCAGCACGCTCCTGGCGTTCTGCCCGGAGGCGTTGGTGTGGTTGTAGACCACGTCCATCACCACGCGCAGGCCGTGCTGGTTGAGCGACTGGACCATCTCCCGGAACTCCACCGTGCGCGTGGGGCCCTGCGCGTTCGTGGAGTAGCTGCCCTCCGGCACCGTGTAGTGGTACGGGTCATAGCCCCAGTTGAAGCCGTCCAGGTCCGCCACGGCCTTCACCGCGGCCTGCTGCTGGTCGGAGTCCGGCGGCAGCGACACCAGGTCGCCCGCGGGCTTCTGCTGCTGCGCGCGGTCCTCGTTGATGGTCGCGATGTCGAACACCGGCAGCAGGTGCACGTGCGTCAGGCCCGCCTTCGCCAGCCGCGTCAGGTGCTTCATGCCGTCCGAGTCCCGCGTGAACGCCTTGAACGTGCCGCGCTCGTTCTCCGGCACCGTCAGGTCGTTGATGCTGAAGTCGCGCGCGTGCAGCTCATAGAGGACGATGTCCTCCGGGGCCTCCAGCTTCGGCTTCGCCAGCGCGCTCCAGCCCTGCGGCGCGAGCGTGGCGTCCGCCAGGTCCACCACCTGGCTGAGCTCGCTGTTGATGGACAGGGCCACCGAGTACGGGTCGGTGACGCGGTTGGTGACCACCCGGCCTTCCCTGCGGGCGTAGACCTCCACCTCGTACAGGTAGAAGCGGTTCTTCCACGTCGCGTCGCCGGTCGCGCTCCACACGCCCTTGGCCCCGGCCGTCATGGCCACGCGGGAGAAGGTCCCCGCGGGGTTGGCCCCGTCGAACAGGAGCACGTTCACGCTCTTCGCGGTGGGCGCCCAGACGCGCAGCGTGGGGATGCCGGCCGCGAACGTCACGCCCAGCGCGCCGTCATACGTGTCCAGGTCGTCCAGCGCGCCCGCCAGCTGCGCGCTGGTGGCGTCCAGCAGCACGCCCGCCGCGCTCGTCGCGGACAGGGCCACCTGGCCCTTGAGCCACGTGGCCGCGTTCGCCACGTCCGCCTGCGAGAGCTTGAGCACCTTGCGGCCCACGAGGTTCGGGAAGCGCGCCGCCTGCGCCGCGCTGAGGCCCGCGGCGTCCAGCGTCAGCGTCACGGCGCCGCCGCCCTGCACGCCGGTGCTGTCGAGCGTCATGCCCCCCGTGGGAGCCGTGTGCAGCTTGAACACCGTGCCTTCGGGCACCGCGACCTCCGGGCTCCACACCACCGTGTCGCGCGCGATCCAATGCGCCCGCGCCAGCAGCAGGTTGCCCGCGGGCGCGCCCGCGGCCCGGATGGTGACCTTCTTGGATTCGCCGGAGTCGAAGGTGAACACCATCTCCTGGCCGTCCTCCTCCACGGTGAACGTGGCGTTGCTGCTGGGGTAGGCCGTGGTCCAGTTCTCGTCGAGCGCGACCTTGCACTCGTAGTTGCCCTTCGTCAGCGCCTTCGTGGTGAAGGTGTAGATGCCGTCGCCGTCCGGGTCCTGCATCATCGTGCGCAGGCAGTCCGGCGACCAGTCACCCGGACAGCCCAGCTGTGCCTGGAGCGTGCCCGCCACCGTCGCGATGGTGCTGGAGCGGTTGCTCGTCACGTACAGCGTCGTGGCGTCGAAGTAGAACTTCACCGCCCCCGCCGTCGTCTGCTTCAGCACCACGTCCGCGCCGCCGGGGCCGCCGTGCGTCTGGGCCAGGGTGCCGTCCAGCGCGACCTTGAAGTGCCACGTGCCCACCGGCACGTTGAACGAGCCCTGCCACTTGTCATCCGCCGCGTCGTACGTCAGCGCCGTCTGCGCGCAGGTCGGGTCGTTGTCCGCCGCGCAGCCCGCTTCGGTCTGCAGGTCGCCAATGACTGTCACGGACGTGGGCGCCGCCAGCGACGAGAGGGGAATCAGCGCGGCGAACAGCCCGCCGAACGCGAGCGCGCGCACCGCGCGGGGAACTCTGAATGGAACTCTCAGAAGAAGCCTCCAGGTGTGGAAATCTCTGGCCAGGGTAGCAGTCAGCTCCCCCACAAGTGGCCTTCGGAGGTTTTTCCAGTCTTACCGGACCCGTTGGATGGCCGGGTTGGGGCTGGAGGAGCCACCCTCCCAGGTTGGGTGGGGAGGGGCGCTGGGATGAGACGCGGTGCGGTAGGAGTCACGCGCTCCGTCGAAGTCGCTCACGCCCTGCGTCACGCGGGTGTGCAGAGGACGACATCCGGGACATGCCGCGTTGCGGCATCAGCCGATTGTTCCGACGACCCTTCACCCATTCTCAGACTGTTGGATACAGTGCCGCGCCCAGATGTTCTTTCGTCCCCCCTGCCGACAATCGAACGCTGCCCCCCACCGTGGTTGGTGGCACCCGTGGTTCCAGGGACTTGCTGCTTTGTGTCTGGCGGGGTGCGCCACGGCGCCGGAGACGCCGACCCGCCCCGCGACGGAGGCCGTCGCGACGCAGCCCGCCGCGCCCGTGACGGAGGCCGCTCCGGCCCCCGCGGCCCCCCCGGCGCCGGTCGTACAGGTCCCGGAGAACAAGGAACCCGCGCGGCCTTGGGGCGACGAGGTGCTGTACTTCGTGGTGGTGGATCGCTTCGCGGACGGCGACCCCACGAACAACGAGCCGGGCGACGTGAAGGCGCCGGGCACCTTCCACGGCGGCGACCTGAAGGGGCTCACCGCGAAGCTGGAGGAGCTGTCCTCGCTGGGCGTGACGGCGCTGTGGGTGACGCCGCTCTTGAAGCAGATCCCCGGCTTCGTCACCGGCTCTGGCTTTCCGGACTGGGGCTACCACGGCTATTGGGCGGATGACTTCCACGCGTTGGATCCGCGCTTCGGCACGGAGGCGGACTTCAAGGCGCTGGTGGACGCGGCGCACGCGCGCGGCATCCGCGTGCTGTTGGACGTCGTCTACAACCACCCGGGCTACAACTCGCGCTACCTGAAGGACCACCCGGACTGGCTGCGCTCCGAGGACCAGGGCACCTGCGGCCAGGACGACCTGACGTCGTGCGTGGCGGGCCTGCCGGACTTCAAGACGGAAGTACCGGAGGTGGCGAAGTACCTGCTGGACGCGCAGCTGGACTGGGCGAAGCGCTCCGGCGTGGATGGCTTCCGGCTGGACACCGTGAAGCACGTGTCCCACGACTTCTGGAAGGAACACCGCCGCCGCACGCGCGCGGAGGTGTCCCCGGACTTCTTCCTGCTGGGCGAGGTGTGGGGCGGCGACGTGCAGGTGCTGGAGCCCTACTTCACCCCGGATGAGATGGACGCCGGGTTCGACTTCGCCTTCCAGGGCAACACGCTGGGCTTCCTCCAGGGGCGTGGCCGCACGGTGGCGTTCGACCGCTACCTCCAGTCGCGCGCAAAGGTGACGCCGGGGCACCACCTGGCGCACTTCCTGTCGTCGCACGACGTGGACGGGGCGCTGCACCAGTTGCAGGGCAACGTGACGCTCTTCCGCCTGGCCGCCACGCTGCAACTGACGACGAGCGGCATCCCGGTCATCTACTACGGCGAGGAGGTGGGCCGCGCGGGCGGGGACTGGCCGCGGAACCGAAGCGACATGCCGTGGGGCAGGCAGGCGGTGAAGCCCGGGGCCGGAAAGAAGCGCGACGAGGCCCTGCGCGAGTACTACAAGCGCCTCATCTCCATCCGCCGTGCGCACCCGGCGCTGTCGCGCGGCACGCATGAGCCGCTCTCCACGGAAGGCGACGTGTATGTCTTCCAGCGCAAGGACGCGGGTTCGGGCGACACGGTGGTGGTCGCGGTGAACCGCGGCAAGACGAAGGGCGCGGCGTCGGTGCCGTGGCCGGAAGGTTGGACGGGCGTCGCGGAGGTGGAGGACCTGCTGAACGGAGGGCGGACGAAGGCTGGCGCCACGCTGGAGCTGGCGCTTCCGCCGCAGTCCGCGCGCATCCTCGGGCGCGTGAAGTGAGGCACCCGGAGGACGCGCAGAACCTGACCCGGACGTGCTGCTGTCACCGGCGCGAGCGGGGCTCTTGCTGGAGGGCCTGATGGCCGGCGTGTCGTTCAAGGACGTGGCGAAGCGGTACGGAGACGTGTCGGTCATCGAGGGGCTCAACCTCGATATCCGCGACCATGAGTTCATGGTCCTCGTGGGGCCGTCCGGTTGCGGCAAGTCCACGGCGCTCCGGATGATCGCCGGCCTGGAGGAGATCTCCGGAGGCACCATCTCCATCGGTCCGCGCGCGGTGAACGCGCTGCCGCCGAAGGACCGGGACGTCTCCATGGTGTTCCAGAACTACGCGCTCTATCCGCACATGACGGTGCGGCAGAACCTGGAGTTCGGCCTCAAGATCCGCAAGACGCCCAAGCCGGAGATGGACAAGCTGGTGGACGAGGCGGCGGAGATCCTGGGCATCTCGCACCTGCTGGACCGCAAGCCCAAGCAGCTGTCCGGCGGTCAGCGCCAGCGCGTGGCCCTGGGCCGCGCCATCGTGCGCAAGCCCGCGGTGTTCCTCTTCGACGAGCCGCTCTCCAACCTGGACGCGAAGCTGCGCGTGCAGATGCGCTCGGAGATCAAGAAGCTCCAGAACCGGCTCCAGGTCACGTCCGTCTACGTCACGCACGACCAGATTGAAGCGATGACCATGGGCCACCGCATCGCGGTGATGAAGGACGGCAAGCTCCAGCAGCTGGGCACGCCGCTGGAGGTCTACGAGAAGCCGGTCAACGTCTTCGTGGCGCAGTTCATCGGCACGCCGCCCATCAACATGCTCGGCGCCACGCTGGACGCGGACGGCACGTCGCTTTCGGGCGACGGCTTCACGCTGCCGGTGCCCCAGGCGCTGCGCGCGGCGACGGCGGGCAAGGGCGGCCGCAAGCTGAAGGTGGGCCTGCGCCCGGACAACATCCTGCCCCAGGGCGCGTCCGCGCGCGGCGAGTCCGCGCCCACCGAGGCGCGCGTGGAGCTGGTGGAGCCCCTGGGCAACGAGCTCATCGTGCACGCCCGGTTGGGAGACAACCCGCTGGTCTTCCGCCTGCCACCCCAGGCCACCCCAGAGCCGGGCGCCTCCGTGCCCGTGAGGGTGGAGCTGGAGTCCTTGCACCTCTTCGACGCTGATTCCGAGCTGCGGCTGTCCGTTTGATATCCCGGAGGCTTTCCCCCATGACCCACCTGCGAACGTTGCTCGCGGCCCTCTGTCTGTGCGCAGTCGGCCTGTTGCCCGTCCCGTCCTTCGCCGCCACGGAGCTGGTGCTCTGGCACGCCTACCGCGCGGAGGAGAAGGCCGCCCTGGAGAAGGTGGTCGCCGAGTACAACAAGGCCAACGAGGGCAAGGTCAAGGTCACCACGCTGGCGGTGCCCTACGACGCCTACGCGGACAAGATCTCCGCCACGGTGCCGCGCGGCAAGGGCCCGGACCTCTTCATCTTCGCGCAGGACCGGCTGGGCGGCTGGATTGAAGCGGGCAACACGGTGGAGCCCATCGACTTCTTCCTGGATGACGCGACGAAGAAGCGCTTCATCCCCACGACGATGGAGGCGATGACCTACCGCGGGACCGCGTACGGCCTGCCGCTGAACTACAAGGTCATCACGCTCATCTACAACAAGAAGCTGGTCCCCACGCCGCCCAAGACGTCCGGCGAGATGGTGACGATGGCGAAGAAGCTCACCGACGCGAAGGCGGGCCGCTTCGGCCTCGCGTACGCGTACAACGACTTCTACTACCACGCGGCGGTGATGAACGGCTTCGGCGGCGGCGTGTTCGACGCGAAGAACGCCCCCACGATGAACTCGCCCGCCAACGTGAAGTCGGTGGAGCAGGTGCTCAAGTGGAAGAACAAGGACGGCATCCTGCCCGCGGAGCCTTCCAGCGCGCTCATCACCTCCCTCTTCAACGAGGGCAAGGCCGCGATGGTGTTCTCCGGCCCGTGGTTCCTGGGCGAGGTCTCCAAGGACGTGGACTATGGCCTCGCGCGGCTGCCCACGCTGGATGAGAACAAGGGCACGCCGATGAAGCCGTGGATGACGGTGGAGGGCGTGTACGTGGCCGCCCCGTCGAAGAACAAGGAAGCGGCGTACGACTTCGCGAAGTTCCTCACGGACGCGGCCCCTGGCAGGACGCTGGCCCTGGAGGGCCGCCAGAGCCCCGCGAACCAGGCGGTGTACCAGGACGCGAAGGTGGCCGCGGATCCGCTGCTCAAGGCGATGAAGGACCAGGTGGACGTGGCCGTGCCCATGCCCAACCTGCCGGAGATGTCCATGGTCTGGACCCCCGCGACCAGCGCCATGAACACCGTGTTCAAGAACACCGCCACGCCCAAGGCGGCGCTGGACGCGGCCCAGAAGAGCGTGGCGAAGGACGTCGCCGGTCTGCGCAAGAAGTAAGCGAGGAGCCGAAGTGAGCCAGAACGCCCCCCAGGAGTCCTCTTCCCCGGCCGGTGCCTCCCAGGCGCCAGGCCGCGGCTCCCCGAACAACGCCGCGACGGACCCCGCCACTCCGGGGCCCTCGGGCCGCGCGGGAGGCATGAGGGGGCGCGTCCTGGTGGGGCTCGCGCTCGCGCTGGGCGCGTCCCTGTTCCTGGCGCACGGGCTCCTGGTCCGCGCCCAGGCCGAGCGCGGCCAGGAGCGCGCGCAGCGCAAGTCCGCCGTGGCCCTGCTGGGCCTGGCGGACCTGGTCCAGCGCGCGGAGGGCCACGGCGACGCCGTGAAGGCGGTGGTCTCCGCCTGGCCCGGGACGCCGGGGAGCGCCGCGCGCGTCATCGCCTTCAGCGGCATCCGCCTGGAGGCGTCCACCTTCCCGGACGACACCGGGGACAAGGCCGCGCCGCGCCGGCTGTCGCGCGAGGAGAAGCCGCTGTACGACCGCGGCCAGCGCCTGCGCGCCGCGGTGGAGACGAACCGCGAGGAGGAGGGCGCGCGCAAGGCGGAGGTGGAGTCGGAGATGCGCCCCACCGGGGGCCAGCTGCTGGCCGCGCCGGTGGAGGTGGACGGGCAGGTGGTGGGGTCGGTGGAGTACTTCACGCCGGTGCTGACGGAGGCGGAGGCGCCGTCGTGGACGCCGGTGCTGCTGGCCCTGCTGCTGCCGCTGGCGGCGTGCGCGGGCGCGGTGTACGCGCTGTCGCGTCAGGGCGCGCGCGTGGCGGTGGCGGCGGCGCTCTTCCTGGCGGGCCTGGGCGGCTACACCGTCTATTCGCTGCGCGCGCTGGACGCGGAGCTGCGCGAGACAGAGGACGCCGTGAGCGCGGAGCTGCGCACGCGCGGCGAGCTGGCGCGGGCCCTGGTCGCCGCGAACCACTTGAAGGAGGACCCCGCGCTGAAGCCGGGCGCGTGGGACGCGGACGCGATGCGCCGCCCGCTGGGCCGGCTGACGGACTCCGGCGCGCCGGACGCGGACAAGCTCGCGGCGCGCGGCGCCCAGGTGCGCGGTGACGCGGGCAAGGCGCTGGGCGCGCTGGGCGCGCTGGGGCTGGCGGTGCTGCTCTTCATCGGCCTGGGCGCGCTGCACCGGATGGTGGCGACGGCGGTGGAGCACCGGCAGGCGTACGTCTACGTGGCGCCGGCGATGGTGGGGATGGTGCTGCTGGTCTTCTTCCCCTTCGCCTACGGCATCACGCTGTCGTTCACCGACGCCAACCTCTACAACAGCAGCCAGCCGCTGTCGGAGCTGTGGATTGGCCTGCGCAACTACACGGACATCCTGGGCGACTTCAGCTTCGCGAAGACGGCGGCGGACGGCTCGCTGGTCTTCAACTACCTGAACTTCTACTACACGCTGCTCTTCACCATCCTCTGGACGGTGACGAACGTGACCATCGGCGTGACGGTGGGCCTGCTGCTGGCGCTGGCGCTCAACGTGCCCAACCTGCGGATGCGGCCGGTGTACCGCGTGTTGCTCATCCTGCCGTGGGCCATGCCCAACTACATCACCGCGCTCATCTGGAAGGGCATGTTCCACCAGCAGTTCGGCGTGGTGAACCACGTCATCCGGATGTTCGGCGGCGAGGGCCTGGCGTGGTTCGACTCGCCCGTCACGTCGTTCCTCACCGCGCTGGCGACGAACGGCTGGCTGTCCTTCCCCTTCATGATGGTGGTGTCGCTGGGCGCGCTCCAGTCCATCCCCGGGGAGCTGTACGAAGCGGCGCGCGTGGACGGGGCCAACCGGTGGCAGCAGTTCACCGCCATCACGCTGCCCGCGCTGAAGCCCGCGCTGGTGCCGGCGGTCATCCTGTCGGTGGTGTGGACCTTCAACATGTTCAACATCATCTTCCTGGTGACGGGCGGCGACCCGGGCGGCTCCACCGAAATCCTGGTCACCCAGGCGTACAAGTTCGCCTTCGAGCGCTACCGCCACGGCTACGCGGCGGCGTACTCCACCGTCATCTTCGGCATCCTGCTGCTCTACAGCCTGGTGCAGAACCGCATGAGCCGCGCCACGGAGGCCGCGTAACCCATGGCGCTCTTCTCGGAACGTCGCGAAGGCTTCTCCCACCTGCCGCTGCACGCGGTGCTGGTGGCCTTCACCCTCTTCACCATCTACCCCATCCTCTGGGTGGTGAGCCTGGCCTTCTCCGGCAAGCAGAGCCTGGCCATCGCCACGCTGCCGGAGAACCCCACCTTCTGGGACCGGCTGCGCGCGGTGACGCCGTGGCCGGAGACCTTCTCCACGTCCAACTTCGCGTCGGTGATGACGGACCAGCCGTTCGCGAAGTGGATGCTCAACAGCGCCATCGTGGCCATTGGCACCACGGTGCTGGGCGTGTTCCTGGCGTGCACCGCGGCGTATGCCTTCAGCCGCTTCAAGTTCCCCGGCCAGCGCGCGGGCATGATGGCGTTCCTCGTGTCCCAGATGTTCCCGGGCACGCTGATGCTCATCCCGCTCTACATCATCCTGGTGCAGTGGCTGGGCCTGGGCAGCAGCCGGCTGGGCCTCATCATCGTGTACGCCACCACGTCCATCCCGTTCAGCGTGTGGATGCTCAAGGGCTACTTCGACACCATCCCCAAGGACCTGGAGGAGGCGGCGCTGATTGAAGGCGCGTCCGTGGGGCGCATCTTCTGGAGCGTCATCCTGCCCCTGGCGAAGCCCGCGGTGGCGGTGACGGCGCTCTTCAGCTTCATGACCGCGTGGAACGAGTTCATCCTCGCGGCGACGTTCATGGACCAGGAAGCCATGTACACGGCGCCGGTGGGCCTGCGCTTCTTCGTGGGTGGCTTCAGCCAGCAGTGGGGCTACTTCGCCGCGGGCTCCATCATCGTGTCCGTGCCCGTCGTGTTCCTCTTCCTCTTCCTCCAGAAGTACCTCGTCTCCGGGCTCACCGCCGGTGGCGTGAAGGGTTAGTCGCGCCGTTCTTCGCAGTCCCCCCGTCTGTCGTTGCAAGGAGCCGCATCCCATGATCAACCCCCGCATCGCAGTCCTGACGTTGGCCGCCTCGCTGTCCGCGGCCCCGGCCCTGGCCGACAAGGTGTCGTTCAAGGACCCCACCGGTGATGACAAGGGCCCGGGCAAGTACACCTACCCGACGGACCCCGTGTACAAGCCGGGCTCGTTCGACCTGACGGGCTTCACGCTGGACCAGGGCGGCAACAAGACCGACATCACCATCCAGCTGAAGGCGTCGCTGGAGAACCCCTGGAAGATGGCGGACGGCTTCTCCGTGCAGGAGGTCTTCGTCTTCATCGACACGGACCACAAGGTGGGCAGCGGCTTCACGGACAGCCCCCCGGGCCTCAACATCGCCTTCGCCCCGGAGGACGCCTGGGACAAGGTCATCATCATCTCCCCGCAGGGCTCCTCGCGCGTGCGCGCGGAGGCCAACAACAAGGCGGGCGCGATGAAGGGCGCCGTCGTGGTGCCCACCAAGGTGCGCGCCTCCGGCAACAAGATCACCGCCACGGTGCTGAACGCCGACCTGGGCGAGGGCGACCCGACGAAGTGGGGCTACCAGGTCGTGATGCAGTCCAACGAGGGCTTCCCGGCGGACAATGACCTGCTCACGCGCCGCGTGAACGAATACGAGGGCCAGCACCGCTTTGGCGGCGGCTCTGACTTCAACTGCGACCCGCATGTGATTGACGTGCTGGCCGGCCAGGGCAAGGGCGACAGCTCCGAGGTCAAGGCGCAGTACGACATGCTCGCCTACGAGTGCGCGAGTGACGGTTCCGCAACGAAGAAGGCCACGCTGAAGATGGTGGCCGGCCCGAACCGCCCCGCGGCGCAGGCGGGCGCGGCGACTCCTGCTCCGGCTCCCGCGGCCCCCGAGGCTCCGGCTCCGGCGCCCGCTCCGGCCGCTCCGGCTGGAACGACGGACGCTCCGGCGCCGACCACGGCCACGCCGACGAAGTAGTCGCCGGCGGACTGTTCAAAACAGTCTGTTTCAAGGTTTGATGCAACACGGGGAGGGCTGCCGCGGCGAACCCGCGGCGGCCCCGGGAGAGGGGATGACCCCCCTCTGAATCAAGTCTTCGAGAAGGGTTTTCCGAACATCATGAAGAATCGCAAGAACGTGGTGCGGGGAGCGTGTGCGCTCACCGTGGCGGCCGGCCTGATTCCTGGGGCGGCCATGGCGCAGGACAGCGGCCCCAAGCTCACCATTGGCGGCACGACCTATACCAAATACCTCTGGGGCAATCAGCGCGACCAGGGCGCGATGTACAACTTCACGACAGTTCCCGGTGAGGGCTACGGCGACAACGGTATCGGCACGGAGCTGGAGCTCCTGCTGAACGCGAAGATCTCCCCGCAGGTGGAGGTCAACGGCCGCATCCACAGCCGCTTCAACCAGAACTTCTGGACGAACTTCGGTGGCTTCGGCGGTGACCCGTCCAAGCCCTGTGTCGCGGGCGACTGCGGCGAGTTCGACCCGCGCTCCAACCAGTACATCAAGCTGCGCGGCATGGCGGTGACGCTGCGTCCGGGCTACCTCATCGACTCGGCGCTCATCGGTTCGACGGACCTGGGCCAGTTCGACCCGTTCGTCATCGGCCGCGTCCGCTATATCGACCGCGACAACGCGTCGGCCATCATGCTGCAGGGCTCCAACTTCGACCGGAAGCTCACGTGGGACGCGGCGCGCATCGCGCTCCCCCGGCTCTGGGCCGGCCCGGGCTTCAACACGGGCGCGTTCCACGCGCGTGACGCCGCCTACGGCTTCCAGGCGAAGTACACCCCCTCCGAGCTCTTCGACGTGGGCGGCATCTTCCAGTACGCCAACGACCAGGAGATCAACTCCGAGGACAACGACTTCGACAACGGCCGTGACCTCACGCCTCGCTACCGCAACGGCGTGGGCGGTCTGAAGGCGGGCCTGCACATGGGCTCGTGGCTGGACGTGCGCGGCGCCGCGTATACGTCGTACTCCAACGCGGACCCGGTGCTCTCGCCGGCGAACTTCGGCGGCATTGGTGGCTACAGCGCGGTGCTGGCGGGCCACCACACCGACCAGACGTACATGCTGAACGCGTCCCTCAACGACCCGCTGGACGTGGGCCTGTCGCTGAACTTCCAGCTGTTCAGCATTGGCGCGGACTACGTGGCGGTGATGGCCAGCCGCCGCGAGGCGGACGTGCTGCTCACCGAAGGTCACGACGGCAGCTTCGCGTTCCCCGGTCCGTCCAACGCGTCCTACGGCGTCTACAAGGGCAACCCCACCCGCATCGGCTACGGCGGCTGGACGAGCGAGGCCCAGCAGGTCGCCACCATCAACGTGGACAACGACTTCACGGACTTCGACGAGCCCATGGCGGAGACGGCCATCGGTTGGAAGGGCGTGACGGCGAACCCGGTCTACACCAACGGCGCGCTGGAGGTGGGCGGTGAGTATTCCTTCATCACCTACAACACCAACTGGCAGGCGTACGGCAACGACCAGCAGTCGCTGAACAACACCACGTACCCCGGCACGGAGCTGGATTCGGGCGTGGGCCACAACTTCCGCACCGCCTACCAGCCCTTCCAGGACAAGAAGACGCACCTGGTCGCGCTGCGCGCCAAGTACGTGGTGGACGTGCTGAAGGGCATCGATGTGTTCGGCAAGTTCAAGTACATCCACGAGTCGGACAAGCGCATGAACGACCCGCGCTTCCTGCCGTTCCAGCAGGGCGCGTGCCCGGGTGGCGCGGTGGCGTGCGACAACTCGCTCGTCAACGAGTACAGCGCTGGCAACAGCACCTCCGGCCTGTACGGCAACCCGGCGGTCATCACGAACAGCGACGGTGTCACGGGCTACCAGTTCAAGCCGTTCGACAACATCGCGGACGACGACCGCCTGCTGGACTACACGACGTTCACCGCGGGCGCGGGCTACCAGTTCACGGATGACCTGTACGTGTCCGCCAGCTACTCCAAGTTCTTCGCGGACCTGCTGGACGGCAACACGGCGTTCCAGGCGTACAACAACCATGAGATGGCGTCCGGCAAGCACAACAAGAACCAGCTGCTGGTGAAGGCGCGCTACATCCTGTCCGGCGTGGAGTTCGGTCTGGAGGGCCAGTACGCGTTCGGCACCTTCCGTCCCGACTTCGGCGACGGCTTCGTGGTGCAGTACGCGGACGACTCCATCTCGGCCGACCACGGCGTGGCGGTGGGTTCGCGCGGCTTCACCAACCGCAACGGCGGCTGGAACAGCCTGGAAGAGCGCAACTTCGAGCACGTGCGCGTCAAGGCGTTCATGAAGGCGCAGTTCTAGTCACCGCGCGCCCTGCATCCAGCGGGGCATGCGGTTGACGCAGTGGGAGCCCGGGGCGCCTGTGAAGGCACTCCGGGCTCCTTGCGTTTGGGGGCCCGCGCGATACACCTCCAGGGCCGTTCCCTCTCTTCGTGCCCGAGGTGTCCTTCCGTGCTCCCGCGCCGCCGCGTGTCCGCGCTCCTGCTCGCCTCCTCCCTGGCCGCGTGTTCCGGCGGCAAGACGCGCGAGGACGCGCTGCTGTTCCGGCTGACGGATCCGGTGGGGGATGACCACGGCGACGGGGAGCTGGTGTATCCGCGCCGGACGGACCTGGGGCGGGGCGACCTGGACATGGTGGCGGTGGCGGCGTTCGCGGATGGCGAGGCGACGCGCTTCGAGGTGACGTTCGCCCACCCCATCGCGAGGCCGTCGCGCGCGCAGGCGTTGGACCTGGAGGGCGCCACGGTCGCGGAGCGCGCGCGGCACGGCTTCTACACATTCAACGTGGACCTGTACGTGGACACCGACCGGGCGGCGGGCTCCGGGCGCACGGACACGCTGCCGGGGCGCGGGCTCACGCTGGCGCCGGACTCCGGGTGGGAGAAGGCGGTGGTGTTGACGCCGCGCCCGTACGAGGCGCGGGAGGCCCTGCGCAAGCACTGGCGTCAGGCGGCGCTGGAGGACTACGAGAAGAAGACGGGCCCCATTGGCGGCAAGGTGGAGGCGGAGCTGAACGCGGCCACGGAGCAGGCGCTGGAGGCGCGGGTGTTCTTCCCCACCATCATCCAGGTGAGCGGGCGCACGGTGATGTTCCAGGTGCCGGACCGCTTCCTGGGGGGACACGCGCGGGCGGACTGGGGTTACGCGGTGGCGGTGACGGGCGCGTCCCTCGAGCGGCGCGTGGCGCTGGGCGGGATGTTCGGCGGGGATGTCACCGCGAACCAGCGGCTGATGGCGATGGGCATCGCGCCGGGAGAGGCCACCTACGACCGCTTCGGCGGAGGCCGCAAGGGCGATGCGTCGCAGTCGCCGGTGGTGGACCTGCTGGTGCAGCCGGGCACGACGCAAGAGGAGGTGCTGGGGCCCACGAAGCCGGCGTGGAGCGCGGTGGTCCCCGCGGGCGGTAAGGTGGCCCCGGCGGCGGTGGTGGCCCCGGCGGCGGGCACGGAAGGCGCGGGTGCGCCGGAGGTCGCTCCGGCGGGCACGGAGGACATGTCGGTGCCAGGGGTGGCCGTGCCCGGTGTGGAGGATGCAAGGCGCGTGGATCCGCCGTCGCCCGCTCCGTGACGCCGGCCGCTACTGCACCCGCCAGATGCCCGTGGAGCGCGGCGGGATGCTGGTCTTCCACGCCCCCGAGGCTCCTGTCAGCGGCGCCACGCCGGGATCCACGAACAGCGGCTCCGCCGTCGTGCCCTCCACGTCGAATGGCCCCACGGCCTCCTGGGCGTTGGAGAAGTTGTGCACCACCAGCACCTGCTCGTCGTCCAGCATGCGCACGAACGCGAGCGTGCGGGACACCCCCGTCGTCGCCGTGAAGAGCCGCAGGCCTCCCGTGCGCAGCGCCTCCGAGCCCTGACGCGCGTGGATGAGCGACCGGTAGCGCGACAGCAGCGAACCCGGTGATGCGCGCTGCGCCTCCACGTTCGCCGTCTCCCGGCCGGAGGAGAAGCCGTACCACGGCGTGCCCGTGGTGAACCCTCCGCCCGGCGCGGCCGTCCAGGGCATCGGCGTGCGCTTGGCCTCGTCGTTGTTTCCGGCGCCGTTCCCCAGCCCCAGCTCCTCGCCGTAGTAGAGGAACGGCGCGCCCGGCAGCGTCAGCAGCACCGCCGCCGCCAGCCCCAGCTTCGACGTGTCGTTGGAGAACTGCGTCGCCAACCGCACCATGTCGTGGTTGGTGAGGAACGGCGCGTCCGCCACGCCCGCCGGGTAGTTGTTGCGCATCTCCAGCAGCTTCGCCGCCACGCCGCCGCTGCTGCCCGCGTTGATGCCCTCCAGCACTCGCGTCGACATGGGGAAGTTGAAGTTGAGCGGGAGCTCGTCCCCGCCCGGCACCGTCGCGGTGGAGCCGTAGTACTTGGCCACCGACGGCGTCTCGCTCCAGCTCTCTCCCACCAGCACCGCGTCCGGCTTCACCGACCGCACGTGCGCGGAGAACTCCTTCCAGAACGCGTGCGTCTCCGGCGTGTCGGACTGGCCCGCGCCTCCGCCTGTCTCGATGAGGTAGCGCGCGGCATCCAGCCGGAAGCCATCCACGCCGCGCTCCAGCCACAGCGTGGCCAGGCGCTTCACCTCTTCGCGCACCGCGGGCGTCTGGAGGTTCAGGTCCGGCATGCCGCCCCAGAAGACGCCGTAGTACCAGGCGCCGTTGCGCTCATGCCACGTGTTGGTCTGCGAGTAGGTGTCCCACGGCTGATTCCACGCCGGGTTGTTCGCGCGCCACTGGTACCAGTCGCGCTTCGCTGACTGCGGCGACGACGCCGAGTCCACGAACCACGGATGCGAGGCGCTGGTGTGGTTGATGACGAAGTCGAGGATGACGCGCATGCCCCGGCGGTGCGCTTCGTCACACAGCCGCTTCAGGTCATCCAGCGAGCCATACGCCGTCTGGATGCGCTCGTAGTCCACCACGTCGTAGCCGTGGTAGCTGGGCGACGCGAACACCGGCATCAACCACAGCGCATCCACGCCCAGGTCGTCCGTCGTCGCCGGGTTGCCGTCGTTCAGGTAGTCCAGCCGCGAGATGAGCCCCGGCAGGTCCCCCACGCCGTCGCCGTTGGAGTCCTGGAAGCTGCGGACGAACACTTCGTAGAAGACCGCGCCCCGATACCACCCGTCTCCGGCCGGCGCGGCGAGGATGACGCTTCCAGGCGCGGGCGGGTTGATGCCGGGCGACGGCGAGGAGCTCGCGCAGGCTGACAGCAGGGCCGCGCTGCACAGGGAGAGGCCGCGGAGGGGACGCATGCCTTCTTCCTCTAGCAGCGAACGTTCCGCCCCGGCCAGCGTCCGCGTCCCGTGAAGCGCGCCCACCCGGCCAGTAGGCTGGGGGACGCCATGTCCCACCCCGCGCGCCGCCTCCACTCCCTGCACATCCGGCAGGGCCACCCAGACTTCCTCGACCTCCCGTGGGAGCTGCCGCTGGAGGCGTGGCCGGAGCGTTCACCCCGCGTGGTGGAGGTGCCGCGCGGGCTGTCGCGCCACGTGGTGGTCTTCGTCAGCTACGGCGCCACCATCTACGCCTTCAAGGAGACGCCCGCGCGCGTGGCCCAGCGCGAGTACGACGTGCTGCGCGGCCTGGAGGACCGGCGCCTGCCGTCGGTGTGTCCCGTGGGGCTGGCGGTCCAGACGGAGGCGGACCAGGAGTCCGCGCCGGGGGACCGGCCCGGGATGCTCATCACGCAGTACCTGGCGTCGTCGCTGCCGTACCGCGCGCTGTTCATGCACCAGGGCCTGGAGCGCTACCGCTCGCGGCTGCTGGACGCGATGGCGGGCCTGCTGGTGCGGCTGCACCTGGGCGGCTTCTTCTGGGGCGACTGCTCGCTGTCCAACGTGCTCTTCCGCCGCGACGCGGGCGAGCTGCAGGCGTACGCGGTGGACGCGGAGACGTCCGAGCTGCACGAGCAGCTGTCCGCCGGTCAGCGGGAGATGGACCTGCAAATCATGGAGGAGAACGTCGCCGGAGGCCTGGCGGACCTGGCCGCGCGCGTGGAGCTGGCGGAGGAGCTGCCCCAGGAGCTGGAGGCCTGGCAGGAGACGGCCAGCAGCATCCGCCAGCGCTATGAGCGGCTGTGGGCCGAGATCAACCGGGAGATCATCCTCCAGCCTGACGAGAGCTACCGCATCCACGAGCGGATCCGCACGCTCAACGACCTGGGCTTCTCCGTGGGGGAGGTGGAGCTGGTCGCGAGCGGGCAGGGCAGCCAGCTGCGCATGCGCACCATCGTCACGGACCGCGAGTACCACCGGCACCAGCTGCACACGCTCACCGGCATCGTCGCGGAGGAGCGGCAGGCGAGCCTGCTGCTCAACGAGGTGCGGGAGATGAAGGCCACGCTGACGCGCAAGCTGGACCGCAGCGTGCCCCTGAGCGTGGCCGCGTTCCGCTGGCTGGACGAGCGCTACCACCCCACGCTGTCCCGCCTCCAGAAGGAGCTGGGCCGCGTCGCGGACACGGCGGAGCTCTACTGCCAGGTGCTGGAGCACAAGTGGTTCCTGTCCGAGCGCGCGAGGCGCGACGTGGGCCTGGACGCGGCCCTCCAGGACTACGTGATGCTCACCCGCAAGCAGCCCGGCATCGCGCCGCTGCTGGAGGACGCCTCGCGGGCCGCGAGCGGGAGCACGGAGGAGGAGGAGGCTCCCGCCGGCGGGCCCGGGGCCTCGCGCCCGGTGGGGTGATCAACCGCCGATGCGGATGGGCGGCTCGATGAGGAACGGCTCGGTGGCCCTGGGGTCGTCCGGGTCGAACGCGGGCGCCATGGGCCCGGCGCCCGTGGGCTTCCACTTGCGCGGCACGCGCTCCAGGCCCACGGGGTAGATGGTCAGCGCCCCGTCCTTCCCGATGCGCATGCGCAGGAAGTTCTTCCAGTCCGGCAGCGCGAGCGCGCCAAAGGCCTCGTTGGAGTGCGCGCCGAAGAAGTTCACGCACAGCCAGAGGTACACGCCGGTGATGAACGGGCCCACGAGGAAGCCGCCCACGAACGTGAGGGTGCACGAGAAGAAGAACTTGCCGGCCAGGTGCATCCACCCGTCCGTGCAGTGCGCTCCGTCCGGCATCAGCTCCGGGCAGATGCCCAGCTTGCTCACCGTGAAGTACGTGGCGCCCCACGCGACCCAGAACGCCGCCGCGATGTGCGCGGCGCCGTGCAGTCCGCCCAGCAGCGCGCGCCACCTCCCCAGCGCCGCGTCCGCCAGCCCCGCGAGCCCCCCCATCGTCACCATCCCGAGGATGAGCGTCCACGGGCGGTTGACCATGCTGTTGGCCACCGCCGACGCCACGTCCGGCAGGCGGGACAGGCCCAGCGAGCCCACCTCCGCGTACGCCGCCAGCGCGAGCAGCAGGTACCACAGCCCGGTGATGAGGCCGAACAGCGGGCTGTAGCGGATGAGGAGCAGGTTCTTGCGCGCCAGCCGCCGCGACGTGGCCTCGTCCGGGAAGCACTTGCGCAGCGTGGAGCCGTCGCGCAGCACGGGGGCCGCGGGCGCGTGCGTGGGGTGCATGAAGGCGCCGCCGCCGCCCGCGGTGATGCGGTGCTGGCCGGTGTCGTCCTCGTGCCGGCGGTAGTGGTGCAGGTCCCCCGCGAGGAAGACGCAGATGCGCCGCCCCAGCACCTTCTCCTCCAGGTACTCCAGGTTGTTCTCCAGGTAGCTGCCCTTGGCGCGGCGGGCCGCCGCGAGCACCCACGCGGGCTCCGCGTTGCAGAGGATGACGCGGTCGTCGGCGCCCATCTGCTCGGCCACCTGGCGGAAGTACTCCACCTGGGGCACGTCGATGTCGCTGTTGAGCTGCACGTCCGTGCCGATGAGCCACCACTTTCGCGGCAGCTTCAGCGCGAAGTAGCTGCGGGTCTGCCGCGTGCGTCGCCCGGCCAGCCAGCGCTGCGCGCAGAACAGCCGCATGAAGGCGGACAGCCCGTCGTACCAGTCGTGGTTGCCCGGGATGACGAACAGGTCCGGGTGGGGCGCCTGCGAGCGGCGCATGGCGGCCTCGTAGGGCTGCACCGTGCGCTCCTCGTAGGTCTCTCGGCTGGCGCCCGGGTAGACCTCGTCCCCGCCGAAGACCAGCACCCGGCCGCGCGGCGTGGCGTGGACCTTCCCGCCCTCCTCGGGGAGGTTCAGCTCCGGCAGCGCCAGCAGGCGGGCCACCGCGTAGGTGGAGTCCCAGCCGTCGCCGATGTCGGAGACGTAGTCCAGCCAGAGGTCGCCGTCCGCGCCGGCCTCCTCCGAATAGTCGAAGTAGGGCGCCTGCGGACGCACCACCGCTTCGATGAGCCGGTGGTCCGCGCGCGCGCCGAACACCGTGGCCACCACCGCGTCCAGGCCCGTGCGCAGCACCTGCGTGGGATGCAGCCAGCGCACCATGTCCGCGTGCTTCTGGGGCTTCGTGGCGGTGGCGCTGCCCCGCTCGCGCACCAGCTGCGGCGGCGGCTTGGGCCCTGGGTCCTCCCAGGGCGCGGGCGTGGTGTCTTGGCGGTCCCCCCGGGGCCGCGTGGGCTCACCCGCCATCGCGAGGACCCGGGACGGTGGAGGGGAACGGCCGGAAGGAAGGCGCCAGGGCGGACCGGAGAGCCATGAACCCCTGGCTTAGCACGCCTGGCCATGGCTCCTGGAGGGCGGGCAGGCGTGGTTTCCATTCCCCGGTGGGACGGTCCTTGCGACCATGAGGGCATGTCGAATGCGGCCCTGAAGGACTTCCCCGTCGTCGTGCCCTTCACCGTGCACTGGAGCGAGATGGACGCGTTCGGGCACGTCAACAACGCCCGGACGTTCACCTGGTTCGAGTCCGCGCGCATCGCGTACCTGGCGCGCATCGGTCTGGTGGGCCCGTCTGGCGCGGGGACGGAGCGGACGACGGCGGAGGGCGTTGGGCCCATCCTGGCCAACACGCACGCGGACTACCTCCGGCCGGTGGTGTTCCCGGTGAGCCTGGTGGCGGGGGCGCGCGTCGCTCGGGTGGGCACGTCCTCCATCACCTTCGAGCACGTGGTGGCGGGCGCGGACGACGGGGTCCTCTACACGCGCGGGGGCTCCATCATCGTGACGCTGCGCTACGCCACGCACGAGAAGGTGCCGGTCCCGCCGGCGGTGCGGACCGCCATCGAGCTGCTGGAGGGCCGTCCGGCCGCTGGACAGACGTAGTGCCGAGCGGGTGCGTGCCGCCACGCCTGGAAGTGCGAGGGGCGTGGGGTCCACGGACTGGATAGGATTGCGCAGAGGATTTCCATGAGCCCCCCGCCCCCCGCCCATCCCCACATCCGCCCCGCCCAGGCCGTCACCGCGGACGTCGAGGCCGTGGGCCGCATCGACGCCGTGAAGACGGTGCTGCGGGTGCTGACGCGCACGACGGGCCTTCGCCTGGCGGTGGTGGCGCGGGTGACGCCGGAGTCGTGGACGTGCTGCGCGGTCCTGGATGAGATGGGGTTCGGCCTGCGCCCGGGTGACACGCTGGTGGTCTCCACGACGTTCTGCAACACGGTGCGCGGGCTGGGCGGGCCGTTGCTCGTGAACCACGCGAGCAAGGATCCGCGCTTCCAGGACCATCCCGCGCCGAAGCTGTATGGCATCGAGAGCTACATCGCGGTGCCGCTGTACCGGCGCAACGGGGACTTCTTCGGCGTGATGTGCGCGCTGGACGCGAACCCCGCGGACCTCACCGAGTCCGTGCTGGAGGTCTTCCGCCACCTGGGGGACCTGGTGGGGCACCAGCTGGAGCAGGAGGAGGTGCTGAACGAGCGCGACACGCAGCTGCTGGGCGCTCGGGAGGCGTCGCTCCTGCGCGAACAGTTGATGGGCATCGTCAGCCACGACCTGCGCAACCCCCTCAACGCCATCTCGCTGGCGGCGGCGACGCTGATGCGGCGGACGGACCTGGACGACCGGGCCCGCCGGGGGCTGCGGCGCATCCTGGACTCGTCGGACCGGGCCAACCGGCTCATCCACGACCTGCTGGACTTCACCCACGTCCGCACGGGCATGGCGCTGCCGGTGAAGCCGCGGCCGGTGGACCTGTACGAAATCACCGAGCAGGTGGTGGACGAGGTGCGGCTCACCGCGCCCGGGCGCGCGTTGGACGTGGTGTGTGAGGGGGACGGGCACGGGAAGTGGGATCCGGACCGCATCGCGCAGATGCTGACCAACCTCCTCACCAACGCCGTGCAGTACAGCGAGCCGGGCGCGCACATCCGGGTGGAGGCGCGCGGGGACGCGCGGGAGGTGGTCCTGGCGGTGACGAACGCGGGGGAGCCCATCCCGCGAGAGCTGCTGCCGGTGCTCTTCGAGCCCATGACCCGAGGCACCACGGAGGGCAGCGAGCGCCGCAGCGTGGGCCTGGGGCTCTTCATCGTGAACCAGATCGCCCACGCGCACGGTGGCGCGGTGGAGGTGGTGTCCACGGTGGAGGAGGGCACCACCTTCCGGGTGCACCTGCCGCGCGGATGCTGAGGCGCCTCGTCAGGGCCCTGGTGTGTCGGGCAGGGGCCGCTTGAGCACGACGAGCGCGAGCGTGGTGGCCAGCGTGCCCGCGACGAGCGCCAGCACGTAGGGCCCCAGCGGCTGCACGGCGTTGGGGATGGCGAGCACGAAGACGCCGCCATGAGGCGCCCGCAGCGTGCAGCCGAAGCCCATGGACACGGCGCCCGCGATGGCGGAGCCGAAGACCATGGCGGGGATGACTCGCAGCGGGTCGCGTGCCGCGTAGGGGATGGCGCCCTCGGTGATGAAGGCGAGGCCCAGCACCGCGGCGGCGTTGCCGGCCTCGCGCTCCTGGAGGGTGAAGCGCTGCTTCGCGACCCGGGTGGCGAGGGACAGGCCCAGCGGCGGCGTCATGCCCGCGACCATCACCGCGGCCATGGGGGTGAAGGTGTTGGAGCCCAGCAGGCCCACGCCAAAGGCATACGCGGCCTTGTTGATGGGGCCTCCGGTGTCGACGGCCATCATCGCGCCCAGGAGCAGGCCCAGGAGCACGGCGTTCGTTCCGGACAGGCCGTGGAGGAAGCGCGTGAGGGCCCCCATCAGCGCGGCGACGGGTGCTCCGATGACGTAGGTCATCAGCAGGCCGACGATGAGCGCGGAGAGCAGGGGGAGGACGAGCACCGGCTTGAGGCCCTCCAGGTTCGCGGGCAGCCGGATGCGGTCGCGCAGCGTGCGCGCCACGATGCCCGCGAGCAGGCCCGCCGCGATGCCGCCGAGGAACCCCGCGTTGAGCTGGTTCGCCAGCATTCCGCCAATGAAGCCCGGCGCGAGCCCGGGCCGGTCCGCGATGGAGTACGCGATGTAGCCCGCGAGCGCGGGGACCATCAGGGCGAAGGCGGCGTCGCCAATGCCTTTCAGCGCGGCGGGCAGCGAGCCGGGTTGCTTGTACGCGTCGATGCCGAAGACGAACGACAGCGCCAGCAGCAGGCCGCCCGCGACGACGAACGGCAGCATGAACGACACGCCCGTGAGCAGGTGCTTGTACACGCCCGTGGGTTCGGCCCTCGCGGGAGCGCCTGGGATGGGGATGGCCGGTGTCGCGCCCGGGGGCGCGGGCAGGGCGAGGGCCTGCTCCACGACGCGGTCCGCCTGCTTCAGCGCTTCGCCGACGGAGGTCTGGAGCAGGCGCTTGCCCGCGAAGCGTTCGGTGGAGACGTGCGTGTCCGCGCCGATGATGACCGCGTCCGCCTGGGCGATCTCCTCCGAGGTCAGCGTGTTCTTCGCGCCCACGGAGCCCTGCGTCTCCACGCGGATGGAGTAGCCCTTCGCGCGGGCGGCGCGCGTCAGGGCCTCCGCGGCCATGAAGGTGTGCGCGATGCCCGTGGGGCAGGCCGTTACCGCGACCAGGGTCTTCGCGTGCGCGGTGGATGGCGGCGTGCGCGGGGGCGTTCCGTCCGCGCGGCGCGGGGGGCTGGAGGTGGTGGGCGAGGCGACGCTTGTCGTGGGTGCTTCCGCGCGGGGCGTGGCGTTGGCGGGAGACGAGGCGACACTCGTCGTGGGCGCGTCCGCGCGGGGAATGGCGGTGGAGGTGGCGGGGGACGAGGCGACGCTCGTCGTGGGGGCGTCCGCGCGGCGCGGGGCGCTGGAGGTGGCGGGGGACGAGGCGACGCTTTTCGTGGGCGCGTCAGCGCGGCGTGGCGCGAGGGATGGATGTTCCTCGGCTCCGGTGCTCGGGCGGGTGAGGTCCACCGGTACGGTTTCGGCGGCCGCCGTTGTGCGGTGCAGAGTGGCGCGGGCGATGGCCTCGTCGATGATGCGTTCGGTGTCGCGGATGGCCGTCGCCGTGGAGGTGCGGACCAGCGGCTTGCCGTGGAAGCGCGACTCGTCCACGGTGATGTCCGTCGCGAGGATGACCGCGTCCGCCTGGGCCACCGCCGCTTCATCGAGCGGCGTGCGCACGCCCTCCGCGCCGCGCGTCTCGACCATCAGGTCGTGCCCCTTGAGCTCCGCCACGCGACGAAGCGCCTCGGCGGCCATGAAGGTATGCGCGATGCCCGTGGGACAGGCGGTGACCGCCACCAGTTTCGCCATCGTCGTCGTGTCCTTGCCGTAGCGCTGTCTCAGCCCGTGCCCAGCGGGTGCATCCGCATCGCGCATACCAGCTCCGCCATCGGGGGAACCGGCCCCTCCCTTGTCTCAGCCCGTGCCCAGCGGATGCATCCGCACCGCGCATACCAGCTCCGCCACCCGCTCCGGCGTTGGAGGAACTGGTCCCACCCTGGCCAGCTTCCCCGCTGCGAAGGCCGTGCCCCTGCGGGCGCACGTCTCCAGGTCATGGCCGTCCAGCCTCGCCGCCAGCACGCCCGCCACCAGCGCGTCGCCCGCACCCACCGTGCTCGCCACCTCCACCGGCGGCGGCAGCGTGCGCCACGCGCCTTCGTGCGACACGAACAGGGCCCCCTCCGCACCCAGCGACACCACCACGAGCCCGATGCCTCCTGCGTGCAGTTCGCGCGCGGCCCGGGCCACGTCTCCCGGCGTCTTCAGTGGACGCTCGACCAGCTCTCCCAGCTCGTGCACGTTCGGCTTCACGAAGTCCGGCCTCGCGGCCACCCCGTGGCGCAGGGGCTCACCGCTGGCATCCAGCGCCACCACCACGCCCTTCGCGTGCAGCCGCTGCGTCAACGTGGCGTAGATGTTCGAGGGCACCCCCGCCGGTACGCTGCCGGACAGCACGAAGCACCCGTGGTCCTCGGTCAGTACGTCCAGCGTGGTGATCAGCGCGTCCAGCGCCTCCTCCGGCACGCGGAGCCCCGGCAGGTTCAGGTCCGTCACCGCGCCGCTCGTGCGGTCCACGACCTTGATGTTCACGCGGCTGGAGCCTGGGAGCCGGATGCAGCGGTCCTGGATGCCGCGCTCGTGGAAGAGCGCCTCGAACAGCGACACGTTGTCCGTGCCCAGGAATCCCGCCGCCGTCACGGGGCGGGGGCCCCCCGCGAGGAACGCCGCCACGTTGATGCCCTTGCCCCCCGGCGTTCGCGTCTCCGCCACCACGCGGTTGACCGCGCCCGCCGTGAACCCCGGACACTCCAGCGTCTGGTCGATGGCCGCGTTCAACGTGACCGTCACCACGCCCGGCTTCACTGGCCTCATGCCCGCGCTCCCTTCCGGTTCAGCAGCGGGCGCACCCGTTCGCGCACCTCGGCCGCGCCGCCGCACTCCAGCGCGTCCCGGGCCACGGCTTCCGCCTCCTCCATGCGGATGCCGCGCAGCAGCGCCTTCACCGACGGAATGCTGGGAATGGCCACGCTCAGCTCCGTGACGCCCAGGCCGGACAGCACCACCGCGCCGGACGGGTCGCCCGCGATGCCGCCGCACGCGCCCACCCAGATGCCCGCCTTGCGCGCCGCTCGCACCGTGAGGTCCACCATGCGCAGCACCGCCGGGTGCAGGCCGTCCGCCCGCGGCGCGAGCACCGGATGCTCCCGGTCCATCGCCAGCACGTACTGCGTCAGGTCGTTGGTGCCGATGGAGAAGAACGACACGTCCCGCGCCAGCCGCTCCGCCATCATCACCGCCGATGGGACTTCAATCATGATGCCCGTCTCCACGGGCGCCGCGCCGACCTCCTGGCGCACGGACTCGGTGATGGCGCGGGCCTTCGCCAGCTCCTCGGGCATCGCCACCATCGGGTACATGATGCGGACCGGCCCCTCCATGGACGCGCGCAGGATGGCGCGCAGCTGCGTGCGGAACAGGTCCTCCCGTTCGAAGCACAGCCGGATGCCGCGCACGCCGAGGAACGGGTTCTCCTCCGCCGGCAGCGACAGGTAGGGCACCTGCTTGTCGCCGCCGATGTCCAGCGTGCGCAGGATGAGCGGCAGCCCGTTCAGCGCGCGGACCATGGTGCGGTACGCCTGGAACTGCTCCTCCTCGTCGGGCGGGTCGTCGCGCTGGAGGAAGAGGAACTCGGTGCGCATCAGGCCCACGCCCTCGCCGCCCGCGTCCACGGCCTTCTGGGCGTCCGCGGCCTCGCTGATGTTCGCGGCCACCTCCACGCGCTTGCCGTCCAGCGTGATGGCGGGCCGGTAGCGCTCCAGCTTCTCCTCCTCGCGCCGGGCCCGGATGCGCTCGAGCTGGTGCGCGGCCTTCGCCTGGTCCCGCTCCGACGGCTCCACGACGAGCACGCCCGCGTCCCCATCCAGGATGCAGTGCTGTCCGTCGCGCAGGTCCAGCACCGACGGCCCCGCCGCCACCACCGCCGGCAGGTCCAGCGAGCGCGCGATGATGGCCGTGTGCGATGTGGTGCCGCCGCCCGCCGTGCACAGGCCCAGCACCATGGCGGGGTCCAGCTTCGCGGTGTCGGACGGAGCCAGGTCCTCCGCCAGCAGCACCACCGGGTGAACCGGAAAGGCGGCCTCGCCCTCCACCACCTTCGCCAGGGGGCGCAGCACGCGCCGGCCCACGTCCCGCAGGTCCGCGGCCCGAGCGGCCAGCACCGGCTCGTCCAGCATCGCGAGCGCCTCCGCGCGGTTCTCGAAGACGCGGCGCCAGGACGCCCCCGCGCTGAAGCCGGTGTCGATGAGGACGTGGGACTCCGACAGCATCTCCGGGTCGTCCAGCAGCTCCAGGTGCGCCTTGAAGATGGCGGCCCGCCGCGCCCCCGCCTTCGTCAGGAAGCCTTCGTGCAACTGGCGCAGCTCCGCCGCCGCGCCCGCCAGGGCCTCTTCCAGCAGGCGGTGCTCGCGGGCCGTGTCGGCGGCGCGCTCCTCCACCTCCAGCCGCTCCCGCTGGAAGGTCCACACGGGCCCGGCGGCGATGCCCGGCGACGCGGACAGCCCCGCCACCAGCGTGCCCTCGTAGTCGAGCGTGACGGCGGGCCTGGGCGTCGCGCTCGGGAGGGGCGCGGCGGGGGGCTCCTCGCCCAGCCCGGACGCGAACGCTTCGCGCAGCGCGACGAGCGCCGCGTCCGCGTCATCGCCCGTCGCGGTGAAGGTCAGGGTCGTGCCGCTCCGGGCTCCCAGGCGCAGGAGCGACAGGAGGCTGCGGGCGTTGGCCTGCCGCCCTTCGTGGTGGACGGTGACGTCCGCGCGGAAGCGCCGCACCACCTCCACCAGCACGGTGGCCGGGCGCGCGTGCAGGCCCTCCGGGGATGGGGACGCGACCTGGAGGTGGCGGCCCTCGATGACGGGGGGCGCGGCTGGAGGCTCCGGCGCGGAGTCGGTGCCGTTGAGGGCGTGGATGATGACGGCGGGGTCTCGCGTGTGGGCCAGGGCCTCGGAGCGGGCCTCGTCGCCCAGCACGCCGGTGAGGTTGGCGAGCACCTGGAGGTGTTCATCGGACTTCGCCGCGATGCCCACGACGATGCGCGCGTGGCCCTCCTGATTCCAGGCGACCCCGGCGGGGAACTGCACGACGACGACGCCCGTCTGGAGCACCAGGTCCCGCGCCGCTGGCAGGCCATGGGGAATGGCGATGCCGTGGCCCAGGTAGGTCGCGGACACCTGCTCGCGCTGGAGCATGCTGTCGACGTAGCCGGGCGCGATGAAGCCTGCGTCCACCATCACCTGCCCGACCTGCCGGATGGCCTCCGCCTTGTCGGCGGCGGACCGTCCCAGACGGACCTGCGAGGGGGTCAACATCAGCATCGGGGCTCCTTGCTTCGAGTGCGCGTGCGCTTCACGCCGGGAACGACATCCCATCCTGCCCTGGCGCCCCGAAAGCCCCGGTGAGCGCTTCGGAGCCCCGTCCTCCGGGCAACAGCTTCGCGGGAGAGAAGGCCTCCTTGCCAGGGGCAGGGCGGCCAGGCGACGTCCTGCATCGGCGCGCGTGACGGGACGTAGGAGGGTGTTAAGGAGGAAGCCGTCATGTCTGACAGCGTCCTGGATTTCTACGAAGGGCTGGCCGAGGAATACCACCTGCTCTTCGCGGACTGGGAGCAGGCGGTGGACCGGCAGGGCGCGGTGCTGGACGCGTTGCTGCGCCGCTCAGGCGCGCCGCCTCCGCGCCGGGTGTTGGACTGCGCGTGCGGCATTGGCACGCAGGCGCTGGGGCTGGCGGCTCGGGGTTACGCGGTGCACGCCACGGACCTGAGTCCCTCCGCGGTGGCCCGCGCGGAGCGGGAAGCCCGGGCCATGCACGTGAGCCTCACCACCGGCGTGGCGGACATGCGCATGCTGGACTGGCAGGTGCCGGGCACGTTCCACGTGGTGATGTCGTGCGACAACGCGATGGCGCACCTGCTGGAGGACTCGGACCTGGAGGACGCGGCGAACGCGATGGCGTCGCGACTGGTGCCGGGCGGGTTGCTGGTGGCGAGCCTGCGCGACCACTCGGCGCTCCTGGAGAAGCGGCCGCGCTTCACGGCGGAGCGGGTGCTGGACACGCCGCTGGGCCGCCGCGTCCTCTTCCAGGTCTGGGATTGGGCGGTGGATGAAAGGCAGTACACGGTGCGCCAGTTCATCCTGCGCCAGGAGTCCGGCGTCTGGCACACCACCGAGCACACCGGCATCTACCGCTTGTTGCAGCGCGTGGAGCTGGAGCAGGCGCTCACGAAGGCGGGGCTCGTGGATCCCCGCTGGTACACGCCGGAGGAGACGGGCTTCAACCAGCCGCTCATCACCGCGCGGCGGCCTTGAGCCACGGCGCGAGGGTGAGGGTTTGCGCGGAGGAGTGCCAGTCATGACGGGTTTGGATGACGGTTCCCATGGGCCCGCCGCTGCATGCCCGTGTCTCAATTCCGTCAGCGGTTGAAGCTCACCGCGAGGAAGCGGCGCACGCGGTCCGCAAGTGGCTCAGGACGCGCATCGCGCCTCCAAGCGGGCCTGCGCCGCCAGCGCCTCGTGCCACCAGGACTCCAGCTCCGCGCGCAGGAGGGGGACGGCGTGACGACGCACCGTGGCCGCGGCCTTCAACCACACGCGCGCCTGGTGGACCCGGGTGTGCAGCACGTCCAGCAGCGACGAGGAAGTGGAGGCGGTAGCCGGGAGCCACGCGTCCCACCTGGCCTGCTCGTGTGCCACTGGAGTCATGCGGATGGAGAGCGCGACCTGGAGGACCGGAAACAGCTCCGCGCGCGGCGGCCCCACCCAGATGAAGGCCAGCAGGAGCTGGATCGCCAGGATCCACCCCAGTCCCTCCCGGATGAACGGAGGGAGCGGCCGGGCTCCCCTGGAGGGGGACTCGGGAGGTCCGTCAGGGTCCACCTGTCCACGCAGCGGTCTGCTCACGGCATCCCTCCTGGCTACAGTTGTAGTCACGAGGGATATGGCATGATTACAGTTGTAGTCAAGAGGGGCGCTTCAGGCGCGCTTCGCGTCCGCGGGCGCGTTGGGGTGTCGAGCGAGCATGGCGCGGAGCTGCGGCTGGCGGCGCACCAGCTCCTGCTTGAGCAGGTGGGTGATGAGGGCGGGGGGCGCGGCGCTCCAGCGCGCGATGTTCTGCACGAGCATGGGTGAGCGGTACGTGCGCCCGCAGAGCAGCGACGTCGTCTTGCCGTCCACGGGCATGCCCACGAGCGCGCCCAGGGCCCGGCCCTCCGTGTTGAGGATGAGCTCCACCTTCTCCTCGGAGGGGCCCGTGGAGAAGCGCTGGCGCAGCAGCTCGCGCGCGGTGCGGCGGGTCTGCTCCGGCACGTCGCGGTCCACCGTGAGCTTATGGTGCTCCATCAGGCGGCGCATCGCCCACAGGCGGCGGAAGAGGGCCACGGGCAGCTGCGGGTTGCGCACGAGGAAGCGGCGCACGCCCGTGTCCGAAGCGAACGCCGCGCGGGCCACCAGCGCCTCCAGGCCCACCGGGTTGCGGTGGTGCCGCGCGATGAGCCGCGCGTGCGCGAGCCCGACGCGCGAGTTCTCCAGTACGGCCTTGATGACGGCGGGCACCGGGTCGAAGCACAGCGCGGACAGCTCTGGATCCTCCGCCCCGTGCGCGAGCGCGACCCGCTGGTCCTCCGGCAATGCGTGCAGGCGCGTCTCGAAGAGCTTGCGGTAGTCGCCCAGCACGGCCTCGGGCACGTCGTCCGCGGGCTCGGGTTCCTCGGGGGCTCCCTCCGTGGCCTCCGCTTCCGGCAGCGGCTCCAGGTCACTGGCCTCGTGCGGGACCGAGGCGGCGCCACCGGCATGCGCGCCGGAGCCGGCCGCCGCGCTCGCGGAGGTCCTCGCAGGCGACGGGGGCGGTGCACTGCTCTGGGCCGGCGCCGTGTCCTGCCTCACGGTGTTCACGGGGGAAGGCTCCACTCCGGGCAGCAACGCTCCCTGCGACACCAGCCGCGTGAGGATGTCGCGCAGCCGCTCGGGCGGCAGTCCGGTGAGCGCGGGCAGGTCGCGGGCGCGGGTATGGCCGTCCAGGCGGGACAGCACGAAGCCCTCTTCCGCGCTCAGCGGGAGGCGGCGCAGGTCCACCGTGGGGTTCAGCTTGGGCGTCCAGTCGTTCATGCGCGTCCCCGAGTCTTTCACGACACGCGCACCCCCTGCCTCCTCCCGGCCATGCCGCCCGCACCGGATTGTTCCCGGGCCGTCTGAAAACGACGGGCTGCGTCGGGCCTGGTCGCCTGCTCGCCAGTCCACGGTGCCGCCCGGGTTGCCGGGACGCGTGGGCCGACCGGTGTCGCTGCCTACACGCCGCATGCGGGAGCGGGTTGACGGGAGGCGGGGAGCTGGACACAACTTCACCTCATGTCCGACCGCATCCAGACCTATGCCGAGTTCTGGCCGTTCTACCTGCGCGAGCACTCGCATGCGTCGACACGCTGGCTGCACTTCGCGGGCACGAGCCTGGGCGTGGGCCTGGGCGTGACGGCCGCCGTCACCGGGCGTGGCGCGCTGGTTCCCGCCGCGCTGGTGGCCGCTTACGGCTTCGCGTGGGCCAGCCACTTCAAGATCGAGCACAACCGTCCGGCGACCTTCAAGTACCCGCTCTGGTCGCTCATCTCCGACTTCCGGATGGCGGCGCTCATGGCCACCGGCCAGCTGGGGCCGCACCTGGAGCGCGCCAACGCGGGCACGCCGGCCACCGCCACCCTGGCGCCGGCCTCCGCGGAGTAGGGCGCCCGTCCTTCCGCGCGCCCGCGGTGGCCGAGCTCGTGGAGCGCTTCGTCTGTGCGCCCCGCTTCGCCGCTCAACGCCATCCGCGCGCCCGTGGCGGTCGAGCTCGTGGAGCGCTTCGTCCGAGCGCTCCGCTTCGCCGCCTCGCACCGTCCGCGCGCGGGGCCCGTGTCCGCGTGGAGCGCGGGCCCCAGCGACCTCACCGCGTCCTCAGGCGCTGACGCCGACGCCAATGGGGCAGCTCACGCCGGTGCCGCCGACGCCGCAGTAACCCCCAGGGTTCTTCTGCAGGTACTGCTGGTGGTAGTCCTCGGCGTAATAGAAGGCCGGCGCGGGCAGGATCTCCGTGGTGATGTCGCCCAGGCCCTTCGCGTTCAGCGCGGCCTGATACGTCTGGCGCGTCTCCTCCGCCGCGCGCTTCTGCGCGTCGTTCGCGTAGTAGATGCCGGAGCGGTACTGGGTGCCCGCGTCGTTGCCCTGACGCATGCCCTGCGTCGGGTCGTGGTTCTCCCAGAAGAGCTTCAAGAGCTGCGCGTAGGGGACCTTCTTCGGGTCGTAGACCACGCGCACCACTTCGTTGTGGCCGGTGAGCCCCGAGCAGACCTCTTCGTAGGTGGGGTTCGGCGTCAGCCCGCCCGCGTACCCCACGGCGGTGGAGTACACGCCCGGCACCTGCCAGAACTTGCGCTCCACTCCCCAGAAGCAGCCCATGCCGAAGATGGCGGTCTCGAAGCCCTCCGGCACCGGCCCCTTCAGCGGGGTGCTCAGCACGGTGTGCTTCTGTGGAACCGGCATCTCCTGCGGGCGGCCCGGCAGCGCCTCCTGCGGAGTGGGGAGCCTCGACTTCTTCGGAGACGTGAAGAACATGCTCTAGCTTTAGCCCCGGGCGTCCCGATTTTCACGCCCGGCGCATGGCCGCCTCCCCGCCCTTCGTCCTACCTGGAATGCCCCGTCCTCTCGACGGTTCCCCAAGGACCCTCATGCGCACTTCCTTCCTCGCCACCCTCTGTCTCCTGGCGCCCGCCGCCGCCCTCGCCGCCAAGGACCCTCGCTGCGCCGGCAAGCCCGTGGCCCGGGCCGCCCGCTTCTCCGAGGCTGCCCTGAAGGGCACCCCCGCCGCGGAGCGTTACGCCGCCTACATCCAGGCCTGCGCGTTGGATGACGTGGTGTCCCTCACCCAGACGCTCGTCCGCTTCAAGACCGTGAGCAGCGAGGCCCCCGCGGCGAAGAGCCCGGAGGTGGCCGCGATGGGCCGCGCGCTGGAGTCCTGGGCGAAGGCGCACGGCTTCGGCTTCCGCACCGTGGGTGAGAACGATGTCTTCGAGCTGTCCTGGGGCGAGGGCGAGCCGCTGCTGGGGCTCGTCTTCCACGGCGACGTCGTCCCCGCGCCCGCCCACGAGTGGAAGCATTCGCCCTTCAAGCCCGTGGTGGAGAAGGGCCGCCTGTACGGCCGGGGCGTGGAGGACGACAAGGGCCCCATCGCCTCCGCGCTCGTCGCGCTGTCCATGGCGAAGGACCTGGGCCTGAAGCCGCGAGGCAAGGTGCTCGTCATCATCGGCAACGGCGAGGAGAGCGACTGGAACGGCATGAAGCGGTACGCGGACACCGAACCCACGCCCACGCACGTCATCTCCGTGGACTCCGGCTACCCGGTGATGGCCGCGCAGTCCGGCTTCGTCGCGTGGACGCTGGAGGCGCCCGTGGGCCCGGCCTCGGCCGCGCCGAAGGAGGGCTCCATCGCGCGCGCCGTGGACGTGAGCGCGGGCGAGTTCCTCACCCAGGTGCCCGGCACCGCCACGCTGAAGCTGGAGCCGGTGAAGGGCCAGACCCCCGAGTCGCTGCTCGCCGCCGTGAAGGCCGCCATCGCCCAGGAGGCGCCCGCGCGCAAGGACCTGAAGGCCGAGGCGAAGCGCGAGGGCGCCGCCGTGGTGCTCACCGCCCACGGCGTCGCGGTGCACTCGTCCACCGCGGATGAGGGCCACAACGCGCTGTGGGACCTGTCCGCCGTGGCCGCGCGGCTGCCGCTGGAGGACAACGGCATCGCGGCCCTGCTGCGCGTCGTCGCGAAGCGCTTCGACGGAGACCACCACGGCGACAAGCTGGGGCTCGCGTATCAGGACGCGCTGATGGGGCCGCTGCTCGTGGCGCCCACCGTGCTGCGCGTGAAGGACGGCAGCGTGTCGCTGGGGGTGAACATGCGCCGGCCGCAGGGCCAGGACGCGGCCGCGTTCAACGCGGCCCTGGACGCCGCCGCGAAGCGCGTGGGCGAGGACTCCGGCGGTCAGGTGAAGGAGTCCTCCGGCCGCTACCTGGGCGACCCGCACGTGGCGGACACGTCCGGCCCGCTGGTGAAGACGCTGATGGACATCTACCAGCGGCAGCGCAAGGCCCCGGACGCGGTGCCCGGCTCCATCCGCGGCGGCACCTACGCGCGGCTGTTCCCTCGCGCCGTGGACTTCGGGCCTGCCTTCCCCAACGAGCCCTACACCGGCCACGCCCCGGATGAGTCCATCGCGCTGGAGACGCTGGACCTGAGCACGCGCATGCTCGCGGAGGCCGTGCACACGCTGGCCATCACGCCGGCGCCGGAGGTGAAGGCCACGCCGTGACGGGGCTCAGGGCGGGCGGGACGGGACTCGAGGCCAGCGCACGGTGAAGGTGGTGCCGTGCTCCAGGCTGGACTCCACGTGGACGCTGCCGCCGTGCACCTGGACGATCTCGTGCACGATGTAGAGCCCCAGCCCCAGGCTGCGCCGGCTGGCGCCTTCCTCCGGCGTGCTCGACTCCTTGAACGGGTCGAACAGGCGCGGCAGCAGCGCCGCCGGGATGGGGTCGCCCTCGTTGTGCACCCGCATCACCACGTCCGGTCCCTCGTCGCTGAGCGTGGTGCGCACGGGCGTGTCGCTCTTCGCGTGCTGGAGCGCGTTCACCACCAGGTTGCCCAGCACCTGGGACACGCGGTCTGGATCCCAGTGCCCCCACAGGTCGTCACCCCGCGCCTCCAGGGCCAGCGGACGCTCCGGGTACGTCACCTGCAACTCCTCCAGCGCCCCCTGGCACAGCTCGGTCATGTCCACCCGCTCGGGCGTGACGGGGATGCCGCCGCCCAGGCGGCTGCGCGCGAAGTCGAGGATGTCGTTGATCATCCGCGCCATCCGCGCGGAGGACTTTCGGATGCGGTCCACCGCGCGGAGGGAGGCGTCGTCCAGGCCCCGCGCCCGCCCCAGGATGAAGGCCGACGCGTTCACCGCGTGCAGGGGGTTGCGCAGGTCGTGCCCCAGCACCGCGAGCAGCTCCTCGCGGAAGGCGATGGCCTGTTGGAGCGCCGCCTCCGCGCGCTTGTAGGCGTTGATGTCCACCACCGTGCCGCCCACGCCCAGCAGCACGCCCTCCGCGGTGCGCACCGGGAAGTAGTCCGCGCGCCAGTACCCCAGCCCGCCCCGGTCCGGCCCTTCGATGAGCACGTCCTGCACGGGCTGCCCCAGCTCCAGCACCTGCTTCATCGCGCGCTCGATGGGGTCCGCGGCGCCTTCGCGGACCATCTCGCGCAGCGTGCGGCCCCGGTGCGCCTCCGCGGGCTTGCGGTTGAGGGCCGCGAGCAGGCCGTTGATGCGCAGGTACCGCAGGTCCGGATCCAGGAACGCGATGCCCACGGGCACCGCGTCCAGGAGTGAGTCCAGCAGCGCCAGCGACCGCTCCGCCTCCTTGCGCGCGGCGTGCTCGCGCGCGTGCAGCTCCGTCTGGGCGATGTGCGCCGAGGACCGCTCGGCGACCGCGTGGAAGAGCAGCACATCCGAGTCGGAGAAGGCGAAGGCCGTGCGCGACCCCATGTACGCCACGCCCAGCAGCCGCTCGCCGTCCAGGAGCGGCAGGCCATACAGCGCGCGCAGCCCCGCCTGCCGCAGCGGGGCGAACAGGACGCGCGGGTCGGTGGCCGCCGAGCGGATGAAGAAGGGCCGCCGCTCCAGGGCCGCCTGCCCGGTGACGCCCCGCCCCAGCGGCACGCGCGCGCCCTTCACCTCCTGGGTGCCCAGGCCCACGGCGGCGCGCACCATGAGGGCGTCGCCCTCCAGCAGCATCACCGCCGCCGCGTCCACGGTGAGCGCGGCCTCCATCAGCCGGGTGAGCAGGCGCTCCAGGAGCGTCTCCATGTCCGGGTCATCCAGCGTCGCCTCGGCCATGCGGTTCAGCGTCTGGAGGGTGCGCTGCTTCATGGTCCAGAAGAACGTCATCGTCCGGGTCACCACCCGGTCGAGCGTCTCCTCCAGCCGCGTCAGGTCGCCGGTCCGCAGGGGCTGCTCCCGCGCCTCCAGCCGGTGGAGGATGCAGCGGCGCAGGAGGGCGTACTCCTGGGCCACGTCGCCCAGGTCGAAGCCCTCGTCCAGCCGGGCCGCGGCGTGGACCCGCTCCAGGTGCTCATCCAGCGCCTCCGGCCCGGACTCCATCGCGTCCGCCAGCGTGCTGAGCAGCTCCGGCATGTGGTCGATGAGCCACGGCGCGCGTGCCGGCACCTGTCCCCGCAGGTGCTCCAGCACCGCCTGCTGCCAGTCCTCCAGCAGCGCGTCGTGATGCGTGCGCAGGAAGTCCGCCGCGGCGAGGCGGGGCTCGCCTGCCGTGCTCGCGTTCACGGAGTGTGGATCCGGCTCCTGCATCGCCAGTCTCCCCGGGCCCTCGCCCGGTCGCGCCGCCCCCCGGGAAACGGTGCGCATGGTGTTGGCGCCCCGCCTCGTCCCTCCGTCCGGTGGAGGGCACCACCCCGAGCCCCCGGCCGTCGGCCGTGGGCCGGACCTGGGGAGGGCCGCCCGGCGCGCCGTTCACCTTCGGGCGCTCGGCGGCCTCGCGCCCATCTTCCGTCCTGCGCACCGGGGGCTCGGGGTAGGGTGGCCGTCACAGCATGCGCACCCTCCTGCTCAACCGCTCCGCCGTGGCCCGGAACCTCCAAGCGCTCCTGCTCCTGGACGACCTGCGCGAGGCCTTCCGCACCGACGCCCTGGCCCGCACGGTGGCCCCGCAGCGCGCGCGGGCGCCGCTGCACTCGGAGGGCACCGCGCTGGTGCTCTTCCCTGGCAGCGTGCCCGGCATCCCCGCGTACACCGTGAAGGTGCACGCGAAGTTCCCCGGGCAGAAGCCCGCCATCCAGGGCGTGGTGCACCTGCATGACCTGGTCTCCGGCGGGCTGCTCGCGGTGATGGACTCCGGCCACCTCACCGCCGTGCGCACCGGCGTGGTGGGCGCGCTGGCGGCGGACGTGCTCTCCCGGCCGGACGCGACGCGCGTGGCGGTGGTGGGCGCGGGCCAGCAGGGCGTGCTCCAGCTCAAGCAGCTGCGGCTGGTGCGCACGCTCAGCCAGGTGCGCGTCTTCGACACGAACATCGCGCACGCGGCGGCGTTCGCCACGCGCATGTACCAGGAGCTGAACCTGCCGGTGCGCGTGGAGACGTCCGTGGCGGACGCGGTGGAGGACGCGGACATCGTCGTGACGGCGACGTGGAGCCACCAGGCCTTCCTGCACGCGGGCATGGTGCGGCCGGGCACGCACATCACCGCGCTGGGCGCGGACGAGCCGGGCAAGGCGGAGCTGTCCCAGGACCTGCTCCAGCAGTCGCTGTTCGTCTGCGACCACCGCGGGCTCAGCGTCTCCACCGGCGCCGCGGGCGCGGCGGGCCTCACCGAGTCCGCCATCCACGCGGAGCTGGGGGAGATCCTCGCGGGCCTCAAGCCCGGGCGCACGTCCCAGGAGCAGGTGACGGTGTTCGCCGGGGTGGGCCTGCCCTTCCAGGACCTGGCCACCGCGTGGCACGTCTTCCAGTCCGCGTCCGGCGACGAGGACGTGCCCACGCTCGACTTCAACGCGTAGGCGCGCGCGGGGACGCAAGGCCCCGCGCGGGCGCGGCGCGGCTTTCAGGCCTTGGCGAGCGCCTGCGAGAGGCGCACGGCCTCCTCGTGCAGGTCGGTGTCCTCCGCCAGCGGCATGGCGAGCACCTTCTGCACCAGCTCCTTCGCCTTCTTCTCGTCGCCCAGGCGCGCCTTCGCGAGCGCCAGGTTGAGCAGCGGCTCCGGGCGCTCCGGGGCGCGGCGCACGGCCTCCTCCAGCACCGTCACCGCGCGCGGCAGGTTCGCGTTCGCCGGCTCCGCGGGGATGCGCAGCAGCAGCTGGCCCAGGTTGTTCGCGGCCCGCCAGCCGTCCGGCGCGACGCCCATGCCCTGCTCGTACGCGGTGATGGCCTTGTCGTACGCGGGCGGCTCCTGCGCCTCGAAGCAGGTGGCCTCCGCCATCTTCAGGGACTCGCTGGAGACGCCCAGCGACGCCATGGTCTGGCACAGGTGCCGGGCCTGTTCGATCTGCCCGCGCGCCAGCATCAGCTGCGCGAGGTTGGCCTGGGCGTCCGCGTCCTTCGGGCGCTGGGCCGCGAGCGCGGAGGCCGCCTGGTACGACGTGCGCAGGTCGCGCAGCGCCATGGACAGCACCGTCACGGACGCCAGCATGCGCGGCTGGTTGGGCACCGCCTTGAGGCCCTGCTCCAGCACGCGGCGGGCGTCCACCAGCTTCTCCTCGGAGGCCAGCGCGTGCGACAGGCTCAGGTACGCGGGCACGAATCTCGGCTGCTGGGTGATGACCTCGCGCAGCGTGGCGAGCCCCGCGTCCGTCTTGCCCGCCTCCAGCTGCACCTGACCCAGGCGGTAGCGGAACACCGGCTGCTGGGGCGAGAGCTTCACCGCCTGGGTGAGCGCCTCCAGCGCCTGGGGCGCCTTGTCCTGCTTGATCAGCATCATGCCCTTGCCGAAGTGGGCCTCGGCGCGGTTCGGGTCCAGCGCGAGCACGCCCTGGTAGGCCTTGAGGGCGGCGTCCAGCTGGCCCTTCTGCGCGGCGATGTTGGCGCGCACCAGGCCGGTCTCCGGCGTGGCCCCGCCGGCCTCCGCCTTGGCGAGCAGCCCTTCGGCCTGGGGAACCTTGTTCTCCACCAGCGCCAGCTTGGCCATGACCACCAGGGCGTCGCGGTGGGAGGGGTTCTTCGCGAGGAGCTTCTCGGCCTCGGCCTTGGCCTGGGCCACCTGGCCCTGCGCGAGGAGGGTTTCCAGAGAGTTCATAAGGGAAAGTCTCCCCCAGGGGCCGGGGGCTGTCGAGCAACGGGGAAAAAGGAAGGGCCTCGCCCGGATGGACGAGGCCCTGGGAAGAGCGTCGGTGCGATGCGGCGGACTACCAGCTCGTCAGCGCGTTCTTGATGCCTTCGCCGACGTTCTTGATGCCCTCGCCCACGTTCTTGATGCCCTCGCCCACGTTCTGCACCGCGTGGCCCACGCCCTCGGCGACGTTCTTCGCCGTGTCGCCGAGCTTGCCCACGTCCACGGAGAAGCCGAACTCCAGGCTGGCGCCGATGCCCAGCGCCGCGCCCACGTCGAAGTTGGCGGACAGCTTGCCGTCCTTCAGGCCGACGTTGGCCTCGAACTCCACGCCGATGCCGGCGAAGGCCTCCGCGCCCGCCGTGACGGTCGCGGGCCCGATCTCCTGGCTCACCTCCGCGCTGGCGCGGGCGCCGGCGAAGGCCTCGCCCTTCACGGAGGCCGCGGCCTGACCGTGGAGCGGATCCAACACCACCTGGCCCGTGGCGCCCGCCTCGGCGCCCACGTTGCCCTCGGCGCCCCACTGCGAGCGGCCCAGGGCGCTGTCCGCGTGGCCTTCCACGGAGCCGCGCACCAGGTCCGCCCTCGCGTCGACGGAGCCCTCCGCGCCAATCTTGCCGTGCAGCGGGTCGATGGAGACGTTGCCCTGCGCGCCCACGTCCGCCGTCAGCGCCTGGCCCTCCACCGTCGTGTGGAAGTTGCCGTTCGGGTCGCCGAAGGTGTGCTCACCGGACGCGGCGGTCCAGCTCTTGTTCCACTCGCCCTGCGCCACCGTCTGGTCGAAGCGGCTGGTCTCCAGCTGCTTCTGGATGTCCGTCGTGGTGGAGGGGTTCGCCTGGTTGCTGGTGGTGACCCGGTTGCCCTGCACGCCGCGGTTCAGGTCGATCGTCGCCTCGCCCTGCGCCCGGTTCTGCGTCTGCGCCTGGACCTCACGGCGCACGTTGGTCCCGTTGGCCGGGGGCGTCGTCGTGGGGTTCCGGAACACGGGGCGGTAGCGGTTGGTCTCGATGGACATGGCGAAGGGCTCCGGCGGCGCGAGGCGCGGTGGGAAATCTTGTGACTTGAGAGTTTATCGGGGGGGGGCCGCGGAAAGTTTCCACTCCTCTTTTTTCTCCGCTGATCCACCCGTGCCTCAGGGCTCGGATCTCCCGGGAGCCAGGATTCCCTCGGGATCGAGCGCCGCTTTCAGCCGCCGGCCCACCTCCGGGGAGTCGTCCCGCACGGGTGGTGCGGCCTCCTGCGCCTGGAGTCCGGCTCGGGTCAGGTGGTACCCGGCGTCCGCCAGTTCGCGGGAAAGGGCGCGGTAGCAGGCCTGGGCGCGGGCGTCCTCGCCGCGGGCGTCGCGATCATACGCGAGCGCGGCGACCAGATAGAGGCAGCGGGGGGAGTGGGCGAGGAGGGCCAGGTTGGGCTCGAAGCCGAAGAGGCGGGGGACGCGGTCGGCGATCTCCACGGCGCGCTTCGCCTCCTGGCCGGTGAAGGGCACGGCGACGGAGCACCAGATGAAGCCGCAGCGGTCGCGGTCGGGGTCCGGGTCCTCCGGACGCGGGGTGCGTTTGCGCCAGTACGTCATGGCGAGGTTGGCCTCGGTGGGGACGCCCTGGAAGGGGCTCTCGCCGTCGGGGGCCACCGGGCCGAAGGACAGGGGGCGGAAGGCGCCCTCCACCGCGCGCGCGAGCCGCTTCTCCAGCAGGGCGCCCATTTCGGCGTCCGGGGCGGAGAGGGCGCCGCTGATGGCCCAGCGGCCGAAGCCCTCGCGGAACTTGTCGCGGGCCCAGTCCGGCAGGGGCGTGCGGCCCACGGAGGCGTAGGGGAACTGCTGGGTGACGCTGAAGGCCTTGATGTCGTTCCAGAAGAAGAAGCTGCCCCGGAGCGTGCCGTCCAGGGCCAGCGCCTGGAGCCGGTCCACCATGTCCCAGAGCTGGGCGTCGTCGTTCACGGCGCAGAAGAACTCGCGCAGCCAGGGCTGCTTGCGCGACAGCCAGAACGTCATCCGCGTCACCACGCCCAGCGAGGACTGGCTGAAGAGGCCGTCCAGCACCGGCCCCAGGCCCCAGCGGAAGACGGGGGCGGCGCGCGACTCGGGGAACCGCGCGTGGCCCGTCTCCACCCGCTCCCCCGTGGGCAGGACGGCCTCCAGCGCGCACACGTGCTGGAAGATGTCCGCGTGGGGGCCGCGTCCGTCGCCGCGCTCCAGCGCGTTGCCCACCATGCTCGCGTCCGGCGACCCGCCGATGGTGGTGATGAACGTGGTGGAGCCGCGCTCGCGCAGCCACGCGTGGGCCTGCCGGAACGTCACGCCGGGCTCCACGGTGAGGTACGCCAGCTGCTCGTCGTGGGCGAGGATGCGGTTCATGCGCCCCAGGTCCAGCAGCACGCTGCCGTCGCCGGGGGGCACGCGCGAGCCGTAGCCCCAGTTGCGGCCGGCGCTCACCGGGTACACCGGCACGCGGTGCGCCGCCGCGATGCGCAGACAGGCCTGCACCTGCGCGGTGTCCGCGGGCCGCACGATGGCGGGGACGCGCTGGGTGGTGGCGAAGGTGGCCGTCTGGGCGGCCTCCAGCGCGTCGGGGTCCACGTTGACGTGCGCCTCGCCCACGGCCTCCCGGAACGCGGCCAGGGCCGCCTGCAAGTCGGGGGAGGGCCGGGCCTTCGCGTCGTTCTCGCTCACGGGGGCGCAGTATGCCCGCGCGGCTCCACGCTTGCTGGCCACCCGGGAGGCGAGCGGGCGGCCGGGCCCCCAGCCGGGAGGGTCGCCGGGTGGACACCTCCGATGGTCGCCCCCTCGCGCGTGTTCATCTTCGGCGTGGGGAGGTGTGCATGGTCGGCTTCATCGCGTCGCGGACGGGACGGTGGGTGCGGATTCTGGCGGGCACGGGCATGGTCCTGGGAGGCCTGCGGGCGGGCTCTCCCCGGGGCGTGGCGGTCGCGCTGGCCGGGCTGGCGCCGCTGCTGTCCGGGGCGCTGGACCTGTTCCTCCTGGGGCCGCTCTGGGGCCTGCCCGTGCGGGGCTCGGAGGTGCGGCGCGCGCTGGGGCAGCCCGAGGACGCGCGGCTCATCGACCTGGCGCACGACGGCGGGCGCTCCCCCTACGTGCCGCCCAGCACGCTGCTGCACTAGCTAGCCCTTGCTCACCTGGAAGGGGATGGCGAGCGTCCCGAACGGCTCCCCCGTCTGGGCATCCACCAGGTTCATCTGGAGCGTCACCGCGTCCTCGCGGTGGACCACGCCCTGGAAGTACAGGAAGCCCTCCAGCGTCCCCCCGGGCTCCAGCGTGCCCTCTGGCAGCGCGTTGTTGATCATGTCCGCCGTGGGCAGCGGCTCCACGTAGCGCGGGGGCCCGTAGTACAGGTACGGGTCGTAGAACGGGCTGCCCCACCACGGGCCGTACCAGCGCGGTCCCCAGCCCCGGCGAGGGCCGTAGGCGTAGGCGCCCGGGCCCACGCGCAGGCTGACCGAGGGGGCCACCACGCCGTTGTAGGACGGAGGGACCCAGGCCGGGTCCCTGGAGGACATGGCCCGCCGCAGCGACACCAGGGGCAGCGCGCTGTAGCGGAACCGGGACTGCTGGCCCACCAACGCGAACGACGGGTACTGGACCCGGAGGGGACGGTCTCCCTGGTTCTCCAGGCGGATGTAGATGGGGGTGAGGCGCCGCTCCAGGTCGTACGGGGCCCCCTGCCACGCGGAGGAGTCCGCCACCAGCCGCACGCCCTGCTGTTCCGTGATGGCGCCGCTCTTGCCGTTCTGGAGGACCCCCGCCTCCGGAGTGGGGCGCAACTTCGTCTGGGCCGCGCAGCCCGCCACCAACAACAATGCCGCGGCCCCCAACACCCGTGCTCGCATCGCAATGCCTCCTTCACCTGAAGGTAGGCGCGCGGCGTTCAGCGGCTGACATGCCCCGTCCTCCACCCCGGCGGGCGAGCGCGCGGGCAGGGGGCCTACGGTTGGGGCGTCACCGGCTCGGCGGCGGTGGCTGGCCAGGAGGGGGACGTGATGAAGCCCCAATCCTGATGGCGCGCCCAGGTCTCGAAGGTCTGCCAGGTGACGCGCGGGTAGTCGTTGCGCAGGGTGAGGATGTCCGCGTGGTAGCCCACCTTGTCCAGCCACTCGAACATGGCCGCCAGGTCCTCGCTCTGTTGGTGCAGCTGCTCCAGGGGCACCTGTTCGAAGTGGATGCGGTGTCCGCTCACCATGGAGAGCAGCGCCGCGGCCTGCTGGCCCGTCACCTCGTCGGAGGCGACGTCGATGCGCTCGCCGATGAACTTCTCCGGATCCTCCAGCACCTGCAGCGCGAAGGCCCCCAGGTCATCCACCGCCACCATCTGCAGGCCGCGCGAGGCGGGCAGCGCGACCGGAAGCTGTCCGGACGCCAGCGCGTCCCGGAGCGGCCGTTGGGTGAGGTTCTCCATGAAGTAGGTGGGGCCCAGGATGGTGAAGGGCATGTCCAGGCGCCGCAGGTACAGCTCCACCGCGTGCTTGCTGTCGAAGTGCGGGATGCCGGTGAGCTCCGACGCGCCCGCCACGGAGGAATACACGTAGTGCCGCACGCCGGAGCGCTTGGCCGCGTCCGCGAGGTTCTGGCCGTGGTGGATCTCCGCGTCCACGCCGCCGGAGCCGAAGGGCGTGCCCATGGCGTAGACGGCGTCCACGCCGCGCATCGCGCGCTCCAGGGTGCGGCGGTCCTCGAAGTCGCCTTGCGCCAGCACGACGCCCGGCTTCTGGAGGGCGCGGGCCGAGGGGGACTCCACGTCCCGCACCAGGGCCACCACGTGGTGGCCGCGGTTGAGGAGCTGGCGGATCACGGCGCCGCCCTGCTGGCCGGTGGCGCCAGTGACGAGCACGGTGATGGAGAAATCCACGGGCATGGCTTCAGACCTCCGGACGCGACGTGTCACGGAAAGCTGGAGACGCCCCCGGGCGTTGGCGAGGGCCGGAAGTCGCACTGTCCGCCCCCGAGCACAGGCTCCCGAAGCAGGCAGGCGAACGCGAGGGAGCGGGCAGCCGGCCGTGGCATCCTCCCTGCCCCATGAGCAAGCGTGACACCCCCCCGTCCTCCGAGCTGGTCTCCGCCGCCGAGGCGCTCGACGCAGAGCTGCTTCGCTTCGAATCGCTGGCGCGCCAGCTCCAGGAGGCGCCCCTGACCTCGGAGAAGCAGCTGGAGCGCGCCTCCAAGACGTTGAAGGACCTGGCGGACCTGGACGACGCGCTCCGCGTGCGCGTGGGCGCGCTGGTGCAGGCCATCACCGGGGTGCGCACCCGCCAGCAGACGCAGGCGGACGCCGTCAACGCGTGCGCGCAGGAGCTGCAGCGGCGCACGGAGGCGTTCAAGGACCTGCTCACGCGCTACGGCGCGCTGGGGCAGAGCGCGGCGGACCTCAACGGGCGCATGCAGGAGTTCGCGGCGCTCCGGCAGCAGGCCACGCGCACGGCGGAGGAGGACGCGCGGCTGACGTCCGTCTTCACGTCGCTGCAGGACCGGATGGCGGAGGTGGCGGACGAGGCGGCGACGCTGTCCCAGGCGGCGGACGCGGACCGGTTCGCGGACATCGGCCGACAGGCGGACTCGCTGCGCCAGCAGCTGCTGTCCGCGCGCAACAAGCTGGGCCTGCTGCACCAGAGCCTGTCGAGTTGAGGGGGCCACTTCCTCCGGGAGGAGGTCAGCTGAGGTAGCTGGGCTCGAAGTCGTCCGGGCTCTGGATGGGGAGGCGCCCGGAGAAGCCCGCCTTCAGGTCGTGCCAGTGGGCCACGGTGTTCTCGCCGTAGCGCCAGCACAGGTAGACGGGCTCCTCGCCGCGCCGCGCGTGGAAGTCCACCAGCCCGTCCGCGCCCTTGATCTCCAGGCCCATCTCCTGGAGCGGGACCAGCTCCACGCGGATGCGCTCCAGCAGGGCGTCGCGCTCCTCGCGTTGGGTGCGGACGTCCTCCGTGTCGGGTAGGGCCTCCGGGCCGTCCAGCACCTCCGCCAGCTTCTGCACCCGCTCCACCCAGGGGCGCACGCGCCCGAAGATGGTCGTCAGCAACGGCACCAGTCGGCTGGCCTCTTCCACACTGAAAAACCGCATCGGGGCGACAGCATGCAGTGTGCGGCCCTCGCTGGCCACCACCTTCCCAGGGGGCTGGGTGGACAGGTGGGGCCGCCTGTCGGAAACGGCTCAGCGGGGGGGCTGGCAGGTCATCCGCGCCGCAGCGAGGACAGGTTGTCCAGCAGCCAGCGCCAGGCGGACTCGCGCAGGGGGAAGGCGGCCTCGCGTTCGAGGAAGGCGGGGGTGTGTTCGGCGGCGCAGCGTCCGGTGCCGTCGTGGGCGTCCTGGGCCGCGTCGGCGGCGGCGAGGTCCGCGTGCAGCAGGGCGTGGAAGACGATGAAGTCCACGACGAAGGCGGGCACGTGGGGGCGGTCCAGCGCGGGGTGGACGCGCACCTCGCGCAGGCGCGCGTCGTAGCCGCCCAGGTGGATGGTGCGGCGGGTGCGGCGGCCGGGGCGGCGGGCCCAGCCGACCTCCACGCCCTGCACGCGCCCGTCGAACCAGGCCGCGTCCAGGCGGGCGTGGACGGCCTTGAGGTCGAAGCAGCGTCCGCGCGTGCGAAGGGGTTCGCCCGGTTCGCGTTCGCGGCGCACCTGCGCCTGGTGCGCGTGGCTGAAGGTCTCCAGCGCGTCGCGCGCGGCGGGGTCGCCGGACACGTAGAGGGCGAGGGCGCGCACCACCGGGTCCGGCGCGTCCAGGAAGAGGTGGTGCAGGCGCAGCCGGAGGCCCTCGGGGAGGCGGCGGTAGCTCACCAGGGTGGCGCGGTTGTCGGTGAGGCGCAGGTGCACGGGCATGCCCAGCAGGGCGGACACGCGGCGGGCCAGCTCGGCGGCGCGGGGCAGCGCGTCCTCGCGCGAGGGCAGCCGCGCGTGCGCCGGGGTGTTCCCGGGGGACGGGGCGTCGAACATCGCCAGTTGTCCGGGCGGCGGACGCATGACCTGCAAGCTAAGCCCTGTCCCCGCCCGCTGGCCACAAGGATGCGTCCAGAGGTGTCGGGCGTCCCACGGCCCTGGTGCACCGAGCGCTCGGCTCCCGTGCATGCGCGGGTCCGTGCTCCGAGGCGTCGATGTCCCACGGCCCCTGGCGCACCGCGCGTGGCTCCCGTGCACGGGCTCCGCGCGTGCTCGGGTCATCGGCGCGCCCCGAGGCCCCGGTGGACGCGCGGCGCTCTGGCTCGCGTGACCTCAGTCCTTCGGCTGCTTCTGGAAGCGGCCCGCGAGCGACGCGAGCACGGCGAGCAGCTCCACGGGCTCCACGGGCTTGGGCACGTGGCTCTGGAAGCCGGCGCGCAGCACGCGGGTGCGGTCCTCGGAGCGGGCATAGGCCGTGATGGCCACCGCTGGGGTGCGCCCGCCCTGCTCTTCGGGCAGCGCGCGAACGCGCTCGATGAACCCGTAGCCATCCGTGCCCGGCATGCCGATGTCGGAGACCAGCACGTCGGGGCGCTCCGCCTGGATGACCTGGAGCCCTTCCGCCGCGGAGCCGGCGGTGAGCACGCTGGCGCCGTTCTCCTCCAGGAGCGTGCTCAACAGCTCGCGCGCGTCCTCCTCGTCGTCCACCACCAGCACGCGCACTCCGTCCAGCTCCGAGGGATGCGCGGTCGCCGGGCCCGGGGCCGAGGTCCGGGGCGCCGTGGGCACCTCCGGGCCGCGCCGCTGCGTGACCGACAGGGGCAGGCGCACCGTGAAGACGGCGCCCTGGCCCTCGCCCTCGCTGGCGGCGGAGACGGTGCCGCCGTGCATCTCCACGATGTGGCGCACGATGGCCAGTCCCAGCCCCAGGCCGCCCGTCTTGCGCGTCGTGCCGCTGTCGGCCTGACGGAAGCGCTCGAAGACGTGGGGCAGGAAGGCCTCGGGGATGCCCTGGCCGGTGTCCTCGACGGTGAGCTCCACCAGGGAGTCCCGCCGCGCCACCACCAGCCGCACGTGGCCGCCGCGGGGCGTGAACTTCACCGAGTTGGACAGCAGGTTCCACACCACCTGCTGGAGCCGGTGCGTGTCGCCCATGACGCTGCTGGAGGTGTCCACCGTGGCCCCCAGCTGGACCCCCCGCGCGTCCGCCGCGGGCCGCACCGAGTCGAGCGCCTGCTGCACCACGGCCGACAGGTCCACCGGCTTCACATCCAGCCTGAGCTTGCCGGACATGATGCGGCTGACGTCCAGCAGGTCCTCGATGAGCTGACCCTGCGCGCGCGCGTTGCGCTCCATGGTCTCGAGCGCGCGTTCGCGGCGGGGCTCCGGCAGGTGGCCGGTGCGCAGCAGTTGCACCCAGCCCAGGATGGCCGTCAGCGGCGTGCGCAGCTCGTGGCTGATGGTGGCGAGGAACTCGTCCTTGAGCTGATTGGCTTCCTCCGCATCCTGGCGCGCGGCGCTCTCGCGGGCGAGCAGGGCCTCCCGCTCCACCTCCGCCTGCTTGCGGTCGGTGATGTCGATGACGCTGCCGATGTAGCCCAGGAAGTGCCCCTCCGTGTCGAAGCGGGGCGAGCCGGTGTCGACGGCCCAGCGGTACCGGCCGTCCTGGCCGCGCAGCCGGTAGTCCAACCGGAAGGGCGTGTGTCTGGCATTGGCGAGGATGAAGGTCTGCCGCGTGCGCTCCAGGTCGTCGGGGTGGACGGCGTCGAGCCAGCCGAAGCCCAGCCCCGTGGCCTCCGTCTGGCCGGTGAAGTGGTACCAGCCCCGGTTCATGTAGGTCGTGGAGCCATCCACGTCCGTCACCCAGAGCATCACGGGGGCGTGGTCCGCCATGTTGCGGAAGCGCCCCTCGCTGTCGCGCAGGGCGTCCATCAGGCGTTCGCGCTCCGCGGCGACGGCCTTCTGCTCCGTGATGTCGCGCGCGGCGGCGTAGATGAGCCCCAGCTCGGGCACGGGGCGCGCGGCCCAGGCGAGCCACCGGTACTGGCCGTCCTTGGTGCGGAAGCGGTTCTCGAAGCGCAGCGTGGGGATGCCCTGGGCCAGCTTGCCCACCTCGTCGAGCGTGGCCTGCCGGTCGTCGGGGTGGACCAGGTCCAGGAAGGGCTGCTGGTAGAGCTCCGCCTCGCTCCAGCCCAGCACGTGGAGGAAGTACACGTTCACCCGCTTGAAGTACGCGTCCAGGCCCGCGATGCAGAACATGTCCGGGGACAGCTGAAAGAAGCGCTCGCGCTCATCGGCCTCGAAGCGGCGGCGCTCGGAGCTGTCCAGCTCGAACGGGACCACGGCCTGCGCGAGCGCGGTGTCGATGCAGGCGCTGAGCAGCCGCAGCTGTGACAGCGGGGGCTCCAGGCCCTCGCGCTCCGCCCGCTCCAGGATGCAGTCGCGCAGCAGGGTGTACTCGCGCGTGACCAGGGCCACGTCGAAGCCCATGCGCAGGCGGCTGCGGCCGTGCGCCTCGGAGGTCTCCTCGTGGTGGAGCGAGTCGAAGTCCACGCCCTCGGCCTCCGCGCGCGACAGCGCTTCGCGAAGCTCGGCAAGGAACGCAGGCAGGCCGTCGATGATCTGCTCGCGCGACAGGTGCAGGGGGGCCGCGAGGGCGGCCATGCGGGCGACCCAATCGTCCGTGATGGCGTCGCGGTGGGTCTCCAGCAGCTCGGCCAGGGACGACGGGACCGCACCCGCCCTGGGCGTGCGCCCTTCCGACGAAGGGCCCCGCTCCTGTGAACCCGCCGAGGCCATGGATTCCTCAGAGGTGCGGATGCCCGGCGTGCATTGGCAGGGGCGGAACGCCGGGCGCTTCCCGTCCTGCCTGGCCGCTTGCCAGGGAGGACGCCCGTGCGTGGCTACAGCCCCAGGTATGCCAGCAGGGCGCCCAGGTCCGCGTCGGACAGCGCCTCCCGGCTGTAGGGTGGCATGTTGCCCCCCACGCCAAAGAACTGGCCGTGCCGCACCTTCTCGATGACGACCTGCGCGTGCGGGATGCCCGGGAAGAGCCGGTCGTAGTCCTGCGTCACCTCCGGCAACACGGAGGCCAGCTCCGTCAGCCGCCCCGCGCCCGTGTGCGTCGCGCCGTGGCAGTCCTGGCACGCCGCCCGGTACACCGCCTCCCCGTGCGCGGCATCGCCCCGGGGCACGTCCTCGATGTCCTTCACCACCGTGAACGGCAGCGCGGGCGCCTGCGCGTCCGGGCTGATGCGCGACAGGTATTCATACAGGGCGCGGGAGCGAGGGTCCTCCGCCTCCAGCTTCGTCACCCCGCGCATGAAGTTCACGTAGCAGAAGTTCACCGCGTCCAGCAGGTGCGTCTCGTAGCCCCCCCACCAGTTGGGCCGCGCCGCCACGTTGTACAGCGAGTAGCCCGCGTCGATGCGGCCCGCCGGCAGCGCGGGCGTCGTCACGTGGCACGTCGCGCACGAGAAGCGGTTGAACGTGCTCTCCGACAGCCGCGCGTCCTGGAACAGCGACTCCCCGTAGTCCGCGGCCGGGCGAGGCTCGCTGTCACCGCACCCGGCCAGCGCGCCCAGCCCCAGCGCGGCCACGCTCGCGAGAAGGCGCTTCATGGCGTCCCCCGCAGCAGGCTCACCGAGTCCGGGAAGAGGCCCATCTGGACCGTGGACACCACCGTGCCCTCCGCCAGGTCCACGACGTGCAACGTGCCTGGGCCAAGGTGGTCGCCTTCGCAGACCGCGAGGCCCTGACGCTCGTCGGGGGTCAGCATGAACTGGTGCACGTTGAGGCAGCCCGCCTGGGACAGCGGCAACGTGCGCGTCACCGTGGACGTCACCGGGTCGATGACCGCCACCGCGTCCTCCTGTTGGTAGGGCAGGTACAGCATGCCGCCGTCCCGCGTGAACGCGCCGAACATGGGCGAGCCGCGCAGATACACCGTGCGCGCCGGGTTCATCGTGCGCGTCCCGGGCTCCAGCACCTGCACCTGCCGGCTCGCCAGGGAGCTGACCCACACGTCCCCCGTGGTGGGCGACACGGTGAGCGCGTAAGGCTGGTGGCGGGGATTCGTCGCGGTGCCCGCGCCAGCGGCCACCTTCACGCGCGTCACCGGCGTGCCCTCCGTCGCCAGGTCCACCACCGCGACCTCGTCCGACCAGCAGGCCACGTACGCCGTGCGCTCATCCTGGGACAGGCGCACCGCGTGCGGCGCGGGGCACACCTTCACCCGCGACTTCACCTCCATCGTCGCCGCGTCCAGGATGGCCATCCGCGCCACCATGTCCTCCTCCGGGCCGCCCTGACGCGCCACGTCCGCGATGCGCAGCAGGTCGAAGTGCGTCTGGTACAGCGTGCGCCCGTCCGCGCTGACGATGACGTCTCCGGGGTTGCGGTCCACGCGCGCGGACGCGACCAGCCGGTTGTCCTTCGCGCTCAGCTTCAGGCAGTAGCCATCCGCCGTGCCGGTGCCGTGCGCGCCGTGAGGACCGGAGCCGCCGCCGGGCACGTAGTTGGAGATGCCCACGTAGTAGAAGTCCCCGCCGGGGGAGACCGCCGTGTGGTGCGGCCCCTCCAGCTCCACGGGGTTGAGCCCCACCGGCACGCGCGCCAGCTCGCCCCAGCCCGGCGTGCCCAGCCCGTCCATGTCCAGCAGGCTCACGGAGTCATCCAGGCTGTTGGTCACGAGCAGCCGCCCGGAAGGCCCCGGAGGCGGCACCGTCGCGCCCCCGCGCGTCCATGGGTTCGGATCCGCGTACGTCAGCGGAGGCACCTCCAGCGTGCCCTCCGCCCGGAGCGCCCCATCGTTGCAAGACGCGCCCAGCGCCAGCGCGCAAAGCCAGGCCACACGCCTCATTTCTCGCGCCCCAGCGTGAAGGGAACCGTGGACCCCATCGTGTAGGGCCCCTCCGTGATGCGGTTCTGCACCAGGTACGCGCTCGTCACCTGGACCGAGAACGTCGCGCCCGCGGCGTCCCGCAGCGTCCGCCAGGAGCCGTCATCCAGTTGCCACTGCAACTCCGACGTCAACAGCTGCGCGAGGGGGCACTGGCGCCCCGTCGTGTACACCTTCACCCAGTACAGGTCGCCCGTGTACGGCGGCAGGTGGGCCTCCGCGCTGGGCAGGACGAGGTCGCCCAGCCACGCGAGCATCGACCGCTTCGACTCGCGCGGGGCGGCCTCCCGGAGGGGCGTGGCGCGGCCGGGCCGCTGGAGCGACGCGCGCAGGGGGGACGTCCACCGCCACAGCGGCGCTGCCGCGTCCGGCGCGTACGTCTGCCCGGACTCCGGCGACACGAGCGTCACCGCGCGCGAGCTGTCCTCGGGCCGGCTCTGGGCGTCCACCAGCGTGCGCCAGGCCTCGTCCGTGGCGCCGCCGGCGTACAGCGGCTCACCACAGTCGGCCGTTTCGGGGTCGTCGCCGTGACAGGCCGTCAGGCCGAGCAGCGCGACGGCGGCGGTGCTCCACAGCAGGGAGGTTCTCAGCATCGTCATGGGCAAGGGTCCTCGCGCCGCCGGCCGCGGCGCCACCAGGGGAGAAGGAACAGGGGAAGGAGGGTGCCCGCGGGCGCGGCGGCGCAGCCGGAGGACGGCTTCGGGCTGGAGGGCGTCGTCCCCGCGTCGGTGGGCGGCGCGCCGGCATCGGGGGCGCCCGCGTCCGGCGTGCCGCCCTCCGGAATGCCGCCGCCATCCGGCATCCCGTCCGGGTAGAGGGGCGCGCCAATCGTCCCCGCGAGCTGGGGCCACCGCGACGGACACAGCTCTCGCACGGGCGTGCCCGCCGGACACTGGTGGCTGCCTTGGATCTGCTCCAGGCTGAAGAGCGGCTCCCAGGTGGTGCCCTCGTCGTGGCTGCGCGCCAGCGACCAGTCATGGAGCCACGGCGAGCCGCAGCCGTAGAGCACGTCGCCCACGCGCGTCACGCACGCGTTGCCGGTGGGCAGCTCCAGCTGGGTGAAGGGCCCTCCCGCCTGGCTGCGGAAGAAGGCGTTGTAGGTGGACACCCACGCGGTGCCGCCGTCGGCGGAGAGGTCCATGTTGACGAAGACGTCCTCGATGCCTCCGCCCGGGCTCGGGGGGAAGGTGCGCCCGCCATCCGTGCTGTGGAGGATGTGCGTGGTGCCCTGCGCGGACACGCGGGCCCAGACGCCGCGGGAGTCCGTGGGGTCCGTCGCCGTCACCACGAAGTCGAACGGGCGCACCAGGTCCGGGAACGCCTGGGGCAGCTCCTCCCACGTGTCGCCCGCGTCGTCGCTGCGGAACAGGTACATGCGCGCCGTGTCCCACGCGGACACGTAGAGCGTGCGAGGGTCCGCCGCCGATACGCGCACCGCGGAGAAGACGATGCCGTCGCGCTGGAGCGGCAGCGCCCGCCACGTCTCCCCGCCGTCATCCGAGCGGAACAGCCCGTTCCTCGCCGCCGTGGAGCGGCCCGTGGACGCGTACAGCACCGCGTCATCGCCGGGCTGCGCGGCGAGCCCCGTCACCCAGGTGTCCTTGAAGGCGGGGTGCGTGGACCACGAGCACGCGCCGTCCTTGGAGCTCAGGAGCGCGTTGCCGGTGGCCGCCAGCAGCGTCCCCGTCTCGCGCCAGATGAAGGACTCCGGGCGCCAGCCGCCATAGCCCATCGCATCCGGGCACACCCAGCGCCACGTCCGCCCACTGTCGCGCGAGATGATCGCTCCGAACGTGGCGCCCACGAAGACGTCCTCGGGGTGTCCCCGCCGCAGCGTGACGTTGGATGTCTCCGGGAGGCCCGCGTGCGCCCACGCCGCGCCCGAGCCCAGCAGGGCGGCCGCGGCCGCCGCCGTTCGCACATCCCCCATGATTCGTGGCTTTCGCATCCGCCGCTCCGGCGCTGGCCCCATGGCCCCCCACGATAGCGCCGGGCGCGCGCCTGCATAGGGATGCTTGCGCTCGGGAGCCCCTCCGGCCGGACCGCGCCTCCCCGCGCGCAGGGCAGGCGGCCGGTATCCCACCTTCAGGGCGTCCGAAGGCGCCGCGACCCCATCCATGTGTACTTGATGTGTACTTGTAACTGAGTTACATCTAATCGCGAACCCATGCTGGAGCCGTACGATGCTTGAAGACAAGGACACGCGCCTGCCGGTGACGGTGCTGTCGGGATTCCTGGGGGCGGGGAAGACGACGCTGCTCAACCACGTGCTCACCAACCGCGAGGGCCTGCGGGTGGCGGTCATCGTCAACGACATGAGCGAGGTGAACATCGACGCGAAGCTGGTGCGGCAGGGGGGCGCCGCGCTGCGCCGCGTGGACGAGAAGCTGGTGGAGCTGTCCAACGGGTGCATCTGCTGCACGCTGCGCGAGGACCTCTTGAAGGAGGTGTCGAAGCTGGCGAAGGCGAAGCGCTTCGACTACCTGCTCATCGAATCCACCGGCATCTCCGAACCGCTGCCCGTCGCGGAGACCTTCACCTTCGAGGACGCGGAGGGCCAGGGCCTGTCCACGCTGGCGCGCCTGGACACGCTGGTGACGGTGGTGGATGCGTTCAACTTCCTGCGGGACTGGGAGGCGTCGGAGGGGCTGGCGGAGCGCGGGCTGGCGCTGGCGGAGGAGGAGGAGCGCACGGTGGTGGACCTGCTGGTGGAGCAGGTGGAGTTCGCGGACGTGCTGGTGCTGAACAAGACGGACCTGGTGGACGCCGACGGGCTGGGGCGGGTGGAGGCGGTGCTGCGCCGGTTGAATCCCCAGGCGCGCATCCTCCGGTCGGAGCGGGGCCGGGTGCCGCTGCGGGAGGTGCTGGACACGCGCGCGTTCGACTTCGAGCGGGCGAGCCGCGCCCCCGGCTGGCTCCAGGAGCTGCGCGGCGAACACCTGCCGGAGAGCGAGTCCTACGGCATCCGCGGCTTCGTCTTCCGCAGCCGCGTGCCGCTGCACCCGAAGCGCTTCTGGGACTTCGTGCACGGAAGCTGGAAGGGGGTGCTGCGCAGCAAGGGGTTCTTCTGGCTGGCGACGCGCATGGACATCACCGGCCTGTGGGCCCAGGCGGGCGGCGCGTGCGGCTTCGAACCCGCGGGCCTCTGGTGGGCCGCGACGCCGCGCGAGGAGTGGCCCGACGACCCGGAGGTGCGCGCGGAGGTGGAGCGCGACGTGGCGGGCGGGCCCCACGGCGACCGGCGTCAGGAGGTCGTGTTCATCACCCGCGACGCGGACCACGACGCGCTGGCGGCGGCGCTGGAGCGCTGCCTGCTCACCCCCGCGGAGCTGGCGAAGGGGCCCGCGGCGTGGGCTCGGCTGAAGGATCCGTTTCCCGAATGGCGGCGGGTGGCACCGGACGAAGACCCCCTGGAGCCGCGCGCCGGCTGAGTGGAGGCGCGTTGGGTCGCGGCCCCAGGCCCCCAACCTCCCAGGTCTCGCGCACCCATGCAGGGCAGTGGAGAAAGTGTCCAACGCTTGCCTTAAGCTCCCGTGATGGCTGGCTTTCCCTGTTTCGGGATGCTACGGAATTGAGGTCCCGGACACAGGTGAGGCCACCCTTTTGTCAGCCAGGGTGTCCGGGGGGAACGACAAGGCCGTGACTCCAGTGGATTCGAACCTGAGCGATGAGGCCGGGGGCCCCGGTTCCAGTGTCACGCGAGGGGTGTGGACGCGGGTGATGCAGGGGGCGTTCGCGGAGGCGATGCGTGCCTACGAGGCGATGGGGGCCGGGCAGCGCGAGCGGGTCCTGGAGGAGGCGCTGGCGGTCCCCGCCGACACGCGTGCCCGTCTGGTGGAGGTGCTGCGGCAGGCGCGCGACTTCGCGGGCGCGGCGCGGCTGCTGGAGGCGGATGGCGACGACCTGGGGGCGGCGCCGCTGTACGAGCAGGCGGGGGCGCCGCTGCTGGCGGCGGAGGCGTGGCTGAGGGTGGGGGAGCAGGCCCGCGCGGCGGGGGCCTTCGAGCGGGCGGGCTCGCTGGAGCAGGCGCTGGCGCTGTACCAGGCGCTGGGCGCGCGCGAGTCCTTGGCGCACCTCTTGGGCCGCATGCACCGGCCTATGGAGGCGGCGCAGGTGTTCCGGGTGCTGGGCAACGCGCACGCGGAGCTGGAGATGCTGCGCGCGGTGCCCGTGGACGACGGCCAGCGGCCGGAGGCGGTGCTGCGCATGTGCGAGCTGCTGGACGCGGAGGGCGCGACGTGGCGCGCGCTGGTGCTCCTGGCGGACGGCATCAAGCACGCGACGGGGACGGGGGCGGTGCTGCTCCAGGCGGAGCAGGCGCGGCTGCTCCAGCGGCTGGGGCTCGCGTCGCCGCCGGAGGGCGCGGCCGCGGCGGAGAAGGCGCCGCCGGTGGTGGATGGGTATGGCTATCTGAAAGCCATTCCCATCTTCGATGGTCTGTCATTGGAGGACATGCGGGACCTCTACCGGCTGGCCCGGCCGGTGCTGGTGCCGGCGGGGACGACGGTGCTGGAGAAGGGCGCGAAGGGGATGGGGCTGGTGGTGCTGCTGGAGGGCATGGTGAGCGTGTCCACGGGCCCGGGCCGGGACGCGCGCCAGCTCAACATGCTGGGGCCGGGCGCGTTCCTGGGGGAGATCTCGCTCATCCTCGACGGGCCGGTGTCCGCGCACGTGCGCGCGCACACGGTGGTGCGCGCGCTGCGGGTGACGCGGACGGACTTCCAATACTTCCTGGAGACGCACGAGGCCGCGGCCCTGCGCATCTACCGCCTCTTCACGCAGAGCCTGGCGGAGCGCGTGAGGGACTTGAGCAGCTGAAGCGCCAGCGGTGGGTGTCCACCAACACCCCGCCGCGACCGCCGAACGGATGCGTGCGCCGGGCAGCTGGGTTACAGAGGCCCGCATGGCGGACACCCCACATGCTCGGTCGCTGAAGGCCCAGGCGGCGGCCCTCGCCGCCGAGGGGAAGCTGGAGGCGGCGCTGGCGGGCTACCAGGACGCCCTGCGCGCCTCACCCGGGGACGCCGAGGGCCACCAGCGCGTGGCGGAGCTGCTGGAGTGGCTGGAGCGGACCCCGGAGGCCGCCCGCGCCTACGACGACGCCGCGCTCGCCTGGACCCAGGCGGGAGACCTGCTGCGCGCGGTGGCCGCCGCCGTGCTGTCGCGCGGACTCCGGGGCGCGCGGCCGAGGACGGTCCTCACCCTGGCGGAGCGCTTCGCCCGGCCTCCCGGCGCGCTGGCCCCCACCTTCGCGTGGCTCGCGGAGCGCCCGGACACGCACGTCCCGGTCCTGTCCGGCGTGGGGCGCGAGGCCTTCGTGGCGCTGGTGGAGGCGCTGGAGGTGCGGGCCTTCTGGCCGGGCCAGCGCGTGGTGGAGGAGGGCCAGCCGGGGGCTTCGATGTTCGCGCTGGTGGAGGGGCAGGCGGAGGTGACGCGGCGGGTGGAGGGCAACGCGCGCCAGCCCGTGGCCACGCTGGGCCCCGGGGACTTCTTCGGCGAGGTGGCGCTGGTGTCCGAGGGGCCCAGGCTGGCCAGCGTGGAGGTGCGGCAGCGCTCCGTGCTGCTGGAGTTCAAGCGCGAGGCCCTGTCCCGCGTCAGCGCGGCGTACCCGGAGGTGGACGCGGCGGTGCAGGACTTCTACCAGCGGCGGCTGGTGGAGAACCTGCTGCGCACCAGCCCGCTGTTCACCCAGCTGTCACCCACCCTGAAGCAGGCGATGTCGCGCGAGTTCGACCTGCGCGCCATCCCCGCGGGCCAGGTGCTGCTCACCCAGGGCCAGCCGGGCGACGCCTTCTACCTGCTCTTGCGCGGCCAGTGTCAGCTGTCCCTGTCGCAGCCCGCGGGCCGCACCGTGGCCCTGCCCGAGCTGCGCGAAGGCGACGTGTTCGGTGAAATCTCGCTGCTGCTCGACAAGCCCGTGTCCGCCACGGTGCGCACGAAGACGGCCTGCGTGGTGCTGCGCCTGGAGCGCGCCGCCTTCGAGCGGCACGTCGTGAGTCAGCCCGGCTTGAAGGGCCTGCTGATGCGCATGGGCACGGAGCGCCTTCAGCAGACCGCGAAGGCGCTCATCGTCTAGCCCTCCGCGTCCAGCTTCACCGGGTGCTCGCGCAGCCAGTCCTGCGCGCGGTGGATGCGCTGGGCGCCGGCCGCGCGGCCCTCCTTCTCCAGCAGCAGCCGGTACGGCTCCAACTGCTCCGGCGTCCACGCGGGCAGGGCCTTCAGGTCCGCGAGCGCCACCAGCTCCTCCGCGCTCCGCCCCCGCGCCTCCTGCCGCGCCGTGAGCAGCGCCGCCAGCACCAGCCGCGCCGGCTCCGCCTCGAAGGCGATGGCCGCGTCGGTGAGCCACTCGCGCGTGGCCTCGTCCGCCGCCGGGTCCTTGGCCCCCTCGCGCAGCCGCTCCAGCATTCCTTCCAGGAAGTCCGCGTCCACCGCGCCCTTCACCGCGCGCAGCAGCGCGGCGATGACCTCCCGCCGTCCCTGCGCGTCCTTGGGCTGGGTCTTCATCGCGCGCAGGGGCTCCCACAGCACGCAGGTGAGCCACAGCTCCTCCTCCGGGGAGAAGACGGACGGCGTGGACGGCTCGCGCAACTTCGCCTCCACCCGCTGCGCGCGCTCCTTCGCCTCGCGCGAGATGCGCTCCACCAGCGCCGGGTCCGCCTGCACGTGCTTCACCAGCGCGTCCAGCTCCCCGGCCTCCGCGCGGCGCAGGGCCTCCGAGGCCTCCGGCGTCAGCGACTCCGGCTCCATGCCCGCGATGAGCGCCTCGTACTTGCGCACCCCTTCCGCGTGCTTCTGGCTCCACTCGCGGAACTGCACGTCGAACACCACGTCCAGCACCGGGTTGTCCTCCGGCCGCACCTTGCCCGTCTTCTTCGCCGCCGTGGCCAGCAGCGCGCCCACGCACAGCGCCCGGCGCTCCTCCGGCGTGCGCCCGCTCCGGGCCGCCTGCGCGAGCAGCCCCGCGCCCAGCTTCTCCTGGAAGCTCCGCGTGCCCAGCTCCCGCACCACGCCCACCCGCAGCGTGTTCCGGGCCTCCATGGCATCCAGGCCCTCCCGCGCCGCCAGCTTCGCGAGCGCCTGGCCCACGTGGTCGCTGAAGGCTGTGTCGTCGTAGCGCAGCCCCGGCTGGGGACCGGCGCTGGAGAGCAGCGCGCCCAGGTGCTCCAGCGCCTGAGACAGGCGGGACACGTCCGCGTCGCCCAGCAGGGCCATGGCGCCCTCCAGGTCCTGCTTCAGCGGATGGGCGGGGGCGGTGGGAGGCGGCGCGGCTTTGGCGCGGTCCTCGGCGGCGTGACAGGCCTTGTACTTCTTCCCGCTGCCACAGGGGCACGGGTCGTTGCGGCCGGGCTTGGAAGGGCTCACGGGCCGGCACCGTAAGCGAAAGCGCCCGGCCCTTCCACGTGGGGAAGGAGCCGGGCGCCGGGGTGCTTCAGGATGGACTTCCGACTACTCCGGCGAGAAGCCCAGCGTCAGGCCGAACACGTGCGCCGTGCCGGCGTACGTGCCGGGCATGCCCGGGGCGCTGCTCTCCTTGTCCGCCAGCGCGACGAACTGGTAGCCCAGGTCCGCGCGGAACGGCCGGAACTGGTAGCCCAGGCCCAGCGTCGCCTTGATGCGGTTGGCGTCCGGCAGGTCCGGCGTCAGCGTGTTGTTGGGGCTGGGCGACGGGTCGTACACGAAGCCCACGCGCGCCTGGAGCGCATCCGTGACGCCGTACTCGGCGCCCAGGGAGTACTTCCACTTCGCGTGCCAGCGCTTGGGCAGCGGGTTGTCGATGGAGGAGTCCTCGAAGCGGATGGCCAGCTCCGCGAAGGAGGACCAGTCCACCCAGCTCGCGTCGAACGAGACGTTCAGCCGGTCGATGGGCTGGAACGCGAGGCCCGCCGTCACCATGGACGGCAGGACCAGGTTCGCGCTCGCGGACTGGTCCTTCAGGCGGCTCTGGAACTCCGCCGGCACGTTCTGGAAGTCCGCCTTGCCCTTGAACGCGATGTCGATGGAGCTGCGGTAGTGCAGGCCCATGCTCAGGTTGTCCAGCACCCGGGCCTGCACGCCGACGTTGAAGCCGGAGCCCCAGTCCGCGCCGCCCAGGTGGATGGCACCCTCGCTGTTGACGAAGTCCAGGCCGCGCGTCAGCTCGATGGTGGCCCGCGTGATGTCCAGACCCGCGCCGAAGCGGAAGCGCGGGTGCAGCTCATACGCGAACGTCGGGTTGATGTTGTACGTCGCCAGCGAGGACTCGAAGCCGCGGAAGCGGCCGCTGAAGCCGTCTTCCCAGCGGCTGCGCGCGCCGAAGGGCGTGTACACGCCCACGCCGAACGCCGCCCGCTCGAAGGGCTTGTACACCACGAACACGTGCGGAGGCGGAGACAGGGTCGTCTTCTGCCCTTCCTGCTCCATGCCCGGCCGCTGGAACGTGATGCTCGGCAGGATGCCCGTGTCGCCCAGCGTGATGTCCAGCTTCTTCACGCCGACGATGTTGGCCGCGTTGTAATAGATGGCGGAGGAGTCCTCCAGCCAGGCCGTGGTGGCCCCGCCAACGCCGGTGGCGCGGGCGCTCTGGGTGTCAATCTGGAAGCCCGCGGCCTGGCTCGTACCGGCCGCGAGCATCGCCACGAGGGAGAGTGTCTTTTTCATGGGTGTTTGATTCCTCTCTCAGTGGTCCGGGTTACTGCGCCACGGCGCCGGTCTGCAGGAAGCCGATGATCTGGTCCTGGGCCGCGTTGCGCACGGCCTCCGGGATGGCGGGGTTGTTGAGGAACGCGTGGCGGGCGGACGCGGGGATGGTGTCGAACTTGAACATGTACGACGCCACCGTGCGCGGCGCGTCGGCGCGGTTGGCGGACGCGATGAGCGCCAGCGTGTTCGGGTTCGGGATGACCTCGTCGCCTTCGATGTACTGGATGAACGCGCGGTGCACGGCGGGGTTCGTGCCGGCCGCCGAGTTGTTCTCCAGCAGGTACGCGTAGTTGCGCGCGTCCGCCGGGTCCAGGATGGTGTTCGCCAGGCTGATGAAGGTGTCGAAGCCCGGGGAGCCCGGGGTGACGCCCGCCGAGGCGAGCTGCGCGAGGAACGCCGTCTTCTGGGCCGCGAAGGCCGGCGCGGTCAGCAGCACGCCCGCCAGGTTGCCACCGGCCACGTTGAGCACCGAGCGGCGCACGCGCGGCGACACGGCGGTGGACATGGTGCCCATGATGCCGCCCAGGCTCTGGCCCACGTAGTCCACCTGGCTGGCGTCCAGCTTGCCCACGGCCGCGGACAGCTCCGCGCTGCTCAGGACGCGCAGGAACTGGCCGAAGTCCACCACGTGGTGACGGAAGTTGTCGCGCGTGGTGAACAGGTTGCCCAGGTTGAGGAAGTTCCAGCCGGAGATGGCCGGGACGCCCGTGCTGTTGCGGAGGAAGTCCGCGCCCTCGCACTTGTTGTCCGCCATGCAGCGGCCCTGCGACGGGGACGTGATGGTGGAGCAGAACACGTCGCCCGGCACCTGGCCGCGCACCGCGGCGCTGCAGTCCGCGCGGGACGCTTCCACGCGCGCCACGCAGCGGCCGTAGGACGCGCTCCCGGGGTTGGTCTCGCAGCGCTGCGTCTGGGGGCTGGCGCACGCGCCGTCATCGGAGCCGCCGGCCACCGACGCGGAGCCCACGCAGCTGGAGCGCTCGCCGTGGTAGACGGCGTCCATCGCGACGACCGCGTAGCCCGCGCCCGTCAGCTTGTTGGCGACGCCCAGCACCGCGGTGCGGTTGCTGGTCAGGCCGTGGCCGAACACCAGCACCGGCCAGCCCGTGGCGGGCGCCGCCGTGGCGGGCACGAACAGCATGAACGGGTAGCGCGTGGGGCGCGGCTCGGCCGGGTTCAGCGTGTCGCTGGGGCCCGTGAGCAGGAACGGCGTGTTGGCCTGCACCTCGAAGACCGCGCCGATGTTGTCGGACGGCAGGCCGGAGGCGGTCATCACCTGCTTCACCTGCGTGGTGGCGGGCACCACGTAGTTCGGCGCCGTGGGCGTCGAGTACGCCGTGGGCAGCGCGTACAGCTGCTGCAGGATGGACGTGGTGCTCTGGGTGGTGAACGACCAGCCCAGGGCGATCTTCGAGCGCGGGATGCCCGCGGCGGCCAGCCCGTCGAAGTACGGCTTGTAGGCCGCGCGCACCGGCTCCAGCGCCTGCGCGAGCGAGTCCGGGACGGAGGAGATCTGGCTCTTGCCGTTGGCGAACACCGGGTTCGCCAGACGCATCAGCGCGAACGCCGTGGCCGGGGCGACGTTGCGGCCCTGGGTGTCCTTCAGGTCCGTGGTCATCACGGCGCCGTACTGGGTGGCGCCATCGAGCGGCGCCTTCGGGACGATCTGCAGCTGCTGCGGCACGGCGACGACGCCCGCGGTGCCCACGCTGGTGCCGCAGTCACCGGTGTTGTTCACCAGGCAGGTCACCACGTCCGGCTTGGTGCCCTTGTCCAGGTTGGACAGCTTGAGGAACTTCACGCCCGTGGCCAGGGTGGACGGGTCCAGCTTGGGCGCCGGGGGATCCGCCGGCGTGCGGTACATCGTGCCGTCCAGCACGCCCTGCGCATCGCCGTTCTCCGACACGATGGCGCCCGTGGTGGAGAAGCCGTCCAGGGTGTTGAGGCCCTGGAAGAGGTCCCGCTGCAGGCCCGCTTCCGCCGGGACGGGGAAGTTCAGGTGCGCCGCCGTGGTGCCGGTGGCCGGCACGCGCAGCAGGTCGTTGGGGAAGGGGATGATGGTGGGAACCCGCGCGGTGGCCGCCAGGTTGATGGTGGCCTCCGGCTGGTTCAGCACGCTGAAGGTCCACACGAGGACGACGTCCTCGCGCTTGACGCCCTTGGCGACCAGGCCCTCGATGATGGGCGCGTAGCCGCGGCGCAGCTGCTCCAGCCGCAGGGCGCTGGCGGTCTGGTCGGCCAGGCGCTTGGCGGGGTCCGTCTGCGTGGAGGGGATGATCTCCGTGGCCGGCGCGCAGTCCGGCGCGGTCAGGTCCTCGCAGGTGACCAGCGGCTTCGCGGAGCTGGCGAAGGCCCACGTGGCCGACCCGATGACCGGGTAGCCCGCGGTGGTCTTCAGGCCGTTCTCACCGCCGATGAGCGCCACCGCGTAGCGGCCGCCCTTCGGCCACGCCGGCAGGCCCGTGTTCGGATCCACCGGGGGGATGATGTTGATGAGGTCCGTGTCCTCGTTGTACGCGATCGTCGGCGTGACCGGCTTCGCCAGCGGCGTGCCCGCGTACACGTCCATGAAGACGACCGTGTGCGCGTTCACCGTGAACGCGTCCAGGTCCTTCACCTTGGTCGACGCGATGGCGGACGTCGGGAAGCCGTTGAGCGTGTTCAGGTAGTCGCGCGTGAACTCCTGCTCCGCGGCGGACGCCTGCGGGTTGATGGGCGCCGCCACCAGCTTCGTGACCGGATTGATGGCCAGGTCGTTGGGAGAGGGGACGACAGCGGGGGTGCCCGTGGGATCGAACTCCGCGAGGCCGACGTTCGTATTCGGAGCGTCCTGCGCGATCTCCGGCGTGCAGGCAACGGCTCCCAGGGCCATGGCCCCGAGGAACAGCGATTTCTTCATGGTGGGATTCCCCTCCAGCCCAAGGTGAACTGCTGGAAACAATGCAGTGAGTAGCACGCCATCTTCCGGGCACAAAGAGAGAGGGGCTTGACGCAATGAGTCAGGTATGGGGTGGCGTCTCACGCGTGCGGGTGGACGTCTCGCTGTGTGCGTGCGGGAGGGGCGCGTGACGCCCGCGGGAACGCGGTTACGCTGCCAGCCCATGAAACGACTGATGCTGGTGTTGGCGATGACGGTGGCGATGGGCGCGAGCGCGGAGGAGGCCGGAGGCCTGACGTGGAGCGCGCCCGCGGAGTGGGCCGTCCAGCCCGCGCGGCCCATGCGCGCGGCGACGTACAAGGTGCCCGCGGCGAAGGGCGACGCGGAGGACGCGGAGCTGGCCATCTTCTACTTCGGGCAGGGCCAGGGCGGCGCGGTGGACGCGAACGTGAAGCGCTGGGTGGCGCAGTTCCAGAAGCCCGACGGCAAGCCCCTGGACGACAAGGACGCGAAGACGAAGCAGGAGAAGGTGAACGGCATGCCCGTCACCACGGTGGAGGTGAAGGGCACGTACGCGGGGGGCGGTCCGATGATGGGACCCTCCGCGCCCAAGCCGAACTTCAAGCTGCGCGGCGCCATCGTGGAGGGCCCGGAGGGCGCGGTCTTCTACAAGCTCACCGGGCCGGAGAAGACGGTCAACGGCGCGGAGAAGGGCTTCCGCAAGATGGTGGAGTCGGTGAAGCCCGTGGCGAAGCCGTAGGCCGGCAAGCGGATCCTCGGGGCTCGCGGGACGTCGGCAAGCGGATTGCTAAGGCCACGGGGCACACGGCGCCCGAACGCCGAGCACCGGAGGCCTCACGTGTCGATGTGCCGCACCCCTGAGTTCCAGAACCTCCTCACCCGCGCCATCACGCTGTTCCCGGAGGACACCGTCCTGGCGGCGCTCCAACAGATGTATCGCCACGGGGTGCAGGTGCTGCCCGTGGTGGAGGGGGATGGGGGCGACCTGCTGGGCGAGGTCACGGAGGACGAACTGCACCGCGTGGCCCGCCGCCGCCCGCTGGCGCGGCTGGCTGAAATTCTGACCGTCAAGGCGCTGGCGGCGCCGGAAGAAAACACCGTGGACACCGCGGCGCCCCCGCGGCTGGCGGCCTCGAGCGGCTGGCTGCACTGAAGGGCGGGTTGGCGCCACTGGCCTTCGGGGAGGGGAGGTCCGGTGAGCCGGCTGGCTGAACGGTGGTGGACATCCCCGCTTGCGCGAAGGGCCAACAGCCAACACCTGTGCGTGTGGCTGGCGGCTGTCTGACGACTCGTACTGGCGGGCGGGCTGCAATCCCGGAAGGAGGTCAACAGCCTGTTGGCGGTGCCCCCGGCTTTTCGTCGAGGGCAAGGAGGCGGGTCATGAAGGCAGTGGCGATCATCCTGGCGGCGGGCAAGGCCCAGTCGATGGCCCACCCCAAGGCGCTCATCGAGCATGAAGGGGGCAAGAGCTTCCTTCAGTCGCTGGCGTCCACCTTCGGGAAGGCGGGGGGCGGGGTGTTGGGCGTGGTGGGCTACAACGAGGCGGAGGTTCGCGAACAGCACCCCAGCCTGGAGTTGGTGACGAGCAAGGATTGGGAGAAGAGCCTGCTGTCGTCGGTGAAGGCGGGGCTGGAGGCGGCCCTGGCCGAGGACGCGGACGTGGTGCTGCTGCACCCGGTGGACATGCCCGCGCTGCGCGACAAGACCGTCAAGTCGATGCTCAAGGAGATGGAGCGGGGCGGCACCGACGGCGTCGTGGCCCTGCGGCCGGAGTATGAGAACGCCATGGGCTGGCCGGTGGTGCTCTCGCGCGGCGCCGCGCAGAAGCTGCTCCAGGCCGAAGGGGACGACCTGAACGTGGCGCTTCGCGCGCTCAACCCGCGCCGCATGCCCATGAAGGACCCGGGCGTCATCGTCAACATCAACACGCCGGCCATCTACCGGTCGCTCTTCTCGTCGGATCCGAAGCTGGCCCCGCCGCCCAAGCGGCGCGTCAAGCGTTCCGGCGTGTCCAATGGCTCCGGGACGGAGAGCCCGGCGGTCGCGTACGGGGCGTCGTCGGACGAGCAGTAGCCCGGCGCTCCAGCTCCCGGGTCCGCGCGGCGCGCCAGGACACCGGGAGTCTTTTCTTCAGCCTTTCAGCCTTCAGAACGTGAAGCCCAGACCCAGGTAGGGGCCGGAGAAGAGGTCCGAGTGCACGACGCCGTCCAGGCGGCCGGCGTCATTGAGGTACAGCGTGCGCCAGCCGCCGCGCAGGTTGAGGACGCCCAGGTGCATCGCGAGCCCGGCCTGCATGTCCACCTGGCGGTGCGGGAAGGGCACCACCTGGATGCGCGCCTCCACGTCGAAGGGCGACGGGCCGATGCACGCCTCCAGCGAGGCGGCGAAGCTGGGGCCCACGAAGATGGCGTCCGGGGTGTGCGCGCTGGCGAGGCCGCCCTCCAGCCGGAAGCGGCCGCGCTCGGAGGACCACGGGGAGAGCGTCAGGTGCGCGTCCAGCAGCGTCAGCCGGTCGTCGAGCCGGGAACCGTCATCCGACTCCAGCGCGATGCCGGTGACGCGCGCGTCCATGCCCCAGCGCTGGCCGTCCAGCGCCATGTAGAGGCCCAGCGCGCCGCCAGTCTCACCGAAGCTGTCGCCCTGCACGTTCAGGTGCACCAGCGGGGCGGGCCGCGGCTCACGGCCCCGGGGCGCCGTCGCGGCGCGCGCGCGCCGGTGGTAGCCGCCGCCCGGCGAGCCCAGGAAGAGGAAGTCGAACCAGCCCACCCCCACGCCCACGCTGGCGGCGCGCACGTTGGAGCGCAGCGGCGCGTCCGAGGGGCGGCCCACCGGGGTGGCGCGGTGTTCATTCCCGCCGTCGTCCTTGTCCTGGGAGTCCGAGGACTTCGAGTCGGAGGCGTTCGGCTTCGAGCGCTTGCCGAAGCGAGCCTCGGCGGGCCCCGCCCCCAGCAGGACACCGACAGAGAGCGCGACACACAGCGTCTTCCAGAACCCCACGGCGACCCCTCCTCTTCACGGGCCCACGGGATGGGCCGCGGCATCTGGACGCCTGCTCGCCCGGAATATTCAACCGCCATCACCCCGTGGGACACCAGGGGCCTCGAGGAGGGGAGGGGTGTCCGGAAGGGGGCATGTGGGCCCCCGGACAGGGGCTGGCCCTAGAAGGCGAAGCCCGCGCCGCCGTAGGGGCCCATGAAGCGGTCCACGTGCTGCACGCCATCCACGAGGCCCGCGTCGTCCAGGATGAGCCCGCGCCAGCCGCCGCGCAGCATGAGGGGGCCCAGGTGCAGCGCCACGCCCGCGCTCACGTCCAGCTGCCGGTAGGGGCCGAACGTGCCCTGCGCGCGCGCCTCCACGTCCAGCGGGCCCGCCACGCAGGCCTCGACGGAGGTGGCGAAGCTTGGGGCCGTGAGGGAGAGGTCCGGTGCGCTGGCGGTGGTGAGGCCACCCTCCAGTCGCCAGCGCAGGCGGTCCGTGGAGAGGACGGCCCAGGTGAGGTGCGCGGAGCCCAGACGGATGATGTCCGTGCCCGGCGTGCCGTCGTCGGTGGGCAGCGTCAGCTGCGTGCCCTGGACGTCGAAGCCCAGCGATTGTCCCTCGATGCCCAGGAAGAGGTCCCCGGCGGAGCCACCGCCCATGGCGCCGACGTTGAGGCCCAGGCGCACGTCGAGCAGCGGGGTGGACCGCGCGCGCTCCACCGCCATGCGCGCGCGCGCCGCCGCGGCGCGGGTGACCCACAGGTCCGCGGCCAGCTCCGAGCCCGCCGCGCGCGCCTCGCTGTAGCTCGCCTCGCTGTAGTTCGCCGCGCGCGCCTCGCTGTAGCCCGCCTCGCTGTAGCTTGCTTCGCTGTAGCCCGGCGACACGTACGACGACGACGGGACGTCGCAGCAGTCGTCATCGTTGTCCGGCGGCGGTGGCGGAGTGTACGCGGAGGCCTCGTGGGGGCGGTCGGGCTGGATGGGCGTCGCGGCGTGGACCCGCGAGCCCGTGTCGTCGTCCTTCTTGTTGTCGGAGCTGTCCGGCGACTTCTTGCCGAAGCGGGCCTCCGCGGCGGGGGCGGCCAACAGCAGGCCCACGGCGACTCCGGCGCGCAGCGCAGGGGAAAAGGAAGGCACGGGTGGCTCCAGGGCAGGGGCGGACCCTCCGGCCGACGTGCGGACCCGTGGTTCTATTCAAAACACCCGCGCCTTCAGCGGCGGGCCGTCTTCTTCCCCTTGGCCTTCGCGAGGCGTTGGGTGGGCCTCGACGGCGGTTCAGTGCGGGCCACGGCCGCGCCCTCCGGCGTCACCGGCGTGGGCGACACCCTCAGCGTGACGCGCCGGTTGCTGGCGCGGTGGGGCGGGCTGTCGTTGGGGACGAGCGGCCGGTACGCGGCGTGGCCCGTGGCGCTCAGGCGCTCCGGGGCCAGCCCTTCGCGCTCGCCCAGGTGGCGCACCACCGCCACGGCCCTCGCGGCGGACAGCTCCCACGCGGTGGAGGCGGGCGCGGTGGGGAGCACCTCGTCGGTGTGGGACTCCACCGCCACGCGGTGGTCGGCGAGGAGGCCCTGGAGCACGCCCGCGGACTGCTTCAGCCACCGGGCACCCTCGGGGGTGAGCTCCGCGCTGGCGGGCGCGAAGAGGAGCCGCTCGGACAGCTCCACGCGCAGGGCGTCATCCTCCAGGTCCAGGGACACGTCCCCATCCTTGAGCGCGTCCTTCCATGTCGCGCCCAGGGCCGCCAGCGCCGCCTCGCGCCGCGTGTGCTGGGCCTCCGCGCTCCGGGCCTGGAGCTCCGCCGCGGCGCCGCCCCACTCCTGGGCCTGCTGCTGGCGCTCCAGCGCGCGCAGCCTGCGCTCCATGGCCTGCCGCAGCGTCTGCAGTTGCGCGACGTGGGCCTCGGACTCGGAGGCTTCGCGCTCCAGCTGCGCGCTCCGGGCCTCCAGCGCCTGGAGCGAGCGCGAGCCCAGCCACGCGCCCGTGGAGGCCAGTGCCACCGCGACGGCGAGCAGCCCCCAGGGCAGCCACCGCCAGCGTCTCCGCGCTGCTTCGGTCCGCGCGTCGTCCATGGCCCGCGAGGCTAGCGGTGCCCCGGGGGTGGGCGGCAAGGTGGGCGCCGTGCGACACCCCCGGAGGGCCCGCCGCGTGGCCCCACCGCGTCAGGCCGGGGCCGCTCCGGACGGTTTCTTCCACAGGGGCAGTCGCAGCACGAAGCGCGAGCCGGGGCCTTCCTCCATCGTCGGCTCCACGGACAGCTCGCCTCCGTGCGCGCGGGCGAGCTGCCGGGAGATGTAGAGGCCCAGGCCCAGGCTCGCGCGCGCGTGCGCGCCGGTGGCGCGGGTGAAGCGCTCGAAGATGCGCTCGCGGGCCTCCGGAGGAATGCCAGGGCCCCAGTCCCGCACGGCGATGACGGCCATGTCCCCGTCGCGCTCCACGTACAGCTCCACCGGCAGGCCCGGCGCGTACTTCATCGCGTTGGTGAGCAGGTTCATCAGCACCTGCTCCACGCGCGGCCGGTCCGCCTGGGCCACCACCGGCGCGTCCGCGTGCACCACCGCCACGCAGCCCGCGGTGGCCAGCGCGTCCTCCATCCGCGCCACCAGCGCGTGCACCAGCGCGGACAGCTCCACCGCGCCCAGCTCCAGCGACATCTGCCCGGTGCCCAGCCGCGCCACGTCGAACAGGTGCGTCACCAGCCGCGTCAGCCGGTCCGCCTGCCGCAGCGCGCCCGCGAGCCCCTGGCCCAGCCGCTCCGACTCCTCCATCGGCACCTTGTCCAGCGTGCGCTGCAGGGACGACAGCTGCAGGTGCAGCGCGGACAGGGGCGTGCGCAGCTCGTGCGTCGCCACCGCCACGAACTCGTCGCGCGCGGCCACGGCCTGCTCCGCCTGCCGGTACAGCCGGGCGTTGTCCACCGCGAGCGCGGCCCTCCAGGCCAGGTCCTCCAGTTGGGACAGGTCGCGCGTGTTGAAGCGCCGCGTGGGGGAGCACGTCGCGGCGCTCACGATGCCCAGCGTCCGCCCGCGCGCCACCAGCGGGACGACCATCACCGAGCGCGGCATCAACTTCTCCACGATGTCCCGGTGCTCCTCGTCCAGGGCGAAGGCCCGCACCGCGGCCTCATCCACCTCCGCCACCAGCGCCGAGCGGCCCGTCTCCAGCACCTGGCGCAGGAGCGTGTTGCTGCCGGGAGGCGGCGCGAAGGGCATCGACTTCTCCAGCTGGGCCTGGAGGGCGTCGCCCCGGGCGCGGCGCTCCACGCGCTCCAGGTGCTCGCCGTCCTCCCCCAGCATGTCCACCAGGCAGTAGTCCGCCAGCTGCGCCACCACCAGCTCCGCGACGTTGCGCACGGTGGTGCGCCAGTCCAGCGACGTGGCCAGCCGCGTGGTGGCGTCCGTGAGGAAGCGCAGGTGGTCCTCCATGCGGCGCTGGTCGGTGATTTCGCGCACCACGCCGCCCACGCCCAGCAGCTCGCGGCGGGTGCGCACGGGGAAGTACGTGGCCAGGAAGGTGCGCGGCTCCGGGCCCGCGACGTACTCCACCCGGTCGTCCACCACGGCCACCTCCGAGGTCAGCACCCGGCGCAGCAGGTCCTGGATGGGGTTTCCCGCTTCGCCCATCAGCTCGCGCGGCGTGCGGCCCAGGTGCTCCTCCAGGGGGATGCCGTTGTTCGCCGCGATGACCTTGTTGAGCCGCACGTAGCGCAGGTCCTGGTCCACGAAGCCCATGCCCACCGGCGACGCGGCGAAGAAGGACTCCAGCATGGCCGCCGACGCGTCGCGCTCGCGCAGGGCCACCTTCGCCTCGCGGTACAGCCGGGCGCTCTCCACCGCCAGCGCCGCCCGGCGCGCGAACTCCGTGGCGTACCCCAGGTCCCGCCGGGTGTAGCGCCGCGCGGGGGACACGGAGACCAGGTTGATGAGGCCGAAGCGGCGCTGCCCCACCGCCAGGGGCAGCAGCATGGTGGAGCGCGGCCCCAGCTGCTCCAGCAGCGCGCGGTGCTCGGCCGAAAGGGCCACCCGGTCCAGCCACCGGGAGGTGACGTCCGCCACCAGCACGGGCTTGCCCCGCGCGAACACGCGCGCCAGCGGCGTGTCCGAGTCCGTCCGCGGGGCGAAGGGCATCAGCCGCTCCAGCAGCTCCTGGCGCCGCGGGTCCCTGGCGCTGACCGCGAGCCGGTGCAGGTCGCCGTCGCCGTCCAGCACGTCCACCATGCAGTAGTCGGCCCACTCCACCGTGGCCAGGCGGCCCACGGCCTTGAGCGTCGTCTCCCAGTCCAGGGACTCGGCGAGCAGCCGGCTCGCTTCGCTGACGAAGAACTCCGCGCGCTCGGTGGCCTTGCGCTCCGTGATGTCCACGTTGATGTTCACCGCGCCCACCAGGTCGCCCTCCACGGAGTACAGCGGCGCCGCGGAGTTGAGGATGGTGTGCCGGGTGGCGTCGCGTCCGACGATGTCCACCTCCTCGTTGGAGACGGTCTGCCGGGTGCGCAGGGTGCGGGCCAGGGCCCACTCCTCGCCGCTCAGCCGCTTGCCCGTGCCGGGCCAGTACGCCTCGAAGAGGCCGTAGCGCTCCAGGTTCATCTCCGCCAACGCGTCCGCGCCCCACAGGGCATCCGCGGCGGCGTTGGCCGCGAGCAGCCGGCCGCCCGTGTCCGCGATGATCACCCCCACGGGCAGCAGCTGCAGCACCGTGCGCAACCACTCATGTCGCACGGGCGTGGACTCCCCCAGAAAGGTGCCGGTTGGCTCGGACATTGGGCGCGGAGCCCCCTTCCCCCGCGGGAGTCCGTACGGTGGGTGCGCGGGAGGCCCTGGACCACCCGACCCGGGGGGGATCCGGCTTTCCGGGAGTTGGCACATCCCTGCGTCCAGAAGCAGGGGAGGGGCTTGATTCGCAGCGGCCAACGGGGCGTCATTCGAGGCTTTCGTTCAAGGCCTCAAGGACAGGTGGATGGCGATTTCGTGCGTGGTGCTGGATTTCGATGGGACCTTCACGGACGTGCTGGCGGAGGGTGCGCCCTTCCTGAAGCACTTCCAGCAGGCGCTGTACCGGGTGCTGGGGCAGGACGCGACGGCCGCGTGGGACGAGGAAGTCGCCGCGCTGCATGACGGCGTGGACCGGTACGGCTGGGAAGTCGGGGGGCGCATCGTCGCGCCGGCCACGGCGGACCCCTACCTGACGGCCACCTGCACCGCGCACCGGCTGCTCCAGCGCTTCGGCGGGGGCCAGGACGAGGCGGCGCGCACGGACACGGTGCAGACGCTCTACCGGGACGCGTACCAGCACTCGGCGACGGCCTTCAAGGCGGAGGCGAAGGAGGTGCTGGAGGCGCTGCTCGCCACGGGCCTGCCGGTGTCGGTGGTGACGAACGCGCACACGGAGCTGGTGGAGGCGAAGCTCACGCAGCTGGCGCCGAAGGGCCGCGAGCGGCTGAAGGTGTTCGGCGACGCGCGCAAGTTCCAGCTGGAGGACACGCAGCCCCAGGACGCGCGCTTCGACGCGCTCCCGGAAGCGCTGCACCTGGATGGCGTGCTGGGGCGCCCGGTGTACCTGCGGCGCGGGCGCTACTTCTCCGCGCTCAAGCGCATCTGGGACGCCACGCACACGGGCCCGGAGTCCACGCTGGTCGCGGGCGACATCTTCGAACTGGACCTGGCGATGCCCGCCGCGCTGGGCGCGCACGTGCAGCTGGTGGAGCGCGCCAACGTGATGCCCTACGAGCGCGTCGCGGTGGAGCGCCTGGGCGCGCGCGGTGGCGCGGACAAGAGCCTGCGCGCCATCCTGCCCCGGCTGCGCTGAGGCGCGCGGCCCGGGAGGCGTGAGGCTTCCATCTGGAACAGGGGGTATGCGGATGCCGCGAAGCGCGAGGCTGGGGTGCTGCGTGCTCCTGGGGCTGGGAGCCCTGGGAGGTTGTGCCGGGACGCCGGAGCGGAGGGCCGAGTCCTCGCCTCCGGCGGACTGTGACTTCGCGTTCTACGAGGCGCGGGAGCCCACGCGCCCGTTCGAGGTCATTGGCGAGGTGCCGCTGACGACGAACGAGTGGATGAGCATGGACGGGCGCAAGGCGCTGCTCGCCAGGTCCGTCTGCGACGCGAAAGCGGACGGCGTCATCCTGGGGCACCCGTCGGAGCGCAAGCTCAGCGGCAGTCGCCCCCTGCGCGAGTACCGCGCGCGGCTGCTGGTGTTCCTGGACAAGCCCCGGGCGGAGGCGGCTCCGGCGCCCGTGGAGGAGCCGCTGCCCCCGGGCACCGTCCCGGTGCCGGTGATGCTCAACGGGCTGACGGACGAGCTCACCGGGACGCAAAAGCGCACGGTGGACGCGGCCCCGGCGCCCTGAGCCTTCCCGGGCAACGAAAAGCCCCGCCTCCCAGGTGAAGGGGAGAGCGGGGCTGCTCGCACTGCACCGCGCGTGGGGCGCGAATCGACGGAGGGCTAGACCTTGGCGCCCGGGGTCGCCTGGAACAGCTCGTTGAACTCGGTGAGCGCCTTGTTGATGTTCGCCTTGATGTCGGCGGTCAGCTCGCGCTTGGCGACCAGGTCCAGGACGATGTTCGGGTACTTGCTGTCCACGAACTCCAGCATCTCCTTCATCCAGCGGACCACGTCACCCACCGGCACCTGGCGGATCCACCCGCGCTTGCCGGCGTCGTCCTTGTTCGTCGCCGCGTAGATCTGGATGACCTGACGCTCGACGGACAGGGGCTCGTACTGGCCCTGCTTGAGCAGCTCCACCATGCGGGCGCCGCGCGCCAGCGTCTCCTGCGTGGCCTTGTCCAGGTCGGAGCCGAACTGGGCGAACGCCGCCAGCTCGCGGTACTGCGCCAGCTCCAGCTTCATGGAGCCCGCGACCTGCTTCATGGCCTTGATCTGCGCCGCGGAACCCACGCGCGACACGGAGAGGCCCACGTTGATGGCCGGGCGGACGCCGGAGAAGAACAGGTCCGTCTCCAGGAAGATCTGCCCGTCGGTGATGGAGATGACGTTCGTCGGGATGTAGGCGGACACGTCACCCGCCTGCGTCTCGATGATGGGGAGCGCCGTGAGGGAGCCCGCGCCCTCCTCGTCGGACAGCTTGGCGGCGCGCTCCAGCAGGCGGCTGTGGATGTAGAACACGTCGCCCGGGTACGCCTCGCGGCCCGGCGGGCGGCGCAGCAGCAGCGACAGCTGGCGGTACGCCACGGCCTGCTTGGAGAGGTCGTCGTACACGATGAGGCCGTGCATCTTGTTGTCGCGGAAGTACTCGCCGATGGCGACGCCCGCGTACGGGGCGAAGTACTGCATGGGCGCCGGGTCGGACGCGTTCGCCGCGACCACCGTCGTGTACTCCATGGCGCCGTAGCGGTTCAGCTTCTCCACCACCTGCGCGACGGTGGACTGCTTCTGCCCGATGGCGACGTAGATGCAGTAAACGCCCAGGCCCTTCTGGTTGATGATGGCGTCCACCGCGACGGCCGTCTTGCCCGTCTGGCGGTCACCAATGATGAGCTCGCGCTGCCCGCGGCCCACCGGCACCAGCGCGTCCAGCGCCTTGATGCCCGTCTGCAGGGGCTCGTGCACGGACTTGCGCTTCACGATGCCGGGCGCCTTCACCTCCAGGCGGCGGTGCTCGGTGGCCTCGATGGGGCCCTTGCCGTCCACCGGCTGGCCCAGCGCGTTCACCACGCGGCCCAGCAGGCCCTTGCCCACCGGCACGGAGGCGATCTGCCCGGTGCGCTTCACGGTGTCACCCTCGCGGATGTCCTTGAACTCACCCATGATGGCGACGCCGACGTTGTCCTCTTCCAGGTTGAGGACCAGGCCCTGCACGCCGTTGGCGAACTCCACCAGCTCGCCGGCCAGCGCGCCTTCCAGGCCGTACACGCGGGCGATACCGTCGCCCACGGACAGCACGGTGCCGGTCTCGGCGACGGTGACCTTCTTGCCGTAGTCCTTGATCTGCTCCCGGATGATTCTGCTGATCTCGTCGGCGCGGATTTCCATGGGCGTCTAGCGTCCTTGCGGAGGGGGCGGCCTGGGAAACGGGGAGGGCCGCCACGAATCTTGATGTACCGGGTGGCCCCCTATCACGCCCACCGGCCCCATCGCAACGCACCACGCGCCGGGGCCTTTTCCCACCCCGGGCCGCCCGTTATCGCGGACGTAAGCCGGTGCTCCGCGCCCCCTTGGGAGGGCGCCCTCCGGGGCCCGCCCGTCCGGCGGCTCAGGAGCCGGACGCCACCGGGCAGTCCGTCCTGGGCAGCCACACGATGAAGCGGGTGCCGTCCGCCGCCCCCGACTCCACGGAGATGCGCCCGCCGTGCGCCAGGGCGATCTGCCGGACGATGAAGAGCGACAGGCCCAGGCCGTCGTCCGCGGCGCAGACCGCGCGGTGCTTGAAGGGCTCGAAGAGGGTGCCCTGGTACTCCGGCGGCACCCGGCAGTCCGGGTCATGCACCTGGACCGTGATGCCATCCCACCGGCCCTGAAGTTGGAGCACCACGGATGACGTCACCGGCCCGTGGTGCAGGGCGTTGCCCACGAGCGAATCCATCAGCTGGGTGAGCCGCTCCGCGTCCCAGGTGCCCTGGAGGTCGCCGCCGGTGACGAGCCGCAGGTCGCGGCCCGGGTGGGCCTGGCGTCGGTCCGCCACCACGCGCTCCGCCAGCTGTCCCAGGTGGACGGAGGTGGCCTGCACGGGCAGCCCGCCGGACAGCCGGGCGCGGGTGAAGTCCAGCAGCTGGCGGATCAACCGCTCCACCCGCCGCACGCCCTGGCCCACCCGCCCCACCTGCTCCGTCAGGGACTCCGGAATCGCCGGGGCGTGCTGGAGGGCGAGCACGTCGAAGTGGAGCCGCTGGAGCGGGGCCTTGAAGCCGTCGCCCGCCGCGTCCAGGAACTGCTCGCGGAAGTGCTCCATGCGCGTCAGGCGCTCCTCGGAGGCCTTGCGGATGCTCACGTCCCACACCGCGCCCAGCCGGACCGCGCGGCCCTGATAGGTGGCCGGACGGCCCATCACCTCCACCGGGATGCGGCGCCCGTCGCGGTGGAGGACCGCCAGCTCGTACGGGGCCTCCACGCCGCGGTCCATCACGTCGCGGGCGGGGGCGCGGAACTCCGGCGCCACCCACTCCAGGATGTTCCGGCCGATCATCTCCGCCGTCTCGTAGTAGCCCAGGAGGCGCCCCAGGCCGGGGCTTATCTCCAGGAACTGCCCGCGGTCGTGGAAGAAGTACCCGTCACAGGAGATCTCCACGATGGAGCGCATGTGCTCCTCGCTCGCGCGCAGCGCCGCCTCCTCGCGAAGGCGCGAGGAGTTGTCGCGCAGCAGCAGCAGCACGCCCGCCCCTAAAGACGCCGGCAGCGCGCTCACCGTGAGGTGGCGCAGCGTGCCCACCTCGCCGAAGCGGCCCGACACCAGCTCCTCCGCCACCCGCTCGCCGGACTGCGCCCGCGCGAGCAGCGGCGACAGCGGCGGCGCCAGCCCCGGCCACGCCTCCGCCAGGAAGCGCCCCACGCACAGCGGCGACGGCCGGCCGCACAGCGACGCCAGCAGGTCGTTCATCCACAGGAAGCGGGAGTCCACGTCCAGCAGCGCCACCCCCCAACCCGGCGCGTTGAGCAACGCGCCCAGGAAGGGCAGGGTCTCCTCGGGAACCCCCGGGGTCGGAAGGGCTCCGGGAAGCCGTTGGAACACAGGCTGCGGCATGGGCGGGTCGTCTCGAAAAACGCGGGCTTGTCCGCGTTAGTGAGAAGTATACCCATTCCCGGAGCCGACGGGAAATACAGGTTTGACTAGGACTACGGGGCAACCCCGCCAACCCGGGACGTGGGCCGTACCGGGAGTGACAGCCGGCTACTTCAGCTGGCGGCGCATCTCTTCCAGCTGGGTGCGCAGGGTGCCGTCGTAGAGGGTGCCGCCGACCTGGGCGGACACGCCGCCGAGGAGGGCCGGGTCCACGCGGGTCTCCAGCACGACGTTGCGCTGGGTGAGCTGCTGGAGGGACTGCTGGAGGCGGGTGACGGCGTCGGGCGTGAGCGGGACGGCGCTGGTGACCTGACCCCGGACGCGGCCCGCGCGGGCATCCGCCATGTCGCGGTAGAGCCGGGCGATGTCGGGCAGGTAGCTCAGGCGGTTGCGGTCCACCAGCAGGCGCAGCGCGTTGGCCAGCGCGGGCTCCGCGGTGACGGGCAGCGACTGGAGGACGGCCTCCACCACGCGGCTGCGCTGGGCGCGGCTGTAGGCGGGGTTGAGCAGCACGTCCGAAAGCTCGGGGCTCTTACCGACGACGTCGGCGAAGGCGTTGAGCTGCTCGGCGACCACGTCGGTGCGGTTGCCTTCCGCTGCGACGTCGAGGATGGCGCGGGCGTAGCGGCGGGCGATGGAGACGTTCACCATGACGGTGGCGCCCTTAGCATGGGGCGTCCCCCACGGCAATCATGCCGGCTTCGCGCGGTCCGTCCGTGGGAGCCGGGCCGGCCGGCGGGGGTGGGGAGGCATCCCTGTCCCCCACTGGGGCGGGCCAGCCCCTGTCCCCATCCGCGCGGGCCAGCGCCCGCCAGCCGACGCCCTGGGAGCATGAGGACTTGGCGGAATGGGCCCGTGCCCGTAGCGTGCGCTCCACCCTCGCCATGCAAGAACCTGTCATCGGCATCGACCTGGGCACCACCAATAGCGTCGTGGCGACCGTGGAAGACGGACGTCCGCGGCTCATCCCCTCGCGCGCGGGTGGGCGCCTCACGCCCTCGGTGGTGGGCCTCACCCGGGCGGGGGACCGCCTGGTGGGGCAGCCGGCCCAGGTCCTGGCGGAGCAGCACCCGGACGCGGTGGTGTGGGCCACCAAGCGCTTCCTGGGGCGTCGCTACACGCCGGAACTGGTGCAGCAGGCGAAGGCGGTGGTGCCGTACCCGCTGGTGGCCGGCCCCACGGGGGACGTGCGCGTGAAGCTGTCCGGGCGGGTGCTGCCCACCACGCAGGTGTCCGCCTTCATCCTGGGTGAACTGCGCCTGGACGCGCAGGCGCACTTCGGGCGCGACGTGCGCAAGTGCGTCATCACCGTCCCGGCGAACTTCGACGACAACCAGCGCCAGGCCACGCGCGAGGCGGCGGCCATCGCGGGGCTGGAGGTGGTGCGGCTGGTCAACGAGCCCACCGCGGCGGCGCTGGCGTACGGCCTGTCCCGGGGCTTCGAGGGCAGCGCGCTGGTGTTCGACCTGGGCGGCGGCACCTTCGACGTGTCCATCCTGGACGTGAAGGCGGGCGTCTTCGAGGTGAAGGCCACGGGCGGCGACCACGCGCTGGGGGGCGAGGACTTCGACCAGCGCATCGTGCAGTGGCTGCTGGCGCAGGTGGAGGACTCCTTCCAGGACGCGGTCTCCAAGGACGCGCAGTCGCTGCGGCGGCTGAAGGTCGCGGCGGAGGCGGCCAAGCGCGAGCTCACCGAGGCGGAGGAGGCCACCATCTCCGTCGCCGGCCTGGGCGACCACTCGGCGGGCGGCAAGCGCTTCACCGAAATCAACACCGCCCTCACGCGCAGCTTCTTCGAGACGCTGTCGGAGCCGCTGTCGCGGCGCTGCCTGGACGTCTGCAAGAACGTGATGGCCGAGGCGCGGATGGATCCGCGCTCCGTGGACGTGGTGCTGCTGGTGGGCGGGATGACCCGCGTCCCCATGGTGCGCCGGCTGGTGGCGGACTTCTTCGGCCGCGCGCCCTCCACGGACGTGCACCCGGACGAGGCGGTGGCGCTGGGCGCCGCGGTGCAGGCGGACGAGCTCATCCGGCAGGCGGGGCAGGCGCTGCTCCTGGACGTGGCCAGCCAGAGCCTGGGCGTGGGCGTGATGGGGGGCCGGGTGAAGCGGCTCATCGCCAAGAACACGGGCGTGCCGGTGGTGGCGCGCGACATCTTCTTCCCGGGCACCTCCGGCCAGTCCGAGGCGCGCATCCCCGTGTACCAGGGGGAGAGCGAGTTCCAGGACGAGAACCACAAGCTGGGCGAGGTGGTCCTCAAGAACCTGCACGTCGCCGCGCGCGGGGAGACGCCCCTGGAGGTCGTCTTCGAGCTGTCCGGCGAAGGCACCCTCTCCGTGAAGGCCACCGACCTGACCTCCGGCAACATGGAGCTGGTGCGCCTGGAGGCCCGCGCCACCCTCCCGCAGGGCGAGGCGGAGAAGCTGGGCCAGGAGCAATCCCACTACGCCCAGGCCCAGGGCGTGGTGGACGCGCGCAAGGCGGAGGAGACCTTCCGCAAGCTCCTGGTGCGCGGAGAGAAGCTCGCCCGCCTGCTCCAGAAGAGCGCGAAGGAGAACCCCAGCCCGGAGACCGAGTCGGCCGTGGGCACCGTGCAGCAGCTGCTGGTGGGAGGCAAGGACGCGCTCGCGGCGGGAGACGCCGCCCAGTGCGCCCTCATTGCCCGCCAGCTCACGAAACTGCTGTCCGGACGCGCCGAACCGCGCGGCTGACCTCCCATGCCACCACGAGAGCCGTCCACCAGAGCACGTTGTCTCTCCGGGTCCGTGGTGCCTTTCCCGGAGTCCGCTTATCTCCGGGAGTCATGACGAACCCCGGTAATTCTCTCCGCCCGAGAGATCTGGTCTTCGTGGTGGACGACTCGCGGACGGCGCGGGACGTGATGCGGCTGCACCTGTCGCGCATGGGCTGCGACGTCGTGGGGTTGGAGGGGGCGGATGCGTGCCTGGGGGAGCTGGGGAAGCGGGTGCCCGCGCTCATCCTGATGGACCTGCACCTGGAGAAGCTCCAGGGGGACGAGGCGTGCCGGGCGGTGAAGGCGCACGCGGCCGGGCGCAACGTGCCGGTGGTGATGTTCACCGCGGCGGACGAACCGCATGAGGTGATGCACTGTGGCCGTGCGGGCGCGGACGACTTCCTGCCCAAGCCGGTGAGCCAGGACGCGCTGGCGGCGAAGGTGGCGGCGGTGCGGCTGTCGCGCGAGCGCGCCTGGACGGGCCCGCCGCGGGGCAAGGGCGTGCTGCTGGTGGAGGGCGGCCGGTTCTTGCACACCTTCCTGGGCGGCGCGTTGGAGCACGAGGGGCTGCACGTGCTCTACGCCAAGGACCTGGACGACGCGGGCGCGCAGGCGGTGGCCCACGGCGACAAGCTGGATGGCTTCGTGGTGGACGTGTCGCGGCTGCCGCGCGAGGCCCTGTCCCTGGCCGAGCGCCTGCGGGAGCAGTTCCCGCGCAAGCCGCTGGTCCTGATGTCGCGGGTGGAGGAGGCGCCGGACGTGCTGGCGCGGGCGCGGGAGCTGAGCGGCGCGCCGCTCCTCCAGAAGCGGCAGCTGGGCGCGGACGAGCTGCTGGGGCAGGTGATGGCGCGCCTGTCGCCGGGCACCGTGCCCCTGCGGGCCGCGGAGCGGGTGCCCTTCTTCACCGTGGTGGAGTTCTCCGCGCAGGGCGGGCCCGCGCTCAGCGGCTTCAGCCATGACGCCAGCCCCCAGGGCCTCTTCGTGCGCACGTTGACGCCCGCGCGCGAGGGTTCGCGGCTGTCGCTGCGGCTGGTGATGGCCGGCCATCGCACGCCCTGCGAGGCGCAGGCGGTGGTGGCGTGGTGCAACCCGCCCGGGCTGGGCAGCGCCTTCCGCTCGCAGACGGGCATGGGCCTCCGGCTGGAGGGCATGGACGCACAGCTTCAGCAGCGCTTCGTGCGCTTCGTGCCGCAGACCCTCGGTTTTCCCGCCGCGGGCCCGGCGCGCGCCTCAGGTTTCTGAGAGCATCCCGGGCCTGGGCGCGCGCCCCAAACCCCCGCAATCCCAGGCGGCCCCTGGGGGATTCCCTGCTGGCATGCGTGTCGCAAAGCGCTGCGCTCCGCAAAGCTTGAGAGGGAGGAATCGCGCATGCGCTGGAGTCATTTCGGAAGCGTGGGGCTCACGCTCCTGGCGGTGGGATGCAGTGGCGGGGACGGCACCCCGGACGGGCTGGGCAACGAGCCCGTGCAGCAATCGCTGAAGCTGGAGAGCTTCAACGACTGCGCGAAGCTGGAGCAGTACATCGAGGACACCGCGTCCAAGCAGATGCGCGCGAGCCTGGAGCAGCAGAAGCCTGGCTATTGGGAGCGCTTCGGCCGCAACCGGGGCGTGGACTTCGGCGGCCCGCCGCCCATGTCGGCGGACGGCCCCGAGACGGCGGGCGGCTCCACGACCAACTCGGGCCCGAAGGACTCCACCGGCACCAACAACCAGGTGGAGGGCGTGCACGAGTCGGACTTCGTGCAGAACGACGGCACGCGCATCTTCGTGCTGTCGGGCAACCGGCTGTACGCGCACCGCTCATGGCCCGCGGAGCAGCTGACGCTGGCGGCGTCGCTGGAGATTGAAGGCTGGCCCCGGGAGATGCTGCTGGACGAGCACGACCGGCTGGTCATCGTCTCGCAGGTGGCCCTGGGACTGCCGGGCATCCCGGCCAAGGGCTCCGCTGGCGGGACCATGGTGCCAATGCCAGACATCGCCTGCACCGCCTTCGGCTGTGGCTTCTACAACGCCGACAGCACCAAGGTGACGACGGTGGACGTGTCGGACGTGGCCCACCCCACGGTGGTGGATCAGCTCTACATGCCCGGCGTCTTCACGCAGGCGCGCCGCGTGGACAGCTCCGTGCGGCTGGTGCTGTCGGATGCGTTCCGCTGGCCGGAGGGCGTGAAGTTCTGGGTGGACTATTCGGAGGACCTCTACAAGGACACGAAGAAGCTGGAGAAGGCCATCGACGCCCTCATCGCCAGCAACGAGCAGCGGATCCGCGCGAGCACGCTGGCGCAGTGGCTGCCCGAGGGCAAGCACGTGGACGCGGCGGGCGTGACGACGGCGGTGCCGGTGTCCTGCGGTGACTTCTACCGGAGCAACGCCCCGTCCGCGCTGGGCTTCGTGACGGTGGCGTCCCTGGACCTGGATGCCCGGGCGGCGGCGCCGGGGCGCACCAGCCTGGTGGCGGAGCCGGGCACGGTGTACGCGTCGAAGGACTCGCTCTACCTGGCGCACTCGCATTACTGGTGGTGGCCGGTGCCGGGGCAGAAGGACTTCACCTACCTGCACAAGTTCGACATCCGCCAGCCGGGCCGCGCGGTGTACGTGGGCTCCGGTACGGTGGAGGGCACCCCCGTCAACCAGTTCGCCCTGGACGAGTACGAGGGCGTGCTGCGCCTGGCCACCACGGTGACCACCCGCGTGCCGGAGCCGGAGCACGAGGACTGGTGGTGGGGCCGCACCACCACGACCAGCCGCGTGACGACGCTGGGCGTGCGGAACGGGCACCTGGCGGAGCTGGGCCGCAGTGAGAACTTGGCCGACGGCGAGCGCATCTTCAGCGCGCGCTTCGTGGGCCCGCGTGGCTACGTGGTCACGTTCCTCCAGATTGATCCGCTCTTCACCTTCGACCTGAGCGACCCGGCGCACCCGCGCAAGGTGGGCGAACTGAAGGTGCCCGGCTTCTCCACGTACATGCACCCGGTGGGCGACCACCACCTGCTGACCATGGGCGTCCACCGGGACGCGGATGGCGGCTGCTGCGGGACGAGCGCGCTGAAGCTGTCGCTCTTCGACGTCAGCGACCTGGCGAACCCGAAGGAGACCGCCACGCAGCTGGTGGGCACCGCCTACGGCTGGAGCGAGGCCGTCTACGAGCACAAGGCCTTCAACTACTTCGCGGCCAAGGGGCTGGTGGCCATCCCCTTCACGGACTACACGCCGTATTACGGCTCCTATGAGGACTACTGGAGGAACTTCCGCACGGAGCTGCGCGTGTTCCGCGTGGACCTGGAGGCGGGCATCTCCCCGGTGGGCGCGGTGTCCATGGCGGACATGTACAAGCGTTCGGGGATGCCGACGTGGAGCTGGTACTACGCGCCGGACGTGCGCCGCAGCGTGATGGCGGATGATTACGTCTACGCCATCAGCGACTCGGGCGTGCGCGTGGCCAAGGTGGACAGCCTCCAGACGCCGCTGGTCACCGTGCCGTTCCTCCCCGCCACCCCCTGACGCAAAGGGCAGGCGGTCAGGCAGGGAGGGGAGGCGCGTCGCTTGCGGCAGCGCATTCCCCTCCCGAAGAGGCTATAGGCCCCGCCATGCCGCCCGAAGCCGCCGAGCCTTCCCTGTCGTCCCCCCCGTCCGGTGGCAAGCGGGGGGAGCTCCGCGCCCTGCTCGCGCTGGCGGTGCCCCTGTGCATCGCGCAGGCGGGCCAGTCGCTGATGAGCGTGACGGACACCTTCATCGTCGGACGGGCCGGCACGTCGGCCCTGGCGGCGGTGGGCCTCAGCCACGCCCTGTTCTTCGCCGTCAGCAGCTTCGGCATGGGGCTGATGATGGGCGTGGATCCGCTGGTGTCCCAGGCCATTGGCGCGGGCAGTCCGCGCCGCGCGCGCGACGTGCTCTGGCAGGGGGTGTGGCTGTCCGCGCTGGTGGGAGTGGTGCTGTGGGCGGTGCTCATCACGGTGCCTTCGGGCCTGCCGTGGGTGGGCGTGGCGGAGGAGCAGATCGTCCAGGTGCGCGCCTTCCTGCACTTCCGGGCGCCCAGCCTGCCGCTGATGCTCATCTTCCTCACGGCGCGCGCGTACCTCCAGGCCATCGGGATGCCCCGGCCGCTGGTGGTGTCCGCGGCGCTGGCCAACGTGGTCAACGTGATGCTGGTGCCGCTGTTCGTCTTCGGCGGCGCGTCCCTGCCGGAGTGGGCGGGGCCGCTCACGCGCGTGCCGGCGATGGGCGCGGCGGGCGCGGCGCTGTCCACGCTGTTGTGTACGGCGCTGGAGGTGCTCATCGTGGCGCTGGCGGTGCGAGGGATTCCCGTCCCCGGCACGTCGTCGCTCAAGCCGGTGCTGGCGGATCAGCTGCGGGCGTTCCGGGTGGGGCTGCCCATTGGCCTGCACATCGGGGCGGAGGTGGGCGTCTTCGCGCTCGCGGGCGTGCTGGCCGCGCGGCTGGGGCCGGTGAGCGTGAGCGCGCATCAAATCGCCCTCTCCTTCGCCAGCCTCACGTTCACGATGGCGCTGGGCATTGGCAACGCGGGCAGCGTGCGGGTGGGCTGGGCGGTGGGCGCGCACGACACGCCGCAGGCCCGCCGCAGCGGGCTGATGGCCTTCGCCACCGGCGCGGTGGTCATGTCGATGGGGGGGCTGGTGTTCGCGCTCTTCCCCCACGGCCTGGCGAAGCTGGCGGGCGCGCCGCCGGAGGTGCTGCCCCTGCTGCTGCCGCTCTTGATGGTCAGCGCCATCTTCCAGGTGTTCGACGGCGTGCAGGGCGTGGGCGCGGGCGTGCTGCGCGGCGCCGGGCAGACGCGCTTCACCTTCGTGGCCAACATCGTGGGCCACTACGCCGTGGGCCTGCCCCTGACCCTGCTCCTGGGCTTCCACCTGGGCATGGGCGTGCTGGGCATCTGGTGGGGCCTGTGCGCGGGCCTCATCACCGTGGCCGGGGCCGTGCTGTGGCGCTTCCTGCGCGTCAGCGCGGGCACCCTGCGGCCCCTGGAGGGCTGAGTTCGGACGGGCTGGCTGGAAGGTTACAGTTGCGTAAAAAACTCTAGGAATCTGGGAATCTCTCGCAACCTGAATCTGGATGCTCCGAGAATTGGCGCAGGAGCCCACATGTCCAACTACCGCATCCGCCCTGGCGACACCCTTTCTGCCCTTGCCCAGCGTTTCGGCACCAGCGTCTCCAAGCTGGCGCGCGACAACAACATCGCCAACCCGAACCTCATCTACTCGGGCCGCACGCTGCGCATCGGCCACTCCGGTCGTGACAGCTTCGATGCGGGTGGGGGGCGTCAGGGGCTGCGCGGCGGCGGGCACTCGGGCGGCGGGCGCTCGGGGGGCGTGGGCGGCGGCGCGGACGTGGGCGGCCCGACGGGCGCTGGCCCCAGCAACGCGTCCGCGGCGATGCGCCGGCTGGCGCAGGCGGGCCGCGCGGCGGCGATGGGCATGGGCGGCTACAACAGCCAGGGCCTGTGCGCCACGGGCGTGAGCCGGGCCCTCCGCAACGCCCTGGGCATCAGCGTGTCGGGCAACGGCAACCAGATCGACAACAACCTGCCGCGCGACAAGTTCAAGCAGGTCAACATGTCCCTGGAAGAGGCGCTGAAGATTCCGGGCCTCGTCCTCACGTGGGAGCGGACCTCGTCGGCCGCGGGCAGCATCTACGGCCACACGGCCATCACCACCGGCGACGGCCACTCGTCCGCGAGCGACTTCATCGAGCGCAACACGACGAACAACGGCCGCACGGGCTTCAAGGTCTTCATGCCCACGGTGTAGCTCCCGCCTCGGGCGGTGAAGCCGCTGACGCCCCCGGGGTCCTTGACCGGGGGCGTTGTCATGTCCGGAGTCCGGGGGTCAGGCCGGCAGGTACTGGCGGATCATCTGCCGCCACACGGGCCAGTCGTGGGTGCCGCCGTGCCAGATGGACAGGTCGTTGCGGATGTCCTTCTGCCAGAGCACCTTGGAGAGGTTCTCGTTGGAGGGGCGGCAGAAGTCGTGCTCGCCCACGGCCAGGGTCATCTCCACGCGGCGCAGGGCGCCCAGGCGCGCGGGTTCGTGGAGGCCGGGCAGCCACTGCGGCGCGGTGTGGAAGTACACCTGTTCGTCGTGGTGGCCGTCGAGGAAGTCGTCCGTCTCGAACTTGCCGCCCAGGGAGATGAGGCGCTGGAAGACTTCCGGGTGGCGCAGGCCCACGTTGTACGTGTGGAAGCCGCCCAGGCTGCACCCGGCGAGCGTGAGCCGCCCGCCGCTGGCGCGGCCTCGCACGAGCGGCACCACCTCTTGCACCACGTAGTCCTCCCACTGGGCATGGCGGGCCACGCGCACGGCCGGGGCGACGTCCTTGTTGTACCAGGACTCCTCGTCCACGGAGTCCACGCACACCACGACGTAGCGGCCCGCGGAGATGCCATCCGCGATGGCGCCAATGAGGCCGAAGTCCTCGGCCTGATAGAAGCGGCCCTTGCTGGTGGGCACCAGGATGACGGGCTCACCCGAGTGCCCGTACAGCAGCACTTCCATGTCCCGGCTCAGCCGCGGGCTGTGCCAGCGGTGGTATTCGCGGTTCATGGCCGCCACCTTAACCGGAGCGCCCGCGGCGCGAGCGCGGCCGGGCGCGGAGGCATGGCGCGCTCAGTCGGCAGTGAACACCTGACGGGGGTCCGCTCCACCCCGCCATGGGGTGAGGAAGGCATCCGCCTCCTGCGCGATGCGCTCCAGCGAGGCGGTCAGCTCATGGCCGTCGTCCACCTCCACCAGCCGCACGTGGCGTTTGCCTTGGGCCCATTCGCGCGAGTAGCGCACGTCGCAGGTGTCGTCCTTGCGACCATGGACGATGAGGGTGGGCACGCGCACGTCGGGCCAGACGCCGCGCTTCGCGTCCATGGCCTGGGCCTCCTCCACGATGCCGTGGTGCACGCGCGCGCGGCGCTTCTCCGCGTGGTCGTCCGTCTCCAGGAAGCCCGTGCGCTTCCAGTCCGCCCAGGCGGTGGGGCCCATGCGGCGCTGGAGCTGCTCCACGAAGCGGAAGGCGGGGGCCAGCAGCACCAGCGCCCCCACGCGCGCGTCCTGCTCCGCGGTGCGCGCGGCGACGAGCCCGCCCAGGCTGGAGCCGATGAGCACGGCGCGGTCCTGGGGGCCGCCCAGCGCATCCCGCACGGTGTCCAGCATCGCGTGCAGGCCCAGGTGCTCCAGGGACGGCACTCGCAGGTTCAGCCGCTGGAGGGGGATGCCTTGCTTGGCCCAGTGCGCGTCCAGCCAGACGCCCTTGGCGGAGGCGGGGCCGGAGGCGAAGCCATGCAGGTACAGCCAGCGGGGAGCGGAGGTCGGGGGCGGCGCGTTCATGGGCGCGCACTGTAGCCGCGCTAGAAGCGCAGCACGGGTCCGGCGACGATGCTCTGCAGCGGCTTGGCGCACATGCTGACGCTGACCCCGGCGCTGGCGCTGGTGTCGTCCGCGTCCTTCGTGAACTTCACGTCGCAGAACTGGAGGGCGGTGGCGATGGACACGCCCCACCGGTCGCTGATCCATCCGTCCAGGCCCACGCGGAAGGCCATGCTGGTGACGTCGAAGTCCTCGCGGCGCAGCTGGCCCAGGCTGTTGGGGGTGAAGGGCTGGGACCAGCTCTTCGCCAGCCGGGCGCCAATCCACGGCGTCACCGGCTTGTCGCCCAGGAAGCGCAGGCGGGCCTCCAGCCCCACCGCCGTGTAGTCCAGCTGCACCCGGCTCATCTGGGCGGGGTCCTGGGCTTCGGCGAACTGGCGGCCCCAGGTCTGGGTCGTTTCGAAGACCGCGCCCAGGGACAGGCCGGGCGGCGTCTCCACGCCCAGCCAGGCCTGGAGGGCGGGGCCCTTGGCGCGCCAGTCGCTGAAATGATCCAGGGTGATGCCCGCGCCCAGGGAGACATAGCCGTGCCACCCGTCCGCGACCGCTGGCCCCGCTCCCAGCACGCCCACCAATGCCAGCCACGTCCACTTCGTTTCCATGGCGCCACTGTATGCCGGACCGGGCGCGCGGCTAGGCTTGGCGCCATGTCCGTTACTTTCGAAGTCGCGGCGGCCACGGTCCGCGACGCCCTCACCGACGCGGGGCGGGGGCTGGTGGAGCGCGAGGCGATGGTGGAGCTGGTGGCGCTGTCGGCGGTGGCGGGCGAACACCTGCTCGTCGTCGGGCCGCCGGGCACCGCGAAGAGCGAGGCGGTGCGCAGGACGGCGCGCGGCCTGGGCGGCTCCTACTTCGAATACCTGCTGGGGCGCTTCACGGAGCCGTCCGAAATCTTCGGGCCGGTGGACCTGCGCAGGCTGCGCGAGGGCGTGGTGGAGACGGAGACGGCGGGCATGCTCCCGGAGGCGGAGGTGGCCTTCCTGGACGAAGTGTTCCTGGGCTCCACCGCCATCCTCAACACGCTGCTGGGGCTGCTCAACGAGCGCACCTTCCGGCGCGGGCACACGCGCATGCAGTGCCCGCTGCGGGTGTGCGTGGGCGCGTCCAACGCGCTGCCGGAGGACGACGCGCTGGCCGCGTTCGCGGACCGCTTCCTCGCGCGCATCTTCGTGGAGCCGGTCCCGGATCCCCGGCTGGAGGAGCTGCTCGCGGGAGGGGCGTCGCTGTGGACGGACGCGGTGCCGCGCGTGGCGTCGCTGGAGGCGCTGGACGTGCTGGCGAACGCCGCTCGGGGCGCGGCCCTGGAGCCGGTGCGGCCACACCTGGCGCAGGCCCTGCGGGCGCTGCGGTCCGCGGGCATTGGCCTGTCGGACCGGCGCGCGGTGAAGGTGCAGCGGTTGGTGGCGGCGGCGGCGGTGCTGGCGGGGCGGACGACGCCGGGCGTCGCGGACCTGTGGCCGCTCGTCTACGCGGTGCCCACGAAGGAAGCGCAGGCGCTGGCGCGGGACGTGCTGCGAGACGTGCTCGCCGGGTCGGAGAACGCGGCGCTGCCGGCCGCGGCGCTGGAGGCGAGCGCGGGGCCGCTCGCGCGGGCTCAGCGCATCGCGCAGGCGGGGCAGGCGTTGCTGGATTCGCGGCCTCAGGACGCGGATGAGGACGCGGTGGCCGCATGGCGGCTCAAGCTGGAGGGCGTGGCGCGCGAGATGGACGCGGGCTTCGCGCCGGAAGCGCTGCCGGAGGCCCTGCGCGCGCTGCGTGGTGAGGTGGCCGCGTTGCTGAGTGGCGCGGGGATGCGCGCGGCTTGAGGCATGCCGCGCGGCGTGAGGACGTGCGGCTTCGCGGCGTGCGTCAAGCCCCCTGTCGGGCGCGCCGCCCCCTTCGTCCGTCGTGGGAGGCGTTCTAGAGTGACCGGGTGAGCCACGGGCGTCATGGCGGTTCCTCCCGGTGCGGGATGCGCGGAGGCAGGGAGTCATGAGGCCCGCACTGGAGCCTGTCGTCGCGGATCGGCCCGTGCGCTGGCGCCCTCGTGTGCTGCCCCTGGAGCCTGTCGCCGTGGCCGGTGTGGGCCCGGTGGCGCGTGCGTTGGGACAGCGTGCTTCGCGCGCGGAGGCCGCCACGCTGGCGGCGTGGAGCGGCGTCTCGGGGCCGGGCGTGCTCGTGCTCCTGGGGGCCTCCGCGTCGCTGCCCTGGGTCGATGGCTCGGTGTACCTGGGACGGGATCCGTTGGCCCCCGCGCTCCTGTTGCCTTGCGCGCTGGAGCCGGACGTGGCGGTGTCGCTGTTGGAGCGCGCGTTGCTCGCGGGGCAGGGGGATGCGCCGCTCGCGGTGCTGCCTGCGTCCGGCCTGCTCATCCCCGTGGGTGTGGCTCAGCCCGTCGTGCGGGCCTCGCTGGCGGGCTGGTTGGCCTCGTGGGATGGCGGGGAGTCCGCGCCGTGACCGCGCTGCCCCCCGCGTTGCGTCCCTGGGCGGCCCAGCTCTCCCTCTTCCCGGAGGACCTCGCGCTGCACCTGGGCCCGTACGTGGCGCGGTTGTCGGCGGCGCTCGGGACGTTGCGGCCTCGCGGCGAGGCCGAGGGCGGTGAGCCCCAGGGCTATGACGGACTCTCCCGCCGCGGGCCCTTCGAGCGGCTGCTCGTCAGCGAATGGCTCTGGGCACTGGAGGCGCCCGAGGAGCTGGTGCGGCGCGCGGCGTTCGGAGAGCTGGCGTTCCTCAAGCCCGCCTTCCGCGCGCCCCAGGGCGCCCGGCGCACCGTGGTGCTGCTGGACGTGGGACCGGATCAACTGGGGCTCCCCCGCATCGCGCACCTGGTGTTGCTCATCGTGCTCGCGCGCCGGGCGGAGGCCGTGGGTGCCGCGTTCACCTGGGGCGCGCTCCAGTCCGACCCCGCGCGCGCCACCTGGACGGGCCTGGAGGTCCATTCACTCCTCGCGTGGCTGGGGGCCCGCTCGCCGGAGCCCGCGTCCGCGCGCCACCTGTCCGCGTGGCGCGAGGCCCTGGAGCTGCGGCATGCACCCGGCGACGCATGGCTCGTGGGCGCACCGCGCCTCGCGCGGCTGGAGGGCGCGGAGGGCCTGTCCCGCGTGGAGGTCGTCGAGCCGATGGAGCCCGGCGCGCATCGGCTCGCGGTCGACGTGCGGCCCTCGGCCCGCGCTCCTCGCTCGGTGGTGCTGGAGCTGCCGCCACCGGATGACTGCCTGCGCCTGCTGCGCAACCCGTTCGGCCCCGGACACCGCTCGCCGCCGGCGTACCCTCGCAAGGTCGACCGGCGCATCATCGGCTTCTCCTTCTCCGGGGACGGACGGCGCGTGCTGCTGTTCTCCGCGGATGGCGGCGTCGAGGGCATGGCCGTGCCTCACTCACCGCGCGCCACCGTGCCCAAGCCCCGGCGCGTCCAGGTCCCCAGCGGACAGCGGGTCGTGGCCGCTGGCTGGCGTTCCTCGGGGGGGCTGCTCGTCCTGGCGCGCCATCAGCACGAGTACGTGATGCACGGGCTGGTGCGCACGCCGGAGGGCTTCCGCAAGGCGCGCTACCAGGCGCTGGATGACTCCCAGCGGCCGGATCCTCCGCCGGGCGCGCTGCCGTTGCCGCTGATGAGCTGGGTGGATCCTCGCGGCCAGGAACACCTCTGGTTGAAGGACGGCAGGGGGCGGCTGTTCTCCCTGGCGCGTCCCAAGGAGGAGGGGACGTCCGCGCTGTTCGTGGAGGAGGAGCAGGCCTCCGCGATGGCGGAGGTGCATTCGCGCCTGGTCTGCGTCCTGCCCCCCGAGGGCGGCGAGCCGGGGCAGGCGGTCATCTCGCGGCTCAAGATGCTGGGCGAGGAGCCGGCCCGGCTCACTCCGCTCAATGCCCGCCGGGGGGAGGCCTTCTTTGGTTACTCCCCGTCCTCCGCACATCCGGACGCGGGGCTGCTCGCGGTGCGCGACCAGGACCTGGACTGGCGGCTGTTCCTGGACACGGGGGTGTCCGTCATCCTCATGCCGGAGGCGTATCGGGTGGTGGGCGTGGTGCAGCCTCCCGCGCCGGCGCCTCCCGGGCTGGTCGCGCTGGATCCGGATCAGCGCACCTTCCGACTCTTCTCGCGCCAGTCGCCCCAGGCGCTCACGGTGGCCAATGCCCCCGTCGTTCAGGCGGCGGCGAGCCACGGGCAGCAGGTGTTCGGCTGGCTGACGGACGCCGGCGAGTTCGTGTTGTGGGACCTGATGGAGAAGACCGTGCTCTACCGGGCCTTCCCGGCGGCGGCGTCATGAGTGCTTCGTCCGCGGCCTTGCGTCCCCGTGCGCACGTGCACCGGGGGACGGTGGTGGCGACGGCCTTCTGGTTCCATCCCGGGACGTTGGGGGAGCCCGAGGTCCGCCGCCGCGTGCTGGCGGCCTGGATGCCCGGGGCCTCCGTGTGGGCGCTGGCGGGAGGCCACCTGCTCAGGCTGGCGGCGCCGTGCAAGGTCGCGGTGGAGCACGCGCCGGGCTTGCCCCTGGTGATGGAGGCCGGCGTGCTGACCAGCGCGCCGCTGACGCCGAAGGAGCGCGAACGGCTGTCGCCGCCGCCCGGCTCCGTCGTGCTGGTGCACGAGGGGGTCGCGACGCTGCACACGCCAGGCGCGTTGCGGCCGGTGGATCCAGGCGCGTGGCTGGACGTGTCGGCGTGGCGTCGCGTGCGGGTGAAGGGCCTGGGGGCGCCCCCTCCGGACATGCAGGATGTGTTGCAGCCCCTGCCGCCACCCACGCGAGCGTGGTTCGGACCGAAGGTGCCCGCGCTCGCGCCCGAAGCCCAGCGCATGCTGGCGCGCATGACGGGGCTGGAGCTTCCCGTGGTGCCCGAGGGCTTCCTGGTGAAGCTGAAGCGGGCTTTCTCCAGGAAGCCGGGCGGAGCGACGCCGGTCGCGCTGCGCGAGGAGTCGCCCGCACGTCGAGGAGGGCTGCTCGCACGACTGCGACAGGCCTTCCGCGCGAGACACACGGGCTCGCGGGAGGGCGTGGCGACCTCGCGGCGCGCGGGCCTGCTGAGCCGGTGGTGGGGTGCGCTCTTCGCGGGTGCAAGCGCCTCGAAGGCTCACGTCCCGGAGGCCAGCACTCCTGGGGCGCTCACCCAGCGCGCATCCCGCCCGGGTCCGTGGCGATGGCTCTTCGGTTCAGCGGGCGCACCGGCGGGTTGGCTCTCGCGGCTGCTGGGGGGACGGCCTGACGCCGCTGGCGCCAGCACCTCGCATGACCCGGGGCCTCCACGCCCTTCCGAGTCGCGGGGGCCCGGCGCGCTCGAACGGCTGAAGAAGTGGATGCTCCAGCACACCCCGCTGGGGCAGCTGGTGGGCCAGCGCAAGGGCGACTACCTGCGCCGCCTCTTCGAACTCTTCGAGCAGGGCAACCTCGACGAGGCCCTGCGCCACGCGGTTCCCCTGGGCAAGGACATGGACGCGCGGGCGAAGCTGGCGCTCGGCATCCCCGGGCCGCGTCAGGAGCTGCGCATCCGCCCTCGCGGTCGAGGCGGCGCCGCGCAGGTGTTCGGCGGCGGCCCCGAGGTGTTCGAGGCGCTGCGCGAGCGCTACCGCGAGACCTTCCGCCTGCTGGTGCGCGCGGGCCGCATCGACGAGGCCGCCTTCGTCCTGGCGGAGCTGCTGGACGCGGCGGAGGAGGCGGTGTCGTTCCTGGAACAGCACGGCCGCCTGGTGCTCGCCGCCGAGCTCGCCGAGGGCCGCAACCTTCCCGCGAGCCTGGTGGTGCGCCAATGGTTCCTCGCGAAGGACGAGGCGCGCGCGGTGGCCATCGCCCGGCGCTCGGGCGCGTTCGCGGACGCGGTGCTGCGCCTGGAGAAGACCCATCCCCCTGAGGCCCAGGCGCTGCGGCGCCTGTGGGCGGAGTCCCTCGCGGAGGCCGGAGATTGGGCGCGCGCGGTCGATGCCATCTGGCGGGTCCCCGGCGCGCGCTCCCTGGCGCGCGCCTGGGTGGACCGGGGCATCCAGGCCGGTGGCGTGAGCGGCGCGAAGCTCCTGGCGCGGCTGGCGCTCGGGTTCGAGGACGGCTTCGGCGCCGCGCGGGCGGATGTGGAGGCCCTGCTGTCGGACGACGCCCCGGAGCGCGCCCCGGAGCGGCTGACCTTCGCCACGGAGCTGCTGCGGGACGACCCCTCCGATGCTCGGGCCACCCTCCTCGTGCCCACCCTCCGCGCGCTGATGCGCGACGCGTTCATGGAGGTCCCGCTGCCGTTGAACGCGCTGATCCACCAGCTGCGCTCCCTGAGCACTCCTGGCGTGGCCGCGCTCTACACGGACCTCCCGGCGCCGAAGGCCGTGCACGCGAAGCCGTGGGCCGAGTCCCGGGATGTGCCCTCCGTGCAGGTGGTGATGGACGCGAACGACGCGGGCGCCCACGCCGTGCACGACGCGGTGGTGCTGCCGGGGCGGCGCGTGCTGCTCGCGCTCGGCGAGGCGGGCGCGCGGCTGGTGGGCGCGGACGGACGCACGCTGGCGTGGTTCGACGTGCCGGCGTTCGCGCTGGTCATCTCCACCCAGGGGCACCGGGCCCTCGCGCTGGCGCGCCGGGGCGACCTGTGGCGCCTGTCGCGGCTGGACCTGGTGGAGCGCCGCGCCTCGCGCTGGTGCGACACGGAGCTGGACGCGTGGGCCACCACGTACGACGGGGACCGGTGGTTCACCGCCGTGCGCGACACCGTGCGGATGGTGGACACGCTGGCGATGGAGCCGCGCGCCCTCTGGCGCGTGGCGGAGCCCGGCGGCGCGGTGCTGTCGCTGGCCGTCGACGCGAAGCACCTGTCCTTCCTCGTCCTGCACCTGGCCTCGGACCAGGACTTCCAACGCCTGGAGCGCTGGACCTATGAGCTGGAGGGCGGCCCCACCTTGCGCCAGCGCGCGGACGTGCCGGACCTCACCTGGACGCCGGACGTCCACTCGCTCACGGCGGATGGAGAGGTGCTCGCGGGGCGCAGCGCGCGGCCCGAAGGCGAGGAGCCCGCGCCCTGGCCCTTCCTGCTCCCCTTCTCCTCGCGGCGCCTGCGCGAGCTGCCGTGGCGCGATCCGCGGCGCGTGGGCGTGGTGCTGGGGCGCTCCTGGAGCGTGACCCGCTGCGTCTCCGGCGAAGTCCAGCAGGCGCACCTCACCGACCTCGCGGGGCACCCTCGCGCGACGTTCCTGTTCTCCGGCGCCCCACCGCAGGTCGTGCGGCTCACCGACGACTGGTGCCTCGTCCACGACCGGTTCGGCCGCGTGGTGTGGCTGGACCTGCACTCGGGAGAGGTCCACCGCGTGCCGGTGGTGTGAAGCGCGAGCGCCGCTTCAGGCGCAGCGCAGATGGCTGGGCACGATGACGATGCTCGCCGTGAGCGCGCACGCGGCGTCGTCCACCTCCAGCACCACCCGCACCCCCTCCACCGTCACCAGCAGCGAGGGCTGCTCGCTGTGCAGCGCCATCAGCCACGACGAGGCCAGCGGCAGCTCCGTCGCCGCCAGCTCCGCGGCCCGCAGCAGGTGCACGCGCACGGAGTGGCGCACGGGGGCTGGCAGCGCATGCAGGCTGTAGAGCGAGTCGTCCGGCAGGCGCAGCGCGTACGGCATGCGCGGCGGCTCCGGCTCGCGGCTGGGCAGCTCACGCAGCCGCGCGGACAGCTCCTCCACCAGCGCCTCCGGCCGCGGCGGCTTGCGCAGGAAGCCCACCACCCCGCGCAGCGGCACGTCCGGCGGGCCACTCGCCGACGACACCATCATCACCGACAGGTGCCTCAGCCGCGTGTCCGTGCGCAGCTGGCTGTACAGCTCCCAGCCATCCAGCCGCGGCAGGACCAGGTCCAACAGGATGAGGTCCGGATGCTGTGCCCTCGGGCGATGACGCAGCCAGTCCAACGCCTCCGCGCCGTCGGACACGTGCGACACCACGAAGCCCGCTTCGCTCGCGGCGCGACCCACGCCGTCCCGCCACGTCCGGTCGTCCTCGACGAGCAGCAGGTGGTGGATCCCCAAAGCCATTCCGTGGATTCGACTCTTTTCCTTGGATTCTTGTAGCAGACCTGGGTCTGACGGGAGCCCCACCGTCACCTGTCAGACAGTGCGGGTCGGGGACTGTTCCCCCCAGGCGCTCAGCGCACGACAGCTTGGACACCGTGAAGCTGTCATCTTGCAGGGACGCTGCAAGTGCACACCCTTGCGGAGGTCATGGCCTACCGCTTCCAGTTGGAGCCGCAAGTGGTGTGCATGCTCACGGCGTGTCCGTCCGCGGTGCGCGAGCGGCTTCAGGAGGAGCTGGGCGCGCTGGTCGGGCGGATGCCGTCCATCCCGGTGCCTCGGCCGGGGCGGGAGGGGGCGGTGGTGCTCGCGAGTGGCTTCCAGGTGCGCTACCGGCTGGAGCCCACGGAGGGGCTCCTGCGGTTGACGACGCTGCGGCGGTTGGGGCTGGTCCGTTCGACTTCCTCCTGACGCCTCCGCCACGCGGTCCTTGTCGCATGAGAGGGGGGCGCCTAAGTCGGTGGAGACCTCCGCGGCCGGCGCGGGCGTCTTGCCGGACCTCCTCCCACCGCGAGCCGCACCGTGCCCCTGCCCCTGGCCGAATTCCTCTTCCAGTCCCAGGACGTCCTCCAGGACGCCTGGCTGCACGAAGCCCCGGGCTCTGGCGACCTCTTCTCCCAGGGGTTGTCCGCGGTGGCGGCCTGGATGGCGAACCCCGGGGCCCGCGTCTCCGACGCGCTCGCGCGCGACCTGTCGCTCCTGGTGCAGGGCTCCGACGGGCATCCCACGACGACGAACTTCCGGCGCCTGCGCGACATGGTGCTGCGGCTGTGGCGCGAGCAGGGAGGGCCAGCCCTGGAGGACGAGGTCGAGCGCTTCCACGACGCGGTGGACGCGGTGGAGGCCGCCGCACTGGAGGCCCACGTCCAGGCGAGGCTGCACGCGGCGCGCGAGGCGGCGGAGGAAGCGCGCGAGCGGGGCGCCCCGGCCGGGCCAGGAGGGCCCCGGCGCTGGGAGGACATCTTCATCCACCTGGGCGTGGGCGTGGCGGTGATGGACGCGGAGGACAGCGCGTTCGTGGCGGCGAACCCCGCGCTCGCGCGCATGCATGGACAGGCTCCCGAAGCGTTGAAGGGCCTGCGGCTGGAGGACCTGGTGGCGCCCGAGTCGCGCGGCGCGCTGCCCCGGCACATGGCCGCCGCCAGCTCCAAGCCATTCCACGAATACGAAGCGCTGCACCTGCGCCGCGACGGCAGCCGCTTCCCCGCGTTCGTGCACGTGACGTCCCTGCGGGACGCGACGGGCCGGCGCGTGGGCCGCGCCGCCACGGTGCTGGACATCACCCAGCGGCGCCACGGGGAGGCGGAGCGGCAGCGGCTGCTGGCCACCATCGAGGCGGAGCGCGCGCGGCTGGCGGCGGTGCTGGACCAGCTGCCCGCGGGCGTGCTCATCGCGGAGGCGCCCAGCGGCAGGCTGCTCCTGGGCAACCGCGCGCTGGAGTCGCTGTTGGGCCACCCCTTCCGGCCCGCCTCCAGCCTCGCGGACTACGAAGGGTCCCACCAGATGTTCACCGCGGACAACGTGCCGTTGGCGGACGACGCCTGGCCCATGGCGCGAGCGCTGCGCACCGGAGAGACGCGCCAGGCGGAGCCGCTCCAGGTGCGCCGCCCGGATGGCACCACCGCGCACCTGCTGGGCTCCAGCGCGCCCGTGCGCGACCGGGACGACCACATCGTCGCGGGCGTCGTCACCCTGGTGGACGTCACCGAGCGGCGGCGCGCGGAGGAGGCGGCGCGGGAAGCGGCGCAGTTCGGCGAGCGCCTCATCGCCATCGTCAGCCACGACCTGCGCAACCCCCTCAACGCCATCCAGTTGTCCGTCACCCGGCTCTTGCACGGTGACGCGCTCCAGGAGCGCGACCGCAAGGCGGTGTCCCGCATCGCCCGCTCCGGTGAGCGGATGGCGCGGATGATCTCGGAGCTGCTCGACTTCACCCGCGGCCGGCTGGGCGGCGGCATCCCCATCGAGCGGGTGTCCGGCGACGTGCGCTCCGTGGTGCGCCAGGCGGTGGAGGAGCTGGAGGCGGCGTGGCCCGAGCGCTCGCTCGCGCTCAACGTGGGGCCGGGCCGCTACGAGGGGGCCTGGGACGCGGAGCGGCTGCTGCAGGTGGTGAGCAACCTGGGGGGCAACGCGCTCCAGTACAGCCCGCCGGACTCACCGGTGCGCTTCACGCTGACGGACGCGGACGCGTTCGTGGTGCTGGAGGTGCACAACGGCGGAGAGCCCATCCCGCCGGAGCTGCTGCCGCACCTGTTCGACCCCTTCCGTCGCGGCGGCGGCAGCACGCACGGGGGCCTGGGCCTGGGGCTCTACATCGTCGAGCAGGTGGTGAAGGGCCACGGTGGCCGCATCGAGGTGCGCTCGCGCGCGTCGGAGGGCACCGTCTTCCGCGTCCTGCTGCCGCGCACCGCGTCCTAGTAGGCGGCGGCTAACTCCGACTGGGAGCGGAAGGGCTCCAGCGCGCGCATCAGGTCGTCCAGGTCCAGGGGCTTCGGGATGGACGCCCGGATGCCCTGGGGCACGGGCCGGGTGGCGCCCGCGCCCGACACGACGATGACGGGCAGGTCCGCGAGGCGCGGCTCCTTCTGCACGCGCTCCATCAGCTCCCAGCCGCTCATCACCGGCATCATCAGGTCCAGCAGCATCACGTCCGGCAGCGGCTGGCGGCGAAGGCGCTCCCACGCGTGCAGGCCGTTCCCGGCGACTTCCACCGCGAAGCCCTCCAGCGTGAGGAACTCCTCCAGCATCTCACGGCTGTCGACATGGTCTTCCACGAGGAGGATGAGGCTTCGCATGGCGGACGGAAGCCTCCTCCCGTCCGCCCCCGTCCGCAAACCCCCCGAGCGCCATGAACGTCCAACCCTGGACGAAAGGCGGTGGGCAGTGTGCGGCCCGCCTCATTCCCGTTGCCTTGGAGGGCAGGTGACGCCCCCGGTTCAGCCCCGGTACTGGTGCACGGACATGATGGGGTAGTTCGACGACGAGTAGGAGATGCGCTGAGACCCGTCGGCGTTCACGTTGTTGGAGCCGATGAACTGGGCCTTGCCGTCCTTCCAGCCCGCGAACATCACCACATGCTCGCCGCTGCCCACCTTCATGCAGACGACGTCGCCCGGCTTCGCGTTCTTCAGGTCCACGCGCTGGAAGTTCGGGTCGCGGTCCAGGTTCCCCTGGAGGGTCATCACGGAGGCGCTGTGCTGGCTGTCCTTGATCTGCCCCGCCTGCTCCAGGCACGCGGACACGAAGTTGGCGCAGTTGACGTTGTTGGGGACCCAGTCCTCCATGTCCGCGCCCACGCCGCTGCTCTCGTACTTCAGCGAGCCCGCGTTCTTGCCCAGGTGCGACACCGCGATGTCGAAGGGGCTGCCGCCAGGGCCGCGCGTGCCCGGACCCGCGCCGCCCGGAGGCGCCGTCACGTCCCCCGCGCCACGGAAGCCCTGCGAACCGCCGCCCCGCGAGCCGGAGGTGCCGGCCTCGAAGCTGTCCCGGGAGCCGGGGATGTTCAGGGTGCGCCCGGTGTAGATGAGGTCCGGGTTCTGGATCTCCGGGTTGGCCTTCATCAGCTCGCCCACGGAGGTGCCATAGCGCTGGGCCAGCGCGGAGAGGGTGTCGCCAGATTGGATGCGGTAGCTCATGGAGGGCTCCAAGAAGGGAGCAGCGACCCGACCGAGGTCACCGGCTGCGATTGTTTCCATTCTCGGTATTCAAGAACCCAGGTTGCGTCTCCTGCCTCCTTTTCACTCCAGGCACATACATCCCGGCGAGGAACGCACCCGGGGCGGATCCCCCGTCATGAAAGGGCCGCGCACCGGCGCCAGGACCGCCCCGGGGGCCGCTCGGGGTGGATGGCGCGGTGCGCAATTTCCAGCGGGATTTCCTAGCGGCTCTGGCCGTCGTGCTTCTGCCAGGCGATGCGGCGGCTGAGGGCGTCCTGCTTCGCGTCGATGCGGGCGCGCTCGGCGGCATCCAGGTGGCCGTCATCCCTGCGGTCGCGGCGAATCTCCCGCTGGATGGCGCGGTGCTGGTGCTCCAGGCGCGCGGCCTCGCGGCCCGTGAGCTCCCCGCTGCGCACGCCCTGGTTGATGCGCTGCTGCTGGTTCACCTAGCGCCGGTCCGCCTCCGCGGCCACGGCCGGCAGCGCCACCATCAGTCCCACCACCGCCGCGAGCATGCCCAGTCCGTCGCGCTTCATGGAGCTTCCTCCTCGATTCGCGCTGGCGTCAGTGCCGGCGCATCGTCCTTGGGGAGATGAACCCGGGCTTCGCGCCGCGGTTGCGGGGGCATTTTCCCGGTGGGAGGGCCCGGGGCGGCGGAAACATCCCAGGGAAATGGGTTCAAGGAGAACGGTTGATGGGGGTGGGGGGCTCTGGTGGGCGCGGGGCGCTTGAACCGGGTGGGGGCCCCGCGCATGGTGGCGGGGTGACGACCATTGCTCATCCCGACTTCACGGCGGCGCGGTTTGGCGGCTTCCCCGACGCACGCTTCACCCCGGCGCCAGCGGACGGCGTGCTGCCGGAGGGCTTCTTCACGACGACGAACCTGCCCACATACGTGCGGGTGGACGGGCGGTGGCGGATGCCGCGCGAGCCGCGCATGGACGGCGCGCTGGTGTTGGACGCGCAGGGGGAGCTGTGGGTGCGCGAGGGCCGGCGGGTGCGCGCGGGGGAGCGGGTGGTGGTGGGGCGCGCGGAGGACGGCAGCGAGGGCGTCTACGTGAACATGGCGTACCTGGCGGAGGGCGGGGACGGCGAGTTCAAGTTCATGACGAGCGAGGTGTCGCGCGAGAAGCCCATCGACTATGGGCACATGGCGCGGCTGCTGGTGGAGGAGCGGGAGCGCGGCGGCTATCCCATCTGGGTGACGGGGCCGGCGCTGGTGCACTCGCGAGCGCGCGCGGACATGACGTGGTTCGTGGAGAACGGCTTCGTGGGGGCGCTGCTCGCGGGCAACGCGGTGGCGGTGCACGACATCGAGGCGTCCATCTACGGCACCACGCTGGGGATGAGCGGCGCGGGCGAGGCGACGTCCGGTGGGCACGGGCTGCACATGCGCGCCATCAACCGGGTGCGGCAGGCGGGCTCCATCGCGAAGGCGGTGGAGGCGGGCATCATCACCAACGGCATCATGCATGCGTGCGTGGTGCACCGCGTGCCCTTCGTGCTGACGGGCTCCATCCGGGATGACGGGCCGCTGCCGGACGTGGTGACGGACAACCTGGCGGCGCAGGACGCGATGCGCCGGCACGCGGTGAAGGCGACGATGGCGGTGCTCGTGGCCACGGCGCTGCACGCCATCGCGACGGGGAACATGCTGCCGGCGTTCGTGACGGAGGAGGGCGGCGGCCTGCGGGAGCTGCCCACCATCTGCGTGGACTCGTCCGAGTTCGTGGTGAGCAAGCTGAAGGACCGGGGCACGCACCAGGCGTTCGGCGTGGTGACGAACGCGCAGGACTTCATGCACATCCTGCGGCTGTACGTGGAGCGTGAGCTGGCGGCGCGCGCGAAGGCCCCGAAGCCGGCCTGAGGGCTTCAGCGCCGGCTGAGGGCGGGCGCGGGCTTCCAGGCCATGGTGGACAGGCCGCCCTCGGTGCCGAAGAGGGCGGAGTCTCCCTCCGGGAGGACCGCGTACACGCGCGGATCCGCGAGTCCCGGCAGGGCACGCACTTCACCGGTGCCCGCGTCGAAGTAGGACGCGCCGAGCAGCGTGCCCACCAGCGCCCCGCCGGGCACGAGCGCGGTGGAGACGATGGCGGACGAGGGCAGGCCGGGCGCGGCGCGCACGCGCGTCCACTTCGCGCCGTCGAAGTAGTTGAAGCCATCCTGGCAGGTGCCCGCGATGGCGCGCCCCTCCGCGTCGGTGGACAGCGTGGTGATCCAGTTGTCGGTGAGGTCGCGCCCGTCGTGGAAGCGCTGCCAGCGCTCGCCGTTCCAGCGCAGCAGGCCCCGGTCCTCGCTGCCCATCCACAGGAAGCGGCCGGCGCCCTCGCCGACGGAGGCGTGCTTGCTCCAGCCCTCGGGCAGGGGCAGCCGCTTCACCAGGGACAGGGGCGAGCCGTCGGGCGTGACGAGGGACACGCCGCGTCCATCCACGAGCGCCATGCCGCCCTCCATCTGGGACACGCCGAGCACGGAGAGCTTGGCCAGGGCCACGGGGTTGCGGGCGCCGTACGACAGCCGCGACCAGCTCTTTCCGTCGTGGAGGCCCAGGCCGTAGGTGGTGGCGACGTAGAGGTTCTGCCCATCGCTGGTGAGGCCCAACACCTGGTCGCTGGGAAGCGAGGGCGCGCGGGTGGTGCGCCACCGGCCGTCCTCGAGCTGCCAGCACACGCCCCGGTCGAACGTCCCCACGACGAGCCGTCCCTGGTGGCGCGCGAGCGCGGTGATGTGATTGCCGCAGAGCTGTCCGGTGGGCGTGACGCGGCGCCAGCCCTTCTTCTCCCGCAGGAACACGCCCGAGGCCCGGGTGCCCGCCCAGTCCGCCTTGAGCACGGTGGCGCCGGCCGGAACGGCCGCGTTTTCGACGGGGCCCGCGTGGGTCGCGCGCGGCATGGCGGTGCTGGCAGGGGCGCTCGTCGCTCCCGCGCCCGGCGCGGCGGTGCTGGCAGGGGCGCTCGTCGCTCCCGCGCCCGGCGCGGCGGTGCCCGCATGGGCGCTCGTCGCTTCCGCACTCGGCACGGCGATGCCCTCGGGAACGCGCAGGGCCTCGGCGGAGCCGGGCGCGCCCCACGCGCGCACGTCGCCGGTGCTCCCCACGATGCGCACGCCCTGCTCGGTCACGGCGAAGGACAGGGGCCCGGTGGGCACGTTGCCCACGGCGCTCAGCCGTCCTCGCGAGTCGATGGAGAACGCTCCCTCGCTGGTGCCCACGTCCACGCCGTCGAGCGTGTCGGAGATGAAGCGCACTGGCCCGGGCAGTGACCACGCCCGCGAGGTGCCCAGCTCGAACAGCCGTCCCTCCGCGGTGCCCGCGAAGCGGGGGGAGAACGCGGTGTACGTCGCGCCCGGAGTCAGCACGGCGGCCAGGGACTCCAGCCGGCTCACGTAGTCCGGGGTGCTCGCGTCCTCGGCGGGAGGCAGGGCCTGCCAGCGCACGTCCAGCACGGGCGTCACTCGGAAGCCGGTGTCCAATGACACAAGCCCCTCGTCCGTGGCCACGAAGAGCCGGTCGCCCGTGGACTCCAGCGCGCGGCAGAAGTGGCTGGGGAGACCGTCCTCGACGGTGAGCACGCGGACGGCGCGGCCCGCGGGCGTGAACAGCTCCAGGCCGCCTTCGGTGCACGCGACGACGTGGCCGCCGAACGGCTCCAGGTCGTGCACGGCCTCGGTGTTGGTGACGGTGGCCGCGAGCGCCAGGGCCGTGAGGGTGGAGAGCATCATGCCCCACCCCCATTGCGAACCCCGGGCCAGCCCTCCGCCCCTCGGAGCGCCGGGCCGGGCCGCGCCGCGTGTCTCACCCCAGCCACATGTGTGGCCAGGGGCCAGCGGCCGGGTGCGGGGCCGCTGGCCGGTGGCGTGGGCCTAGAACGACTCTTCCGGCAGGTCCATCAGGTCCAGGTTGCCGTGCTCCACCATGCGCGCCGCGTGGGCGATGCCGGGCAGCACCTCGTGGCAGTACCAGCGGGCGCTGGCCACCTTGCCGGCATAGAACGCCTTGTCGCCGGGGTTCGCCTTCATCCGGTCCAGCGCCACGGCCGCGTGGCGCACCAGCAGCCAGCCGATGACCACCTCCGCCACGGCGAACAGCACGCGGTTGCCCTGGAAGCCCACGTGGTAGACGGACTCGCCCAGCTTGCCCATCAGCGTGCCGAGCAGCGTCTCCAGGTGCCCCAGCGCCTCCGCCAGCGCGGCGCGCTCGGTCTTCAGGTCCGCTCCGCCCTCGTCGCCCTCCGCCGTCTCACGGATGCGCCCGAGCAGCCCCTGCAGCGTCGCGCCGCCGTCGCGCGCCACCTTGCGCATCAGCAGGTCCAGGGCCTGGATGTGCGTGGTGCCCTCGTAGAGCGAGTCGATCTTCTGGTCCCGGATGTACTGCTCCACCGGGTAGTCCGTGAGGAAGCCCGAGCCGCCATGCACCTGGAGCGACAGGGACAGCAGCTCGTACGCCTTCTCCGAGCAGTACCCCTTCACCAGCGGCAGCAGCATGTCGTTGAGCACGTCCGCCTCGCCGGACGCGGTGGAGCGGTGGCCGCCCTGCAGCTCCACCTGGTCCTGCACGGACGCGGTGAACAGGGCCAGCGCGCGCATGCCCTCCGCGTGCGCCTTCTGCGCCATCAGCATGCGGCGCACGTCCGGGTGCTGGAGGATGGTCACGCGCGGCGCCGTCTTGTCGCGCGCCTTCGCCAGGTCGCTGCCCTGCTGCCGCTCCTTCGCGAACGCCAGCGCGCGGAAGTAGCCCGCGGACAGCGCGGCCATGGACTTGAGGCCCACCGCCATGCGCGCGTTCTCGATGATGTGGAACATCTGCCGGATGCCGTCGTGCACCTCGCCCAGCAGCAGGCCGCGCGTGGGCTTGCCGTCGCCGAACGTCAGCTCGCACGTGACGGACCCCTTCAGGCCCATCTTCTTCTCCAGCTTGGTGCACACCACGTTGTTGTGCGCGCCCAGGCTGCCGTCCTCGTTCACCCAGAACTTGGGCACCACGAACAGCGACAGGCCCTTGGTGCCCGGCGCCGCGCCCTCCGGACGCGCCAGCACCATGTGGATGATGTTCTCCGCGATGTCCGACTCGCCGTTGGTGATGAAGCGCTTGACGCCTTCAATCTCCCAGACGTCGCCGTCCACGTGCCGCGCCTTGGTGCGCGCGGCGCCCACGTCGCTGCCGGCGTCCGGCTCCGTGAGCACCATGGATCCGCTCCAGCGGCGCTCCACCAGGTGCGGCAGGAAGCGCTTCTTCTGAGGATCCGTGCCCAGCTTGTCGATGACTCGCGCCAGCAGGTTGCCCAGCGTGAAGAAGGCCAGCGCGGGGTTGGAGCCCAGCAGCAGCTCGAACGCCGCCCACACCAGCGACGGCGGCGCGCCCAGGCCGCCCAGGTGCGCGGGCTGCTCCAGCAGGTGCATGCCCGTGTCGTAGTAGGCCCCCATCGCCGCCTTGAGGCCGGGGGGCAGCTTCACCTCGCCGTTCACCAGCGTGGGCGGGTTGTGCTCGGACTCGTCGAAGCTCTTCGCCAGCTCCTGCGTGCACAGCTGGGAGAACGTCTCCAGCGTCTGCCGCGCCGCCGTCTCGTCCAGGTCCCCGAAGGGCGCCTTGCCCAGCGACGTGCGGCCGATGTCCAGGAACTCGAAGAGGTTGAACTCAATATCGCGGAGGTTGGGCGTGTAGTGCAGGGACGACGACGACATCGGAAGACTCCTCACGGCCAGCGCAAGAGAGACGGCCCCGCGCCGGTGAAGGCACGGGGCCGAAGCGGACCGTCAGGGTACCCGAGATTGATTCACCAGTCAGTCGCGCCGCGAGTGGATGACGCGCAGCGTCTCACGGCGTTCGAAGCGGTTGCCGGCGGCGTCGCGAGCGACGAAGACCAGCTCGTACATGCCGGCGGGAGTGCCCGCGGGGATGACCAGCGACTTCGTGAAGCGCAGGCCGTCCTGGGTGTCGAGCAGGTGCTGGTCCTCGCCGAACAGCTCGCCGTACACGCTGACCTCCTGCGTGGCCTCCACCGCGTCCACGTCCAGCGTGAGGGTGTCGCCGGGGGTCAGCTCCTTCTGGGAGAGGACGGCGTCGAAGTCGTTGCCCTTCGAGTCCAGGCGGTAGCGCACCTCGCTGCGCTCCACGCGGCCGTCGGCGAGCTCCGCGATGATGAACACGGTGTAGTAGCCGTCCTCGATGCCCAGCGGGACCAGGAAGCGGCCGCGCCAGGCGCGGGTCAGCGAGTCGAACGTGAGCGGCTTCACCAGGCCGAAGGGGAAGTAGGCCGTGACCCGGCGGGCGTTGCGCGGGGCGCGCACGGAGATGATGGGGTCGCCGGGGGGAATCTCCTCGCGGCTGAGGGTGCCCGCGACCATGCCGTCGGGCAGCTGCACGGGGACCCTCTCGCGCACCGTCTCGCCGTTGGCGTCCGTGCGGGCGACCTGCTCCACCGCGACGAAGGACGTGTAGCGGCTCATCAGGTGGTACTGGAGCGCGGTCTGGGTGATGCCCTGCACGACCTCCGGCGTCTCGCCGCGGTAGCCCTCCACGGTGAGCGCCTCGATGCGCTGGCGGGCCCAGAGGCTCTTGAGGGCGTCGTGCTCCGGGGCCACCTCCGGGAAGTGCATGGGCACGTCGAAGTGGCGGACCTCGCCGCGCACGCGGCCGGAGATGCGGAGCAGGCCGTCACCGGTGCCGGTGAACTTGCCCACGAGGAACAGGGGCTGGCCGGAGAAGAGGTCCGGCACGGACTTGGGGTACACGTCGCTGACGGGGAGGCCGTCGGTGTCCACCGCGAGCGAGGTGAGCACGGGGCCGCGCATGCGCTGCTCGAACTCACGGGCGACGTCTTCCTCGGGGCGGTTGAGGTTGACGAGGGTGGAGGCACCCCGGCCCACTTCGCCCATCTTGGTGATGAGGTAGCGGTTCACGCTGGAGCCCACGCCCGCGGAGAAGATGCGCGTCTCCTCGCGCAGGTGGGACTGGAGCGTGGAGAGGACGCTCTCGTCGCCGCCGATGAGGCCGTCCGTCATGAAGAGCACCATGCGCAGGCGCGCCGGGTCGTTGGGGGGCACCATGGCCTCCTGGGCGGCGATGCGCACGTCGGTGCCGCCACCGCCCCAGAAGTTGGCGACGTAGGGCAGGGCGTTCTGGATGTTCTCCGGCGTGGCGGGGACGGCGGTGGGCGCGAACTTGGTGACCTGCGTGTCGAAGTTGAGGACCTGGAAGGTGTCCTCGGGCATCAGGTGGTTGAGCACCTCCCGGGTGATGGCCTTGGACTTCTCGATGGCGAGGCCGGACTGCGAGCAGGACGTGTCCAGCACCATGTAGAGCTCGCGCGGGACGATCTCCTTCTGCGTGGGGGCGAGCTGCGGGTTGAGCATCACCAGGAAGTAGCCGTGGTCCGCGCCGGGGTCGCGGTGCATGAGGACGGCGGGGCGGATGAGCGCGTCCGCGACGACGTACTCCAGCGTGAAGTCCTTGTTGGGGATGCGGTCGTCGCGGCCCAGGCTGACCCTGGCGCGGGACGGGCCTTCGCGAGTCACGTCCACGCGATGGGTGGTGGAGCGCAGCGAGTGGACCGGGAGGCCCGCGTCCAGGCGCACGGTGAGCTGGATGTCATGGCCGCTGCGCACGTCGCTCAGCACCGGGGGCGTGATGCGGCTGGCGTCGGGGACGGTGGTGGTGTCGGGCTCCACGCCTTCGCCCTGGCGCGTGGGCAGGGGAGCGCCGCCGATGAAGCGGGGGCCGACGACCATGGGGAAGCTGAAGCGGTAGGTGCCCGCGTCGTAGGTGAGGCGCTCCACGTAGTGGATGCGCACGCGGATCGTCTCACCGGGGAGGATGTTGGCGACGGACTGGGTGAAGACGTTGGGGCGCTCCTGGTCGAGCAGCGCGGCCGTCTTGCCTTCGGCCTTGGCGCGCTCGTAGGTGTCGCGGGCCTGCTCGCGCGTCTGGATGACGCCCTGGATGATGCGCTCGCCGATGTGCAGCTCCATGCCATCCACCGCGGCCAGCTCCGGCAGCGGGAAGACGTAGAGCGCTTCGAGCGGCGAGGTGTAGGGGTTCTCGAACACCTGCGTCACGGTGACGGACGCGAGGAAGCCGCTGACCTCCGCGTCCACCTCCGTGCGCTTGAGGCTGAAGGTGCGGACCTCGGCGTCGGGGCACGCGGTGCTGTCCCGCGGGCGGAGGCGCGCCACGAGCGTGCCCTGGGCCACGCCGGCGGTGGGCGACGCGACGGGAGGGCAGTCAGGACTGGGTTGGGCGAAGGCCGGCAGGGCCAGCAGACAGACGAAGAGCGTGGCGAGCGTGACTCGCATGGTCGGGAACCTTGGTTTCAGGGTGTGCCCGGGGACATTGCAGCCCCCGGGCCAACCCCGTTCCCCTCGGGAACCCTCGGACGCAGGCGCTCGGGACACGGTGCGTGTGGCTGTGCGGCCACACGGCCGTGCTCAGCTGGACTTGAGCTGGAGCGTGGGCACCGCGCCCTCGCCCAGCACCAGGTGGACCTGACCCACCTTCGCGGCGAGGTCCTTGTACGCCTCCAGCTCCTTGAGCCGCACGAGCAGCGGGTTCTCCGCCAGCACCTTCGCCGTCTGTGCCATGGAGCGCGTCGCCGCCGTCTCCTCGCGCCGCAGGATGACGTTGGCCTCCGCTTCCTTCTGCGCCTGGATGACCCGGTTGAGCAGGTCCTTCATCTCCTTGGGCAGCACCACGTCCTTGATGCCGAAGCGCAGCAGCTCCAGGCCCACCTTCTCCGCTCCCGCCTTCACCTGCCCGAACAGCTCCTCCGACACGGCCTCTCGCGCCGCCAGCAGCTCATCCAGCGTGCGCGTGGACACGGCCTCTCGCGCCGCCAGCTGCATCGCCAGGTAGAGGATTTCATCCGGCGCGCGCGCCACCACCGCGAGCCGGCGCGCGTCCACGACCCGGTACGCGGCGGACAGGTTGAGCCGCAGCGTCACGCGGTCCTTCGTCATCACCTCCTGGCCGGTGACGTGGAGCAGCTTCTCGCGCAGGTCGATGACCGCGAACTGCACCTTGTGCGCGACGGTCCACGCCGCATGACGGCCCGGCGGCAGCACGGCATCCAGCACGCCGTCGACGAAGCGCAGCGCCACGGTGCCCTCCGTCGCGGTGGTCTCCACGTAGTCACTGGCCGGAAGGAGCGCGCGCACCTCGTCGCGGGGCGGCTTCGTCGCCACTCCGGACACGTCCACGCGCTCCACCTGCACGGTCGGCGTCTCGGGCCGACCGGTACGACCGGGCAGCCGCTGCGCCGTCCACACCTGATGCTGACCCCGGCCCAGCCACCGCAGCGGCTGGCCGTGGTGGAAGAGGATGGCTCGCTCGTCCGCGCCCAGCTCCACCACCTGGAGGTCCTTCTCTGGCACCAGCGCCAGCTTCGCTTCGTCCAGCCGGGTCAGCGCGGGCTCCAACGACACGCGCTCGTAGCGCACGTGCTGGAACGGTCGCACCACCCAGTGCCGTCCCGGCCCCAGGTACTGCTCCGCCCGCCCGTTCACGACCACGAACAACCGCTCGTTCTGCGCCACTTCGACCCGACCGATACCCATGACACGTCACCTCTGTGACCTCCCCGCATCAGGGGAGGGACCCGCGAAAAGTTGAGAAGAACCGGAGGCTGGAAAAAGGGACCCCGCCGCCCACGGGCGTTTCCCGCGAACAGACCGTCCGGGCCGTGCCCCGCGACCCGAGCGTTCGCACCGGATGCCGGTCACGGACGGCGACCAGGGCGTTCCGCGAGCAGCACGGAAGCCTCCAGAGGCCCTGGCGACCGGCCAGGATGCGGCGAGGGGAAGGAGGACGCGGTGGACTCGCGTTGACACCAGCGGAACGACGGGGTCCCGGCGAACGAAGGATTCGAACCTTCGACACCGAGATGGAGAATCTCGTGCTCTACCGTTGAGCTAGTTCGTGTGCGCCCGGAGTGGGCATCCGTTGCGCGCCTCGCGGTGGCGCGCGACCGGTACGGCCTTCGATGGAGGTAGGAACACATGGGCGTGATGGCCGTGAGGAACGTCCGAGCCCATGCACCGGCGCAGAGCGCCCTCGCGTGGAACCGGACGCCTCGGGACAACCCCGTGCGCCCCCTGAAGCTGCCGACGGGGCCAGCAGACGGAACGCGCGAACAATCCTGACAGCGCGCCTCAGCCCCGCGTCACGTACCACCAGCCGAACCACATGGTGCGCTCCTCCGCGAGCAGCTCCCATCCAGGCGCATGCAGGTAGAGGTCCGTGCGCAGCCCGGCCGCATCCAGCGCGCGCGCCGTCTCCGCCGCGGACCACAGGTGCAGCGTCACCTCCGTGTCCGCGGTGCCCACCGTGCGCGTGGCCTCCTCGTGCCCCTCCAGCCCCTGGCGGCGCTCCAGCACCGTGAACAACATCCGTCCGCCCGGCTTCAGCGCCCGCGACAGATGCCCCAGTACGCGCGGCAGGTCGTCACAGAAGTCCAGGCAGCCAATGGCCAGCGCCACGTCGAAGAGGCCCAGCTCCTCGGGCACCGGATCCAGGTAGCCGTGCACACGCCACGTGCCGGAGGGCCGCGCGCGCCGCGCCAGCTCCAGCATCTCCGGCGCCAGGTCCAGGCCCACCACGTCCACGGACGCGTCCAGCCCGCGCGTGTGCGGACCCGGGCCACAGCCCACGTCCAGCACGCGCATGCCCGGCTTCACGGTGTCCGCGAGGAAGCGCTCCACGCGGTCCCCGTAGCGGTGCAAGGACGGGTAGAGCACTTCGTAGGCGGCGGCGATCTCCCCGTACACCCGCGCGACGGCGGATCCACTGGACCGTGTCCCGGATCCACCGCCGTCCCCTTCGTCCGCCATGCCACGCCTCTCGTGAACCGTCCGCGCCATCACGCTATCACGGCGTGTTCGCGCTCCCGGCCTTGCGGAACACCGCCAGCGAACGCCCGGCCATCTCGAACTTCCCGGGCCGCATCTCCTCGTCGCCGCGCCGGTCATCCGCCGTGTACAGCTCCAGTCGCCACGCACCGCCCTCGCCCGGCGGCGGCACCGTGAAGGCCACCGTGTCGTGGTGCGCGTTGAGCAGCACCAAGAGCGAGTCGCCGCTGACGCGCTGGCCTCGCTCGTCCGGCGTGGGGATGGCGTCGCCCCCCAGGAGGAACGCCAGCGAACGCACGAAGGGCTTCTGCCAGTCGTCCGGCCCCATCTCCGTGCCGTCCGGGCGGTACCACGACAGGTCCTTGTGCTCGGACTCCCACAGGTGCTCGCCCCGGAAGAAGCGGCGGCGCTGCAACACCGGCTGCCGGTGGCGGAAGTGGATGAGCTTGCGCGTGAACTCCAGGAGGTCCTGTCGCGTCGTGTCCAGGTCCCAGTCCACCCACGACAGCTCGTTGTCCTGGCAGTAGGCGTTGTTGTTGCCGTGCTGCGTGCGGCCCATCTCGTCGCCCGCGACGATCATCGGCACGCCATTGGACATGAACAGCGACGCCAGCAGGTTGCGCTTCTGTCGCTCGCGCAGGGCGATGATGGCGGTGTCCTGCGTCTCTCCCTCCACGCCGCAGTTCCACGCCTGGTTGTCATCCGCGCCGTCGCGGTTGTGCTCGCCGTTGGCCTCGTTGTGCTTGCTGCTGTACGTGACCAGGTCGTGCAGCGTGAAGCCGTCGTGCGCGGTGACGAAGTTGATGGACGCCTGCGGGCGCCTGCGCGCCGCCGCGAACAGGTCCGCGCTGCCCGTGAGCCGGTAGCCCACCTCCGACGCTTGATTCTCGTCGCCCTTCCAGTACCTGCGCAGCGCGTCCCGGTACTTGCCGTTCCACTCGTGCCACGGCGACGGGAAGCCGCCTACCTGATAGCCCCCCAGCCCCACGTCCCATGGCTCCGCGATGAGCTTCACGCGGCCCAGCACCGGGTCCTGGTTGATGATCTGGAAGATGGGCGCGTTCGGGTCGTAGCCGCCCTTGCCGGTCCGGCCCAGCACCGTGGCCAGGTCGAAGCGGAACCCGTCCACGTGCATCTCCTCCACCCAGTAGCGCAGCGAGTCCACGATGAAGCGCGCCGTCTGCGGGTTGGAGGCGTTGAGGCTGTTGCCGCACCCCGTGAAGTCCAGGTAGTGCCGCGCCTCCGGCATCGTCCAGTAGTACGACGCGTTGTCGATGCCCTTGAACGACAGCGTGGGCCCCAGGTGGTTGCCCTCGCACGTGTGGTTGTAGACGACGTCGAGGATCACCTCGATGCCCGCCGCGTGCAGCGACTTCACCATCGACTTGAACTCCGCCACCGCGCCGCCCGGCGTCTTGCGGCTGGCGTAGCGCTGCACCGGGCTGAAGTAGTTGAGCGTGCTGTAGCCCCAGAAGTTCGACAGGCCCTTGTCGTTGAGGAACGAGTCGTCCGCGAACTCATGCACCGGCAGCAGCTCCACCGCCGTGACGCCCAGCTTCTGCAGGTGTTCGATGATGGCCGGTGAGCCCAGGCCCGCGTACGTCCCGCGCTGGTGCTCCGGCACGCCCGGGTGGCGCATGGTGAGCCCGCGCACGTGCGCCTCGTAGATGACCGTCTTGCGCCAGGGGATGTCCAGGCGCCGGTCATTGCCCCAGTCGAAGAAGTCGCTCACCACCACGCCCTTGGGCATGCCGGCGGCGCTGTCGCGCTCGTCGCGCATCAGGTCCTTCTTCGGATGCTCCAGCGGGTAGCCGAACACCGGCTGCTTCCAGTCCACCTCGCCGTACAGCGCCTTGGCGTAGGGGTCGACCAGCAGCTTGTGCGGGTTGCAGCGGTGCCCCTTCTCCGGCTCGTACGGGCCATGCACGCGCAGGCCGTACAGCATCCCGGGCTCCAGGTCCGGCACGTAGCCGTGCCAGACGAACTCCGTGCTCACCGGCAGGTCGAAACGTTCGATCTCCTTCGCCGGGTCCGCCTTGTCGAACAGGCAGACCTCCACCCGCGTCGCCGCCTGCGAGTAGACCGCGAAGTTGGTGCCCGACCCATCGAAGGTCGCGCCACGCGGCCAGGGCTTGCCCGGCCAGATCTCCCGCTTGCCGCTCATGCGTATCGCTCGATTCCGTGGGGACACTGCCGGCGGAATGTGGGTGCGACCCCGTGGTGCGGCAAGACGCCCGGACATGCCTAGTGTCCACCCGGGAGCGCTTCGCGCCGCCCCAGGAGGTGAAACAAACCGGACATCAGGCGGCGACGGCGTGGTCCAGCGAGCGCCAGGTGCCCAGGGCCCAGTCCTGCTCGTCCGGGTCGTCGAAGCTGACGACGCACAAGGCGCGGCGCTTGCCCGAGCGGCACAGGGCGGTCAGCCTGCATTCACCGGGACCCATCTGGAGGGAGGCCCGGCCACTGACGCGGGCGCCGTGGTGCTCCAGCTCCAGGGCGCGGCGCTCGGGGCTGGTGGGCGCCAGCGGCTCCTCCACGGAGTCCTCCAGGGGCAGCACGCGCACGGTGCGCCGGTGGTCCCGCGCCACCCAGCTGCCGTCTCCCAGGCGCGTCTCGGCGAGTGAGCCAGGGATGCGAATCTCCCAGCCCTCGGGGAGCGCCACCTGCACGGAGCCCCGCCGGTAGCCGATGGAGGGCCCGACGCCGGGCGACTCCAGGGCGCGGCGGTGGACCTCTTCGGCCACCGTCCCTCCCTGGCCCAGGTAGCCGAGCACCTCCTGCCACTCGCGCCACGGGTAGGGGAGCGTGGGGTCCTCGCGCCACGCCTGCTCCAGCAGCCGGGCCACGTCGCGCAGGCGCTGGCGCTCCTCCTCCAGGAGCGGCGGACGCCAGACGATGTCCGTCCACAGCCGGCACAGCGCGCGCGTGAAGCGCTCGCGCGCGTCCACGCCGGGGTTCCACCAGGGGAACACGTCCGTGCCCTGGCGCGGATCCTCGAACACGGTGCGCAGCCAGCGCTCGTCGCGGGCACCCAGGGGCGTGAGCAGCGCGCCGGGGTGCTGGAAGGTGTGACCGAAGCGCATGGACAGCGCGAAGCCGGAGTTGCCCAGGCTGCGCATGCGCAGCACCTGACCCACTGACTGCTGGAGCCACCCGAGGAACCGCGGCTCCACCGCGCTGGCGTCGCCCGCGTGGAAGTAGCCCGTCGCGTCTCCCACGCCCACGTCCTCGTCGGGCGGAGCCCAGCTGATGTCGTGGAGGTCGCCCAGCGCCTTGAGCAGGTCCACCAGATAGCGGTGGTAGCCAGGGCCCGCGGCGCTGGTGTCCGCGGACACGACGATGCGTTCCTGACTCGCCGCCAGCAGGGACACCTCGCCCGCCGCCGGGTGCAGGCGCAGGCGCAGCACCGGCGAGTCCTGGGGGCCGTCCTCGATGCGGCTGCCCTCCAGCACCGGCTCCGCGACCTCCTGGAACCAGGCCTCCACGCCTCGCAGCCAGGGCAGGGGCGCCTCCGGGGGAGCCAACACCGGTTCGCTTGCTCCTCGTCGGCCTGCCAGCAACAGCTTCATGCGTTGGACGCTCTCGGTTGGGGTGTGCGCAGCCTGGACCCCTTTGGATAAGCCCCCAGCTGCTCCCTGTCATCCTGGAGCGCGCTCTTCCTGGCCTGTGACGAGGCGGGGGGCATCCAGGCGGGGAGGCACCCGGTCTGGCGCGGGACGGCCGCGGGGGATGCCAGCGAGCGTCATGGCTGCCGCCTTCCTCCCTGAAGGCATGCGGAAACCCCGGAGCCACCCCACCCTGTAGGGCGAAAGGAGGCGTTCGTCATGAGCAAGAAGAAGGATGTGCTGCACATTCCCTTGGAGGGGCTGCCTCCCGCGCCCGCGCGCGAAGCCGGGACAGAGGGCGATGCGCGCGAACATCACGTGCCGTCCACCTTCGACCCGGGCGGGGGGCCCGGCAATGGACCGGGTGACAACGGGGACCCGTTGATCATCGAGCCGGTGGGCCAGCCCTGGTCTCCAGGCGTCAAGGTGACTTGAGCCTCCCTGCCGTCGCTGTCTCCAGGGCCCCGCTGACGCCATGGGTTCCCAGGTGTTGGCGGGGCCTCGTGCCTTCCGCCGCGAAGCGAAGCGCCCGCGACCTGTGGAGGTCGCGGGCGCTCACGTCCCCGCAGCCGCCGTGGAGCCCACGGCGGAGGCAGGCAGGGCCTAGCGTGAGGTGCCGTTGTTGGGCGCGAGGGTGCCCGTGGAGTCCGGCACCGGCGTGTTCATGTCGCCGCCCTTCGTCCCGGAGTTGTTCGGATCCAGGGTGGAGTCGTTGGGCAGGCTGCCGTCCTCGGGCATGGCGCTGTCATCCGGGGACGTGCCGGAGCCACCCGTGCCCGGCTCGGTCATCTCGCCGTCGTGCACGCCCGGCTCGGCCTCGCGGGTGCCCGGCGCCGCGCTGTCGCTGGGGGGCAGGTTCGGATCATCCGGCATGCCGGAGCCGCCGGTGTCCATGTCCGAAGGTGGCGTCTGCGAGTCCGGCGACGTGTTGCCCGTGTCGTAGCCGGAGCCGCCGCTGTTGCTGGGCGGCGGGGTCGCGGTCGTGCCGGTCCCGGTGGTGTCCGTCCCGGTGCCCGTGGAGTCCGTACCCATGGTGGAGTCATTGCCGCGCGTCGCGGATTGATCCGACTTGCAGCCCGCGCCGAGCGCCAGCGCGCCCGCGAGCACCGCCGTCACCGTCAATTGGGTCTTCAGGAACTTCTTCATGTGATTCCCCCGGATAGGAGTCTGAGCGCTTGAGAGGCCCTGACTGTCTGCTGGACCGAAAGTGAGCAGGCCCCGCGGTGTGTGCAGGGACGGCTCTTCCGCCTGCCTGCTCGGGGGACGTCGCGGGCGGACGGGATGACGGGGTTGCACGGCCGCGGATGTCCATCCCGGGGCATGCCCCCTGGCCCCGAGGGCGGGCGGACAGGGGGCGGCCCTTCAGGGACTCAAGGGCCCACGGGAGGCCTGGTCACGTTGCCGCCGTTGAGCGGCGTCACGGAGTTGCTGGACGTGTTGTTGTCCGGCGACAGCGTGGTGCCCGCCGCTCCCGGGGCCGTGGTGCCGGTGGCCGGAGGAAGCACCGCGCCCGTGCTGGACATGGAGCCCGTGACACCTGTCACAGGGTTGCTGTTGTTGATGGGAGACCCGAGGGTGCTCGTGCCGGTCTGGGGGCCACCCATCGTCCCCGTGGTGGGGGTGCCCGTCTGCGTGGTCGACGACGGCGGCAGCACCGCGCCCGTGGTGGCCACGGAGCCGGTGGAGCCCGGCACCGTGCTGCCCGTGCTGGGGGGCAACACCGCGCCCGCGCCGGTCACGGTGTCGGACGCGCTGCCGGTGATGGACGGCGGCGCGGTGTACGGCTGCGGGAGCACCGCGCCCGCGCCGATGCCGCCCGTGTCCGTGTTGGCGCCGGACGCCGTGTTCCCGATGGGCACGGTGGCGGGGACGCCCGTCGCGGTGTCCGTGGTCGAGGGCACGGAGCCCGCGGGGGCCCCGGGGTTCGGCTGGCCGGTGGTGATGGCGCCCGCCGAGTCGGGGTCCACCTGCGCGCTCGCGGTGCCCAGGGCGAGCGCGCTCGCCGCCAGGCTCATCCAGATCCATCGCTGAGACATGTCCCGCTCCTTGCCGGTGTGCGGCCGGGCGGACTGCGCCTCGGCCTAGTGGGTGGGCGTGGGCCGGTGAGGACCCTGGCCTTCATCCAAGAGGTGCTCACCCAGGGCCTTGGGCGGTACCGCACGGCGGCGCCGCTTGCGCAGCGAGAGCAGCAGCAGCAGCGCGGGGAAGGTCACCAACATGATGAGCAGGTTCATGCCGAAGCCCACGTTCGCCAGGGCGCCAATGGAGTTGAGCCCCGGGTGGTCCGCGAGGAACAGCGCGCCGAAGCCCACCGCGCTCGTGAGCAGGCCGCCGCAGATGGCCTTGCCCGTCTCCGAGTACACCTGCACGAAGTCGCTGCCCGGCGACGCCAGCCGCGTCACCAGGTGCACCCCCGCGTCCACCGTCGTCCCGATGAGCACCGGGATGACCAGGATGTTGAGGTAGTTGAACTCCATCCGCATGAGCGGCATCAGCCCCAGCAGCGCGAACAGCGACACCGCCGTGGGCATCAGGCACACCAGCGCGGTGCGCAGGCCGCCCAACGTCAGCCACATCGCCACCAGCACCGCGAGCGTCGTACCCACCAGGATGAGCGGCGCCTCGTGCGACACCAGGTCCAGGATGTCCGCGAGCACCAGCGCCTCACCGGCCACCACCGCGGGCCGGCCATCCGGCAGCTTCACCCCGCGCACTTCGTCCGCCAGTTGACGCATGGCCTGTCCGTCGGACTGGTTCGCGGACGGGTACACCAGCACGAAGCCGGTGCCCGGTCCTCCCCGGCCCTCGAACTGCTGGCGCACGCTGGGGGGCAGGTCCGCGGCGGTGTACGGCGTCGCCTCCACCTGCCGGCGCAGCTCCACCAGCTGCTCGCGCTGCTCCACGTCCAGCTGGCTCTCCGGGACGTTCGTCAACAACGTCCCGATGTCCTTCAGGAGCGCCTGCTTCTCCTGCTGCCGCGCCGGCACGAGGCTCTGGAGCGACGCGACGAAGTCCACCTTGGAGTCCGCGCCCAGTTGCTGCTTGCGCGCCATCAGCTCCTTCACCACCGCCGCCTCTTCCTCGCGCGAGTCGGTGAGCACCACCACGGGGGTCTGCGAATAGCCGATGAGCCGGTTGACGTCGCGGTCCAGGACGAACGAGCCCAGGCTCTCGTCCTCCAGCGAGGAGACGTTGTAGTCGAAGCGCACGCGCGGCAGCTGCGTGAGCAGCCCCGCCACGATGATCACGGACACCCCCGTGAGCACCGCGCGGCGGCGCAGGATGACGCGGCCCAGCGGGGCCTCCGCCGTCTCCGTGGAGGAGGGGCGCGGCTTCCAGCCGTGACGGGACACCAGCCCCAGCGCCGCCGGCAGCACCAGCACATAGGCCGCGATGAGCACCAGCATGCCCACGCCCGCGATGACGCCGAACTCGCGGAACGCTCGGAGGCGGGACGTGCCCAGCACGAAGAAGGTGAGCGCCGCCACCAGCGCGGACACCAGCGCCGCGCCGCCCGTGTGCGTGAAGGATTCGCGGGTCGCCTCCTCGGAGGACACCCCCTCTCCGCGCAGGTTGAGGTAGCGCCCCAGCAGGTGCATGCCGTGCTCCACGCCCAGGCCGCCCAGGATGGCGCCCAGGAACGCGGTGAGCAGGTTCACCCGCCCGTACGCCACGCCCACGAAGCCGTAGGTCCACGCCAGGCCCGCGCCCACCGGCGCCAGCACCATCCCCACCGCGAGCGCGCTGCGGAAGTGCAGGAACAGGTAGAGCAACACCAGCGCCGTGGCCACCGCCGAGGCCACCGCCACGTCGCGGGTGATCTGCGCCTGTTGATCGATCTTCTTCTGGAAGGTGCCGGTGATGGCGGTGTGGAAGTGCGGCCCGTACTTCGACAGGTCCTGCTGCTTCAGCACCCCCTCCACCTGGTCGATGAGCTTCCGGGAGTAGGTGAGGTCCGCGGACGTCGTGTCGGGCTTGGCCAGCACCACCACGCGCCGTGCCTCGGGGTCCAGGTAGTAGTCGCTGGGGTTGGTGGAGATGCGCGTCGCCGCGCCGCCGCCGTACTTCTTCTCGATGTCGCTGAAGTCCAGCGATGGCGCCGGTTCGTCCTCCAGCGACACGAAGAGCGGGTTGGCCTGCTGCTTCTCCCAGGTGAGGCGCGCGTCGATGCGGCGCCGCACCTCCTTCAAGTCTTCTGGCGACAGGAAGTAGAGCGCATGGCTCCGGAAGAAGCTGCTGGGCCGGGTGACCTCCACGTAGCGGATGCCCGGAATGGCCTCCAGTTGGGGCGCCAGGTCATCCGCGAACCGCTGGAGCTGCTCCGGGTCGCCGTCCTCGCCCACCACCACCACCCACCCCAGCGCCCCGAAGCGCTGCTCCAGGGTGTGGAGCGCCTGCACGCTCTCGAACGACTCCGGCAGCAGGTCCACCAGGTTGGCGTTGAGGGACAGGTTGCGCGCGAGCAGCAGCCCCACACCGGAGAGCAACAGCGCGCACAGCAGGGCGATGACAGGACGGCGGTGGTTGTGCGCCGCGAGCGTACCCATCGCGTGCTCCACCCGGTGCATCCACGTGCGTTCCGCTGGCGAAGAAGGGTCCGAGGCCATCACCGTGGGCGCTGCTGCCCCGGGTTCCGGAACCGACCGGCCTGTGGGTCACGCAGCGGCATCCCCTCCAAAAGGCGCCTGCTTCCCGGCAGGGCCCGTGTCGAAGCAAAAGCTGGCCATCCCGCAGTCCTCCTGCACGACGGCGCGAGAGCACGGCCTGGCCGCCCGTCCGGTGCCTCCCGCGCTGGGGCAAAATGCCTCAAGCCCTTGCGACAGGTGGATCCCCTGGCGTGCCGCACGCCGGGGCGACATACATGGGCATTTGTCCCATTCCCGGGCCGGGCATGCAGCCGGCGGAGGCCCTGGGCCGATGCCTGGACGCACGGAGGCTCGGGGCATATACGCGTGGGCGGCCCGGTTCGACCGGGCTCAAGGTTGCCTCGCCAGGTCAGGCGGGCTTTCAGCAGGAAGTCACATCCATGAGCGAGATGCGGTGGTCCGGACGGTTCGAGGCGGCGATGGGCTCCCTGGCGGCCCGAAGCCACCAGCGGCCCTGGGTGGCGTTGTTCGTGACGCTGGTCCTCACGGGCCTGGGAACGTTCTTCGCGCGCGACCTGCGGCTCAACGCGGACCTGGCGAACCTGTTGCCCAAGTCGTTCCAGTCCGTGCAGGACCTGGAGAAGCTGCGCACGCGCTTCGGCGGCATGGGCAACGTGGTGGTGGCGGGCATCGGCGCGGAGCCGGAGCAGCTCAAGCAGTTCGTGGATGACATGTCGCCGAAGCTGGCGTCGCTGTCGGAGATCCGCTTCGTCAACGCCCAGCGGCCCAGCCAGTTCTTCGAGGAGCACGGCCTCTACTACGTGGACCTGCCGGACCTGAAGACCATCCAGGACCGCATCGACGCGCGGTTCGCGTGGGAGAAGGAGCAGGCCAACCCGCTCTTCGTGCGGCTGGAGGAGTCGCCCCCGCCGTCGTTGGACTTCAGCGACATCGAGAAGAAGTACACCGGCGGCGCGAACATGCGGCTCGCGGGCCAGGGCGGCCTCTACTACCTGGATCCGCAGGAGCGCATGGTGGTGATGCTGCTCAAGGCGAAGGGGTCGTCCGCGGACCTGGGCTACTCCAAGAAGGTGATTTCGCAGGTGGAGGACTACCTGGCGAAGCAGGACCTGTCGAAGTACGGCCCCGGCTTCCACACCGCCATCACCGGCACGTTCAAGAAGAAGATCGACCAGCAGGACGTCATCACCGGCGACCTGGCGCAGGCGTCCACGCTGGCCGCCGTGCTGCTGCTGGCCTACCTCATCTTCCACTTCCGCAGCGCGCTGTCGGTGGGCCTGACCATGGCGCCGGTGTTCGCCGGCCTGGCGTGGACCTACGGCTTCGTGGGCATCGCGTACGGGCAGGTGAACCTGCTCACGGGCTTCCTGGCCGCGGTGCTCGGCGGCCTGGGCGTGGAGCACGGCATCCATCTATTGGGGCGCTGGGGCACGCTGCGCTCGGAGGGGATGACCTCGGAGGAGGCGGTGCGGGAGACGTTCCGGCACACGGGCTTCTCCGCGCTCATCTCCGCGCTGGTGGCGGCGCTCACGTTCCTGAGCCTGTCGTGGTCGGAGTTCAGGGCGTTCCACGAGTTCGGCGTCATCGCGGCGGTGGGCATGATGGTGAGCGTGGCGTCGTACCTGCTCATCCTGCCGGCGCTCCTGGGGCTGGTGTCGCGCTGGGGCTGGGTGCCGCGCGAGCACCAGGGGCAGAACGGGCCCATGGCGCTGCTGGCGCGCTTCCTGCCCCGCCGCTACCGCGCGGTGGCGGTGGGCATTGGCGTGGCGCTGGTGGGGCTCATCAGCCAAGCGTACCGCGTGACGTTCAACTACGACTCCACGAAGCTGGATGACGTGTCGCTGCCGAGCGTGCGGCTGGACCGGCGCATCGACCACATCCTGGGCTATTCGGCGACGCCGGTGGTGGTGTTGACGGACACGGAGGGGATGGAGCGCGAGGTGGTGAACCAGCTCCTGGCGCGCAAGCAGCAGTACGGCAAGGACTCCACCATCGACTTCGTGGGCGCGCTGGAGGACCTGGTGCCCCGGCAGCAGGAGGAGAAGCACGCGCTGCTCCAGTCCATCCACCAGAAGCTGGCGCGCATCGACCCGGAGCGGGTGGGCAAGGACCAGCGGGACAACCTGGTGCGCGCGGTGAGGATGACCGCGGCCAGTCCCTTCACGCGGGAGGACCTGCCGGTGGGGCTGCGCCGCCAGTTCGAGCCGGCGGCGGGCCAGAAGGGCGGCGTGGTGCTGGTCTACGCGAACGTGAGCCTGTCGGACGGCCTGGGCACGCGGCGCTTCACGAAGGAGGTGCGCAACCTCCAGATGCCGGACGGCAGCCAGGTGTCCGCGGCCGGTGAGGCGCTCATCCTGGCGGACATCCTGGACATGGTGTCGTCGGAGGGGCCGCGCATCCTGGCCGCCGCGGTCATCAGCGTGTTCCTGGCGATGTGGCTGACGCTGGGCAGCCTGCGCAACGCGGTCATCTGCATGCTGCCCACGCTCTTGTCCGTCGCGGCGCTGGTGGGCCTGATGGCCATCATGGGGTTGCAGTTCAACTACCTGAACATCGTGGTGCTGCCGGTGCTGGTGGGCACCACCGTGGACGCGGGCGTGCACCTGGTCGAGCGGTTGGGAGAGCCCGGAGCGGACTTCGTCACGGTCTACGCGGAGACGGGGCGCGCCATCTCGGGCGGCCTGCTCACCAGCGCCATCGGCTTCCTGGCGCTGGTGTTCGCCAAGCACCCGGGCCTGAACTCCATTGGCGACCTGGCGAACCTGGGCTTCGCGGTGAACATGGTCATCGTGCTGGTGGGCTTCCCGTCGCTGCTGCTGCTGGTGGACCGCTGGCGCAACAAGCACGGCGCCACGCCGCCGCCCGCGACGGAGGACGGCGAGGCGCCGCACCCCGCTCCGGAGGCGTGAGGCGGACAGGGGTGTGAAGGGCTGGGCCCCGGTGGAAGCCGGGGCCTTATTTTTTTCTGGGGGCCGTGTCGATCCCGTCAGGGGTCGGTCGTCGCCTCGATGAAGCCCTCCACTGGCGCCGACGGCGCCCGAGCGAAAGGACCCGACATGAAGGTCATGGTGATCGTGAAGGCCACGAAGACGAGCGAAGCGGGCGTCATGCCGAGCGAGAAGCTGCTCACCGACATGGGCCGCTTCAACGAGGAGCTGGTCAAGGCGGGCATCATGCTCGAGGGGGACGGCCTGCAGCCGAGCGCGAAGGGCAAGCGCATCCGGTTCTCGGGGGACCAGCGCACCGTCGTCGACGGGCCGTTCGCGGAGACGAAGGAGCTCATCGCGGGCTTCTGGGTGTGGCAGGTCCGGTCCATGGACGAGGCCGTCGAGTGGGCGCGCCGCTGCCCGCATCCGATGCCCGGCGAGGAGGGCGAACTGGAGATCCGTCCCTTCTACGAGATGGCCGACTTCGGAAAGGAGTTCACCCCCGAGCTGCGCGCGCAGGAGGAGCGCATCCGCCTGGAGATGGAGCGGAGGCAGCCCAAGGCGTAGGGGCCGGGTGGGGCTTCAGGCCGCCTGCTCGGGCACGCCCGTCCAGGCGGCCACGAAGTCCGCCAGTCCCCGCAGCTGCCGGTCGTTCAGCGTCGCCTGCCAGCGCGCGTGGCGCACCGCCCGGTACGCCTCCGGCGCGTCCCAGCCGCGCGCCACCATCACCGCGAGCCCCATCAGCGGCCCCCGGCCCACGCCGTGCTCGCAGTGCGCGTACAGCACGCCGCCCGCGTCCAGCCGGGGCAGCGCCCACCGCACGCCCCGCGACAGCTGCTCCACGGACGGCGGATAGCGGTCCGTCACCGGCAGGCTCAGCAGCTCGATGCCCAGCGCCGCCAGGGCCTCGCGGTCGTCGCGGCGCTCCGCGCGCAGGTCGATGACGCAGGTGATGCCCTGGGCCTTCAGCTCGCCGTAGCGCGCGCGGGGCACGCTGCCGCCCACGTGCAGCCAGCCATTCACCTGGGACACGTTGAGGGCGCGCTTGCCGGGGAGCTTGGTGGTCCACTCCACCCCGCGCGCCACCACCCGCAACACCTGCTTGCGCACGAACCCCCGGACGCCGGGGACATGATGCACGGACCGAAGCAGCGACTCGCTCACGGGGACCCTTCGCCTCCTGCTACTCGCCTTCCAGCGTCACTTCCATCAACCCGTCCACCGGCGCCTTGCCTGGACGCTCCATCACGCCTCGCAGCAGGTACGTCACCGGTGAGCCCACCACCGGCCGCACCAGCCCGCCCAGCATGCCCAGCGACTCCACCGGCGCGCTGCGCTGCAGGAGCGTGGTGCCGCGGAGCGTGAGCGCCGGCTTGCCGTCGCGGTCGGTGAGCTCCGCCCGCCAGGTGCTCTTCTCCTTCTCTCCGGTCCGCGTGAGCGTGAAGGACTCCAGCAGCAGCGCGGGCCCCTTGTCCTCCCAGACGTAGACGGGGGCATAGCCGCCGTCCTGCCCCTCGCGCCCCAGCACCACCGCGTTCTGCGGGCCCTTGAGCGCCCGGAAGCGCACCCAGCGCCGGGCGACCTTCGCGGGCGCCACCGTGCTGCGCGAGTGGTCCACGTACCCGCCGCCCGTCAGCGTCACCGCCTCCGTCTTGGGCACCTGGAGCGTCACCTTCACGGGGCTCGCGCCCAGCAGCACCTCGTGTCGGTAGCGGTCCTTGCCCTGCTCCACCACGGAGCCCTCTGGCGACCACGGCGAGGGCTTGCGCGCGTACTCCAGCTTCACCCGGCCGTTGTCCAGCAGCACCTCCACCGACAGGCCCTCGTCCGTCGCCCGGGCCGTGCATGCGCCCAGGGTGAGGGTGTCGGTGGCCGGCGCGTAGCTCCAGTCCTTCGCGCCCATGCGCGACTGGGGCGCCCAGGTGGGCTTGCCCGGCCGCAGCACCGTGGCGCGGCAGATGCCCGTGCGCGACCCCGGGCCGATGTTCGTCACCGACAGGGTCACCGTCACGTAGGTGCCGTCGTCCGCGTCCGCGACGAACGTGAAGCTCTCCCCGTACCGGTCGCTGGCGTCGAACGACAACCCCAGCACGCCGCCCGCCGCTACCCCCGGCAGCGTCAGCAGGGCCCCCAGGAGGAGGGCCCCCAAGCAGCGGGCACGCGCTTCACGCCGCATGGGGCCGCTGCTCCATGAGCGCTTCCGACGAGCCGTCGTTGAACACGTAGTCGCGCTGCAGGGGCAGGTTCCACGCGAAGTACACGACGCCGCGCACCACCCACCAGCCCAGCGTGTACGCCAGCTGCGGGTGCAGCGTGAGCAGCGCCACGCCGCCCGCGTTGAGCAGCGCGCTCGTCGCGCTCACCAGGGTGTAGCGCGCCAGCTGCGGCGCCACGGCGCCGTGGCTCCGGAAGGTGATGAGCCGGTTGATGGAGTAGTTCACCACGCCGCCCAGCACGCAGCCCACCACCGTGGCCAGCACCGGCGACAGCCTCGCCCACTCCACCATGCCCAGCACCGCCACGAAGTCCACCGTGGTGGCGATGGCGCCCGCCGCCGCGTTGAAGCCGAACAGCGCCATGCCCGAGCGCGGCTGCGACGGCTTCTTCGGCGTCAGCGCCGCCACCAGCGTGCGGAAGCGCGACACCGCCGTGACGTTGCTCAGGATGGCCACGAACACGAGCCCCGCCACCGCCAGCCAGTGCATGGGGTGCTTCTGCTCCGGCCAGAACAGCGCCTCCAGGATGGGCGACAGCGCCGTGCCCACGCCCAGGAACAGCACCCGCTCCAGCCGCTGCATCGCGCCGTCGCGCACGCTCACGCCCAGGCCCTCTCCCTTGGCGCGCACGTACGGCACCAGCGAGGAGCCCAGCAGCGCCCCCAGCGCGGGCAGCAGCACCCAGGTGTCCCGGTAGTACCAGGCCAGGCCCATCAACATCGCGGAGTCCACGTAGCGGTCCAGCACGGAGTCCAGCGCCGCGCCCGCGGGGTTGGCCTCCTTGCGGGTGCGCGCCACCCGGCCGTCCATCACGTCCAGCACGCCCGCCAGCAGGAACAGCCAGCCGCCCAGCGCGAAGCGGCCCGCCGCCACCGCCACGCCCGAGGACACCCCGAGCAGGCCGGACAGCATGGACAGCGCGTTGGCCGGCAGCCCCGAGCGCAGCAGCACCCGCCACAGCGGCTGGATGACCCAGAAGAAGTAGTGGCGCAGGAAGAAGCCCACCAGCACCGACTTGCCGCGCGTCAGCGTCTCCGCGTCCCGCGGGATGCCCTTGATGGCGCAGCGGATGCAAAAGAGCACCAGCCCCACCAGGAAGTAGGCGACCGCGAAGAGCGCGGGCGCCAGCGCGGTCCAGATGCGCGCCGAGGGGGACAGGTCTCCACTCAGCCAGGCCAGGACGTTGTCATGCACGGGTGTTTCCTCCAGACGGCAGGGACACGGACGCCACTCCCGGCGCTTCCTGGTCCCGTCGAGCGAATACGGCCCTCACCGCGACGAACGCCACCACGGCCGCGGTGACACCCGCGAGCACGTCGAGCACGTAGTGGTGCGTGAGGTACACAGCGGAAAAGGCGACGAGCAGCGCGAACAAGCTGGTGCCCACCCGCCAGGCGGGCCCCTTGTGCCAGAGGACCAGCACCATCATCAGCGGATAGGCCGCGTGCAGCGACGGCATGGCCCCGAAGACGTTGGGGTTGCGGCCGTAGAAGTTGGCGAAGTAGTGGATGCCGAAGAAGGCGTCGAAGCGCGCGGTGCCCGCGGGGCTGGGGAGCGCCGCCAGGTCCGCCACTCCCGGCCCGTACTTCAGCACGTACCAGGGCGGGGCCGCCGGATAGAGGACGTAGATGACCACGCCCATGGCGTTCACCAGGAAGAACGCCCAGCAGAGCTTCTCGAAGCGCGGGTCCTTGATGAAGAAGAACCAGAGGACGACGAGGAAGACCTCGTAGATGTAGGCCGCGTAGGCGAAGCCACACAGCAGGTCCAGCGCGGTGTGGGGGTGGAGCGACCACCACTCCGGCCAGTTCATGCCGCCCGGGGCGGGGAACAGGGCCTTCTCCAGGTTCCACAGGTCGCCGGTGTGGATGGCGCCGCGCACCCCCAGCCACAGCGACTGGCTGTCGAGGATCATCCCGGTGAGCCACAGCGGGAACGCACCGCGGAGGAACCGCCGCGGGCCGGGGCCGGCCCACGCCAGCACCACCAGCAGCAGGTCCGCCGCGATGTGCTCCCACCGGACCCGGCCAGTGGCGACCACCAGCGCGAGGTGGCCCGTCGCCATGACGGTGACGAGCCACTTGAACGCGGAGGGGTTCTTAGCGGGCGAGCGGGAGGTCATCCCCGTAGTAGTCCAGCCCCAGGTGGGTGATGGGCTCTTCGCCCGCGACGACGCGCAGCGTGTTCTTCAGCTTGGTCAGCTGGATGAACAGGTCGTGCTCCACCGGCAGGCCCGGGTGGGCCATGGGGCTCTTGAAGTAGAAGGACATCCACTCCTGGATGCCCCGCCACTCCAGCCGCTTCGCCAGGTCCAGGAACAGCGCGATGTCCAGGACCAGCGGCGCCGCCAGGATGGAGTCGCGGCAGAGGAAGTTGACCTTGATCTGCATCGGGTAGCCCAGCCACCCGGTGATGTCGATGTTGTCCCAACCCTCCTTCGCGTCGCCGCGGGGCGGGTAGTAGTGGATGGACACCTTGTGCGAGTACTTGTTGTACAGCTCCGGGTACAGGTCCGGCTGGAGGATGGTGTCGAGCACGCTCGACTTGGTGACCTCCTTGGCCTTGAAGGCCTGGGGATCATCCAGCACCTCGCCGTCGCGGTTGCCCAGGATGTTGGTGGAGAACCACCCCTCCAGGCCCAGCATGCGCGCCTTGAGCGCCGGCGCGATGACGGTCTTCATCATCGTCTGGCCGCTCTTGAGGTCGCGGCCCGCGACCGGCATGCCCTCCTGCTTCGCCAGCTCCTGCAGCGCCGGCGTGTCCACGCTGGCGTTCGGCGTCGCGTTGGCGAACGGCACGCCTTCCTTGATGGCCGCGTAGGTGTACAGCGCCGTCGGGTTCACGTCCGGGCTGTTGGCGTCCAGCGCCTTCTCGAAGTTGGCCAGCGACTGGAAGGCCTCCGGCAGCGGGCGGAAGGTCTCCACGCTGGAGCACACCACCATCACGGCGCGCTTCGCGTTGAGCTCCTTCTTGAAGTCGCGGATGTCCTGGCGGATGGCCTCGATGCTCTCGCGGTGCGTCTTCGTGGCCTTGATGTGGTTGGCCGCGATGCGCCGCACGAACTCCGGATCATGCACGCCCTGCTTCGGCTTGATGCCCTGCAGGAAGGGCTTCACCTGCTCCAGGTGCTTGTCATTCAGCACGCCGGAGCGCTGGGCCACCTGATAGGCGTCCTCGCTGATGATGTCCCAGGCGCCGAAGACGACGTCCTCCAGGGTGGCCAACGGAACCAGCTCGTTGAGCTTGACGGTGCGACCGTCGGTGCGCTTGCCCAGACGGGCCGTGCCCATCTGCGTGAGCGAGCCAATGGGGGCGCCCTTGCCCTGCCGCGCCAGCTCCACACCCGCCATCAGCGTGGTGGACACAGCGCCCAGGCCCGGGATGAGCACCGCCAGCTTGCCCTCGGGCTTCGCGACCTTCTTCTTGTTCTCCATCGTCCTGATTCCTTCAAAAGGCGGGAAATCGCTCCGCCCCAATGAGCGTCTCCGAGTCCGCCCCATCCGGCGCCGGCAACGCTGCCGGACGGAAGGTGGAAAATCTCGAAAGCGGATGGTTGATACTCTAAACCGTTCGTCACTTCAACGTGATGTGCAGGCGGTCTGCGCTCGTACCACGGCGCCGGTCGGGTGCATGACCCGGGCCGGGCTCCGGCTACAAGCCAGGACGAACGGCGCTGTCAGAGAAACAGCAACTGCGGGACAAAAGTCTCGCCCGCCTCGGCGCGCTCCCTCGAAAGGGTGCTGGGTGGGTCGGGGTGCCACAAGTCCGAGGCTGTCTTGCTTTAGCACACACCCTGACACGCACGTCAGCATTTTAAGAAAGAGCGAAACGCCGGGTTGCTGATCAATGGCGGCGGGGGTCGCCCCGGTCGAGCTTCTGGTTGTCACCCGGGTGGTAGCGCGCTCCGGTGAGGACGGCCTTCACGAAGCCGACCAGCTGGACCGCCTTGCTGTTGGGTGTGTCCCAGTACTCGGCCTTCTCGACGGTGACGCGCAGGAGGGCGAGGTTCGGATCATCCAGCCCTTGCGGGAACCAGGCCTTGAGGGTGGGGCTCCACAGCTCCCTGGCCTTGGCCTTGTCGCGGATCAGCTGGCAGCGTCCGCTGATGGACACATACCGGTTCCGGGCGGGGTCTGAGTAGGCGAGCCCGACGTGGTGGTCGTTCTCCAACTCGTCCACTTTGTGGGTGTGGTCGTTGGTGAAGAACCACAGCTCGCCGTCGAAGTCCTGTTCATGGGTCCACATGGGGCGGCTGCGCAGGCTGCCGTCCGTGTCCATGGTGGTCATCATCGCGACCTGGATGCCGTGGATGAGCTTGCCCAGGTGCCGCACCACGTCCTGGGGATTCTTCGTCGTCGTCATGGGCTCGCCTCCTTGGGACTTGAAGCTAGGCAGCGGGGGGACAGGGGACATCGTCGGAACTGACGGGTCGGCGCCAGGGCAGGCAGGCGTGTGATAGGGGGCGTGCCGGGTCCGCTCCCTTGCTCCGTGTCTGGAACGAGGCGTGACGGCCGGGAGTGACACGGATGCTGAAGACCGCGTGGAACGAGTGGAGCCTGAAGGCGCTGCAGCTGGAGACGGCGCTCCTGGCGTTGGAGGAGATCGAGCTGCCGGACGCGATGCACGCGCTCCAGGACGCAGCCCAGCAGAAGCTGCTGGAGCTGGCGCGGGCGTGGCATGAGACGCGACCGGCGAAGGAGCCGCGCCAGTGGAAGCGCGAGGAGGCGGCGGGTGGCACCCCTCGCGACGAGGAGCTGGCCGACCTGGTGAAGGGCTTCCGCGAGGACGGCAAGACGTGGACGCTCTACCGGCTCACCAGCGACAAGAAGGAAGTGGTGGAGACGGTGGTGTCGGAGGGGCGCGCGTGCATGGCCGCGGGCGGGGAGTACTACCTGGGCCAGTGGGACGCGGAGGAGAGCGTGCTGGAGGTGGGGCGCGACGACGAGGCGGGGGAGCCCGGCACCGGGCTGGTGCTGGAGACGGGCGGAGAGCTTCGGTACACGCCCTCGCCCGACCTGGGGGGCTGACGGCTCACGCCTGGAGCAGCTTCACCATCCTCGCCCGGGTCTTCTCGTCCGGGAGGCGCCCCAGGCCCGCCTTCACGTTGTCCTCCAGGTGGGCGGGGTCGGACGTGGCGGGGAGGGGGCAGTTCACGGCGGGGTGGCCCAGGATGAACTTGAGGAAGAACTGGGCCCAGCTGGTGCAGTCGAACTCCGCGGCCCAGTCCGGCAGGGGGCGGCCCTTCATCTTGCGGAAGAGGTTGCCCTGGTCGAAGGGCTCCATCACCAGCACGGCGACGCCGTGCTCCTTCGCGGCGGGCAGCAGGCGCGCTTCGGCGTCGCGCATCGCGAGCGAGTAGGGCAGCTGCACGAAGTCCAGGGCGCTGCTCCGGATGTGGCGCTCCAGGTCGTCGAAGGCGCTGCGCGCGTAGTGGGTGACGCCGATGTAGCGGAGCTTCTTCGCGGCCTTCAGCTCGCGCAGCGCGGGGAGGTGGACGTCCACGTCGACCAGGTTGTGCACCTGCATCAGGTCCATGCGGCCGTGGCCCATCTTCTGGAGGGAGGCCTGCATCTGGGCGGCGCCCTCCGCCTTGCCGCGCGTCCAGACCTTGGTGGCGAGGAAGGGCGTCTTGTCCTGGCCGGACTGCCTCAGGAGCTCGCCCACGACGGCTTCGGAGCGGCCGTACATGGGAGACGAGTCGATGAGGCGCGCGCCCGAGGCGAAGAACGCCTGGAGGACCTGGGCCAGGGGCGCGCGCTCGTTCGCGGCGCCGCTGACGTCGAAGGTCTGCCAGGTGCCGAGGCCGATGACGGGGAGCGCTTCGCCGGACTTGGGGATGGGGCGGGTGAGCATGCGGGGACCGGGGGTGGGGGGCGTCTGGGCGAGCGCGGAGAGGGCGAGCCCCGCCACCAGGACCTCTCGGCGGGACGGGCCCTCCGGGCGTGAGGGATGGGGCGGAGGAGCGGAGCGCACGGGGCAAGCGTAGCGGTCGGAGGCGCTGGATGCCGGGCTTCCTGGGGGGAGGCGGGCAGGTGACAGTTCCGCGAAGCGCCGGTGTTCCCTTCGCCGCGAGGGGCGGTGACGCCCCGGCATGACGGCGAGGCGCCGATTGGCGGCCCCCAATCCCATTCATGCAGGAAGGTCCAGGCGATGAAGCGCAAGGTCGCGGTGTGTGTCGGGGTGATGGTCGCGGTGGCTGCGGGAACGGCCGGAGCCGAGGTGCCCGTGGTGACTGCCGCCCCAGCCGGGACCGCGGTCACGGCGCGGACCGAAGTGGCTCCTGTGAAGGCGGGAGCGTCGCCGGAGGTGGTGGGCGCCTCGGAGCAGCGCGCGGCTCCCGTGAAGGCGGAAGCGTCGCAGGCGGTAGGTGGCGCCACGGATCCTCGTGCGGCGCCCGTGAAGGGTGCGGCCCCCGCGAAGGCAGGAGCGTCGCCGGAGGTGGTGGGCGCCTCGGAGCAGCGCGCGGCTCCCGTGAAGGCGGAAGCGTCGCAGGCGGTGGGCGGTGCCACGGATCCTCGCGTGGCTCCCGTGAAGACAGGAGCGTCGCAGGATCCGCACGCCGCGCCCGCGTCGTCGGAAGAGGCGGGTGTCCTGGACTCACGCCCTGCTTCCGCGCAAGCGGCGACGCCCCCGGACGCGAATGGATCCGTGGCTCGGACCGTCGCGGCTCCGGCCAGCGCGTTGTCGCCGGCGCCCCTCGTGGAGGCCACGACGGGCGGTGAGCCGGCGCGCGCCACGGAAACCGCCGTGGCCCAGCAGCGCTCGGAGACGGAGGAGATCCACGTCCCCGCGGTCCTGATGGTGATGCCGCACCTCAGCACGGCCGGCGCGGCCACGGAGCGGGTGGTGACGACGTTCGCGCTGGGCATGCTCGCGACGCATGCGAAGCGGGTGGACGGCCTGGCGATGGCGCTGGGGGCGAACTGGGTGGGCGCGGAGTTGTCCGGCGCGCAGCTCGCGCTCGGGGTCAACGTGGCGCGGGGCGCCGCGTCGGGCGGACAGTTCGCCGTGGGCGCCAACATCGCTACGGGCGATATGGATGGCATCCAGTCCTCGGTCGGCCTCAACGTGGCGCGGGGCGCGGCGCGGGCGGGCCAGTTCGCCGTGGGCGGCAACGTGGTGGGCGGCGCGCTGACGGGTGGGCAGTTCTCGGTGGGCGCGAACATCGCGGGCTCGGGTGGTGTCGGCGGCCAGTTCACGGTGGGCGCGAACATCGCGACCGAGTCACTGAGGGGCATGCAGGCGGCGGTGGGGCTCAACGTGGCCTCGTCGCTCACGGGCCTCCAGGCGTCCTCGGGCCTCAACTACGCGCGCCAACTGGACGGCGCGCAGTTGTCGCTGCTCAACGTGGGCGGGGATGTGTCCGGCGCGCAGGTGGGGCTCGTCAACATCGCGGGGAAGGTGGCCGGGCTCCAGCTCGGGTTGATCAACGTGGCCCGTGAGTCCGAGGGCGAGGCCCTGGGCCTCTTGAGCTTCATCGGCAACGGCCAGGCGAACGTGCAGCTGTGGGCCAGCGACATCGCGTACACCAACGTGGCGGTGAAGTTCGGGGGCCGGCACTTCCACACGCTGCTGACGGTGGGCTTCAACCCGGGCACCGACACGCACCGCCGCCGCTACGTGGGGGGCGCGGGCTTTGGCGCGCACATCCCCGCGGGCCCGGTGTTCTTCGACCTGGACGTGATGGGCAGCGCCGTCCATGCCGACAACCTCTTTCGCGAGGGCGACGGCCTGAACGTGCTCGGTCAGCTGCGGCTGGTGGCGGGCTGGCAGGTGGCGAAGCGGTTCGCGCTCATCGGAGGTGTCACCGGCAACACGCTGGTCACCTGGGACAATGGCGACCGGTGGGAGGAGTTGGGTATCGGTCCGCAATGGCGCAGCGTCTCCGATGGGGGCCGCACCACCGTGCGCGTGTGGCCGGGCGTGCTGCTGGGCGTGCAGCTCTAACGCGGCATCCGATTCGAATCGCGGGAGGGACTCATGTGGAAGCGCTTGGGAGTGGCCGTGCTCGCGGCGGGACTGATGTCCGGCTGCTACTTCACCGAAGATCTGCAGGGCAATGGCAACACCATCACGGAGGCGCGGGAGTCCCCTGACTTCCTCGTCGTGGAGAACCGGGGCTCGCTGGACGTGGTGGTGCGCGAGGGCGATGCCGCGGACGTGCGCGTCACCCTGGATGAGAACCTCCAGCACCGCGTGCGCACCTTCGTGTCCTCCGACGGCACGCTCGTCATCGAGACGGACGGCTCGTTCGCGCCGCGGGGGCCCGCGCGGGTGGACATCCAGGTGCCGCGCATGGTGGGCGCGACGCAGGATGGCTCCGGCTCCCTGCGCGTGGAGGGCTTCGAGCGGGTGAAGGAGGACGTGAGGCTGGTGGCGAAGGGCTCTGGCGCGCTGCGCTTCTGCGGCGCGGTGCGCACCCTGGAGGCGAAGCTCAGCGGCTCCGGGAGCATGGAGCTGTGCGCGGCCGGCGAGGGCCTGGCGGAGTGGGTGGACCTCTTCCAGTCCGGCTCCGGCACGCTGGCATGGTCCGGGATGGCGAGGCAGGTGCGCGCCCGCACGGACGGCTCCGGGCGCATGACGCTCACGGGGGCCACCAACCGGCTCGGGGCCCGGCTGGACGGCAGCGGCGGCATCGAGGCCCAGGGGCTCAGGGCCGTGGACGTGGACATCGTGTCGGAGGGGTCGGGGCACGTCGCCGCGTTCGTGGACGGGGGCGGGGTGGTCGTCTCGCTCGACTCGTCGGGCAGCGTGGACCTCTTCGGGCACGCGCTCTCCACCCAGGTGCGGGTCAACGGCAGCGGCCGCGTCATCTGGCACTGACTAGCTTGTCTTCAGCACCCGCGAGGGACGCGGGGGGAAGGCAGGCGGGCCATGGCAGGGACCATGCGGGCGATGGTGCTCCACGCACCGGGGCAACGCTTGCGGCAGGAGGCGCTGCCCATCCCGGAGCCCGGGCCGGAGCAGGTGTTGTTGAAGGTGCACGCCTGCGCCGTGTGCCGCACCGACCTGCACGTGGTGGACGGGGAGTTGCCCCGCCCGAAGCTGCCCCTGGTGCCGGGCCATGAAATCGTGGCCTCGGTGGTGACGGCGGGCGAGCGGGTGCGGGGCTTCTCTCCGGGAGCGCGCGTGGGCGTGCCGTGGCTGGGGTGGACCTGTGGGCACTGCCGCTTCTGTCTCTCGGGGCGGGAGAACCTCTGCGACACGGCGCGCTTCACGGGCTACGACCTCGACGGGGGCTTCGCGGAGTACACCGTCGCGGATGCGCGCTACTGCTTCCCGCTGCCGCCGTCGTACCGCGACGCGGAGGCCGCGCCGCTGATGTGCGCGGGGCTCATCGGCTTCCGCAGCCTGCGCATGGCGGGCGAAGGGCCCCGGCTGGGGCTGTATGGCTTTGGCGCCGCCGCGCACATCCTCATCCAGGTGGCGAAGCACCAGGGACGTCACGTGTATGGCTTCACGCGCGAGGGTGACGCGACGGGACAGGCCTTCGCGCGGGAGCTGGGCGCGGTGTGGGCGGGGGGCTCGGAGACGCCGCCGCCGGAGCCCCTGGACGCGGCCATCCTCTTCGCCCCCGTGGGCGCGCTGGTGCCCGCCGCGCTGCGCGCCGTGGACAAGGGCGGCGTGGTGGTGTGCGGCGGCATCCACATGAGCGACATCCCGTCCTTCCCCTATTCGGTGCTGTGGGAGGAGCGGGTGGTGCGCTCGGTGGCGAACCTCACGCGCGCGGACGCGGTGGACTTCCTGGCGCTCGCGCCGCGCGTGCCCGTGCGCACGGAGGTGCGGGTGTTTCCCCTGTCCGCCGCGAACGAGGCGCTCCAGGCCCTGCGCGAAGGGCGCGTGCGCGGGGCGGCGGTGCTGGACCTGACGCGGGCCGACGAGGGCTGACCCGGGGCAGGTGGGGTCGCGCATCCGCTCGTGACGCTCCCCGCCAGAGGCCCAGGTGCTCATCGGCGACGCGGACGTCTTTCTCGTGCGAGGCTGTTTCACCGTGGGTCGCTGACGCGTGCGGACAGGCAATGAGGTCCAGAGCCGTGCCGTAGAAGGGGCATGTCCTTCACCTTGCTCATGGGGGGCTTGCTGCTGGCCACGGCCCCTGTGCCCTCCGCTGCTCCCGTTCCGCCCGCGTCGCATGGGCCCTACCTGGAGCAGCGGCTCACGGGCGCCGCGTATTGCTACGACCCGGACAGCCCCGTGGTGCAGGAGGCCTTCCGCCGACCGAAGCCCACGCCAGAGACGCGCGTGGACAGCGCCGCCCTGGCGGACGACGTGCGCTTCCTGCATCAACTCCTGCGCACCACGTACTCCGGCTGGCCGGAGCTGCTCGCGCATCGCACGTTCGATCCGGATCGCTTCTTCCAGGACTGGAGCGCGAAGGTGGCTGCGTCCGGGCCCACCGTGTCCTTCCAGGACGGCGTGCTCGCGCCGACCATCGCCGTCCGCGAGGCGCTGCCGGACAGCCACTTCGGTCCGCACGGACTGCTGACCCTGCTCCGCGAGGAACCCCGGCTGACGTTCCACGAATACCAAACCGACGCCCCCGCGGGGCTCGAGCTGGAGTCGTGTGACGCGAACAGCGTGCCGGGAGCGCAGGCGGACACGCTGCGGGTGGCGCCGGTGCTGAAGGCGGACGGCTCTCGCGGACAGCGGCTCACCGTGTCCGCGAGAGGCGGCGGGGACACGCGGACGCTGCGGTGTGGAGCGGCGTCCATCCCCCTCGCGGTCCGGCCTCCACGTCCGTCGCGTGTGTACGAGCCGAAGGACATCTACACGTACGAGCCGAAGGGCGACGTGGGCATCATCACGATCCGCCGCTTCTCGGGCCCTCCGGAAGCCGAAGCCGGCCTGCGCCAGTTCGTCGCGGACGCGCCGAAGCACCGCAAGCACAAGCTGTTGGTGTTCGACCTCCGGGGCAACGGCGGCGGCAACAACGGCTACGTGTACGAATGGTTGGACGCGATGGTGCGCGGGCCGTGGTTCGCCTCTGGCGAGGTGTGGATGCACGGCGCGTTCTTCCCGTGCTTCGAGTGGAACACGCGCGTGCAGCGGCAGGCGGTGGATGGACGGCTGGACACGCCGGAGGCGAAGGCGGAGCGTCAGGTGCTCCGCGCGAAGTGGCCCGTGGCGCCAGAGCCGTCGCGTCCCGTGTTCGACAGCGGCCGGGTGGAGGGCCACGCGAAGACGCCGTACACGGGGCGCATCGTGGTGCTGGTGGACCGCGACTCCGTTTCGTCGGGGGAGAGCGGGGCCGAGGCGCTGCACCGCGCCACCGGAGCCCCCATGGTCGGTGAGCGCACGGGCGGCTTCCTCACCTACGGCAACGCGCCCAGCTTCGTCCTGCCGCGCACGGGCCTGCCCTGGGTGGTACCCACCAAGCGCAACTACTTCGACGCTCCGCTGGAGGGAGTGGGACACGCCGTGCAGGTGTACCTGGACGCGGAGGACTTGAGCCGTCCGGTGGTGGAGCTGCTGCCCCGCCTGCGCAAGCTGCCGTGAGGCAATGTGCCCCGATGCGGTGGGGTGCGTGTCCCGTCGTGCCCCGCCACGGCGAGGCCGTTATGGGTATTTCCAGTGGGTTCGAGTTGGCCGGACCCATGCATTGACTTGGATCCACACGGCTCCGGAGGACGGAGCCCCAGCCGAGGCGGACGATGAAGCGCGCACTGCGAATCACCTACCGGGGCATGGAGACGAGCAACACCCTCAACGAGCACATCCGCGACCACGCGGACAAGCTGGAGCAGTTCTTCGACGGCATCACCGGCTGCAACGTGGTGGTGGAGGAGCCGCACCGCCACCACGCGCAGGGCCATCAGTTCCACGTCCGGGTGGAGCTGCACGTGCCGGGCAGGGACATCGTCGCGGACCGCGAGTCGACGCAGCTCGCGACCCACGCGGATGCCTACCAGGCCGTCACCGACGCCTTCGAGGCCGCGCGGCGCCAGCTCCAGCACCACGCGGACCGGCGGCACGAGCACCACCGCTGACGGCGGTGCCCGTGCCTGGCCGCGGACGGGCCGTCAGTGCATGCTGACCGTCGTCCGCAGCAGCGCCAGATAGGTCCAGTCGCGCGTGGGCTCTTCCACGGGCGGGGTGTCGTAGTGGTTCACGTAGCCCGCGACCCCCACGCCCAGGAAGCTCGTCACCCACCAGCGCAGGGACACCGCGCCGCCCGTGGCGCCGCCGGGCACCACGTCCGCGGCGCCACGTCCCAGCCACAGCCGCTCCATGCGCGCGGCGACCTCCAGCGAGCCGGAGGGGATGCCCTCCGAACCCACGCCCGCGAGCGCCTGGGGCCACTGCGCGCCTTCGCGCGGCCTGCCTCGCACCACCCAGGAGGCCTCCACGCCCAGGCCCTGGCTGCGCAGCAGGGGCAGGGACTCGCGGGGCGTGGCCGGGTTGCCATCCGTGTCGCGTGAACGGTGCTCCCACGCGGCCGCCGCCTGCACGTCCACGCGCACGGGGCCCGCGTCGAGCCGGCCGTGGGCCTCCGTCACCGTGCGGTAGCCGGACACGGGCGGTGGCCGGTAGAAGAGGAAGCCCTGCGGCAGCCGCCCGCCGATGCCGGGCCGGTCGAAGGCGTCCTCCACGTGCGCGCCCGCGCCCACGCGCACGCCGCGGTGGTGCACGTCCAGGCGCACGTCCACGGAGGGCTGGGCGTTGTCATTCCCCAGCGGGCTGCCGGAGCCGTTGCCCAGGCGCAGCCAGCCTTCCAGGGGCAGCGTCGCGGGCGTCCACTGCGCCTCCACGCCCAGGTCGCGGCGGGGCCAGAAGGCCTGCGTCACCAGGGGCAGCTCCGGGATGGGGAGCGTCTCGATGCTCTGGTCGCGCGCGAGCGGGAACAGCGGCGTCTTCGCGTAGCCCAGCGACAGGCGCAGGCCCGTGATGACGAACAGGTCGACGTAGGCGTCGAGGATGTTGGGCTTCTCCTGCGCCCACTCCGCGGTGCCCACGGCGGCGAGCCAGGGCACGGGCTCGCCTCGCGCGCCCAACCGGAAGCGCGCCAGGTTGAACCCGTTGTGGCCTTCGATGTCGTCCGCGTGGACGCGGTAGTCCACCTCGCCCACCAGCGTGGGCGTGATGCGGGGACCCTCCGCGCGCGCGGCCGACGCGGACAGCAGGGCCAGGGTGAGGAACGGAAGGGGGCGCATCATTCGAGCGGGATGATGCGCAGCGTGTGGTTCGTGCCGTCTTCCGGGGTGCCGTCGTGGTCGGCGATGAAGAGGCGCTTGTTCTTCGCGTCGTACGCCAGGCCGTGCGGCTGCTGGAAGCCACCCGCGATCACGCTGACCTCGCCCGACTGCCGGATGCTCAGCACGGTGCCGTCGCGGCTGCCGGTGAGCAGCGTGTCGTTGGGGCCCACGGCCAGCAGGTCCGGGCTGGACAGCGTGGCGAAGGCGACCAACTGCGACGGCGCGGAGAGCGGCGAGCGGTACACCTTGCCCGCGATCTGATCGCTGATGAAGAGCGTGTCCCCCACCGCGAGCACGCCCACGGGCTTCACCAGGGCGCCCACGACCTCCTGCTCGGTGCCCTCCAGGGTGAGCCGGGCCACGCTGCCCACGTTCACGTTGTTGTTGCGCACGAAGTAGCCGTCCAGCAGCTCCCCGTCCTTCGTGACGGTGATGCCGATGCGGCGGCGCTGGGGCGGAAGGTTGGGGATGATGGCGGAGGTGCCATCCGGCCGGACGTAGACGACGTCGCCCGCGGTGCCGCCGCCAAAGCGCACCACCACCAGCGTGCCGTCCGCCAGCCGCGCCAGCGCGCCCAGGCCCGGGCCGTTGGCGGGCGCCGCGGGCAGGTTCGCCACCAGCGAGATGCCCTCGCCGTCGCGGTAGCGCAGCACGCGGTTGTTCTGGTCGTCGGCCATGTAGAGGGTCGCGCTCTCGGCGTCCCACCAGAGGCCGTTGGGGTCGCCATCCACCGCGATGGTCTTGGGGCCCCGCTCGACGGTGGGCTCGTCCGGGGGAACGGACACTTCGGGGGACGACGAGCAACCCACGACCGCCAGCGTCATGCCCACGAGGGCAAGGAAGAGGTTTCGCATGGACACTTTCCATATCCCGGATTCGGGCATGTTCCGAATGGCTGGCGCGCTGCCGGGCCCCGGACACTTCCCGGGCCCGCGGGGCGGGGAGTCGCGGGGGCTGATGCCAGTAGCGTCGTGCTGGATGGACACGTCCCAGGAGTCGCGCGGCATGAAGGCCCCTTCCCCTCGTGGATGGCTGGTGCTCGCGGGGGCGCTGTGGTTGGGCGGCATCGGCGCCGGAGTCGTGGCGCTGGCCCGATACGCGAGCACCCCTGGGGCCGTGCCCGCGACGGTGGCGATGTGGCCGGAGGGGACGCGGCTCTCACGTCCCCCGGGGCGCCCGGTGCTGGTGATGCTCGCGCACCCGAAATGCGCCTGCACGCGGGCGAGCGTGGCGGAGCTGGAGACGCTGATGGCGCACGTGGGCGGACGCGTGGACGCCTTCGTCCTCTTCCTGCGTCCGGAGGGATTGGAGGACGGCTGGGAGCAGGGGGAGCTGTGGCGTGACGCCGCGCGCATCCCGGGCGTCACGGTGCTGAGAGATCCCGATGGCTCGGAGGCGAAGCACTTCGGCGCGACGACCTCCGGCCATGTCGTGCTCTACGGCGCGGACGGGCACCTTCGCTTCAGCGGGGGCATCACCGTGGCGCGAGGCCACAGGGGTGACAGCCCGGGGCGCGAGGCGCTGGAGCGCGTGCTGCGCGAAGGTGGTGAAGGGGGCGACGCGCCCGTGTATGGCTGCGCGTTGGAGGACCCCCGGACCCGCTGAGGCCCGCCGGTGTCGGCCGGACGGCGGATGGAGAGGAATCGGTGTCTGGCTTTGGACGTCCCCTGGGAAGGAGGGTTGGCGCGGTAGGGCGTGTGGGATTGGCTCCGCGCGCTTTTCGCGCCGTGCCACCTTTTCGCGGGGGAACGCTTCCATGTCGCTCGACCACTACGTCACCTTGGGCCGCTCCGGCCTGCGCGTCAGCCCCTTCTGCCTGGGAGCCATGACGTTCGGCGAGGACCTGGGCTGGGGCAGCAGCGTGCAGACGTCCAACGCCATCATGGACCGCTTCATCGAGCGCGGTGGCAACTTCATCGACACGGCGAACGCGTACACGTTCGGGCACTCGGAGAAGATCATCGGGGACCACCTGGGCAAGGACCCCGCGAAGCGCGACCGGGTGGTCATCGCCACGAAGTTCTTCTCCAACCTCTTCGAGAAGGATCCAAACGGCGGTGGCGCGGGCCGCAAGTCGGTGATGGCGGCGTGCGAGGAGTCGCTGCGCAGGCTCCAGACGGACTACATCGACCTGTACTGGATGCACGCCTGGGACGCGAACACGCCCATCGAGGAGACGATGCAGGCGCTGGACGACCTGGTGCGCTCCGGCAAGGTCCGCTACGTGGGCTTCTCCGACACGCCCGCGTGGAAGGTGGCGCAAGCGCAGGTGATGGCGTCCTTCCGCGGGTGGGCGCCGCTGGTGGCGTTGCAGATCGAGTACTCGCTGCTGGAGCGCACGGTGGAGGGCGAGCTCATCCCCATGGCGCGGGAGCTGGGGATGGGCGTGACGCCGTGGTCGCCGCTGCGCAGCGGGGTGCTCAGCGGCAAGTACACGCGGGAGAACGCGGGCAAGCAGAAGGCGGACCGGGGCGCGTGGGCGGAGGCGTCGCTCAACGAGAAGACCTACAAGCTCATCGACGCGCTCCAGCGCGTGGCGAAGGAGCAGAACTCGACGGTGGCGCGCGTGGCGCTGGCCTGGGTGCAGAGCCGCCCGGGCGTGGCGTCCACCATCCTGGGAGCGCGCACGCTGGAGCAGCTGGACAACAACCTGGGCGCGCTGGACGTGAAGCTCACGCCCGACCAGGTGAAGGTGCTGGATGAGCAGTCCCAGCCCACGTTCAACTTCCCGACGGCCTTCCTCCAGGGCGCGCCGTCATTCATGCACGCGGGCCTGCGCGTGAACGGCGTCCAGGCCCCGCCCTGGCCCATGGCGCCCAAGAAGGGGACGCCGCGCTACTGATCCGGACAGCGGAAAGCCGGGTCTTGTCGGCACATCCGCGCACCGTGTGGAGTGCGGGGCCGTACGTTTCGGCCCCGCTCCCTGAGGAGATGCGCGCGGGAGCGTTCAAGACCCGACGCTCGCGGTAGCGCGAACCCGGGTCGTTCCTACAATCGGCTCCCTGGCGGTCGGGTGGATGGGCGGTCTGGCGCGGTACGGGCGGCGTGGAGGGTGGCGTGAGCGAGCTACTGACGGGCGATGGGCTGTCGCATGCGCGGGTGGGCGGGTCGGACTTCTCCCGAGACCCCGACACCTTCGATGCCGAGCTGGATGCGTGCCTGGAGCGCGCGCTCTTCACCGGCCCCTCCCAGGAGGACACCGACCCCGCGCCGGAGTCCGCCGCGTCCGGCCCCCTGGGCGCGCTGCTCGACCTGGCCTCCACGGAGGCGTCGTGGCTGGAGTCGCTGCTGCCGTCGAACGAAGACGCGGAGCCCGCGCTCACGCTGTCGGCCGAAGCGGCCAACGTCTTCATCCCCGAGTGGCTGCGCGCCGAGGCACCGACGACGTCCACGCGCTGGATGGCCACCTCTCTGCATGAGGCGTCGTGCGGGGCGGTGACGGAGTGGGACGCCGCGCCGCGGTCGAACGCCTGGGCCGCGCCCGGCTCGCCCGCCGAGGCCTACGCGCGGCAGCCGTGGAGCCCCTATGCCGCTCCGGTGGAGCCCGAAGCGCCGCTGCCCGGCTTCGCCGACGCCTCGACGCGCATCCTCGGCATGGGCCCGCTGTCGTTCGTCAGCGCGGTGGCGATGGGCGCGCTCACCGCGGGCCTGCTGGTCGTCGCGGGTCTGCGGTTGACGTCGAACACCGGCTCACACGCGCCCATCACGTCGTCCGCGCCGCGAGCGCTGCTCGCCCCCGTGAGTGCCCCGTCTCTCGAGGGGGCCACGTCTCCGCGATCGCAGGCCGCCTCCACGGGCACGCAGCTCAGCGGGAGCCTCACGCAAGGCACCGCGAGCGTCACGGACGCGCAGGCCCTCTCCGGTACGCAGGTCAGCGGGAGCTTCACGCAAGGCAGTGCCGCGAGCGTCGCGGACGCGCAGGGGCGCTCCGGCACGCAGCCCGCGTCCAGCCTCGCGCAGGCCATCGCGGGCAGCGTGAACACTCCCGCGCTGACGGACGCGCAGCGCGCCGCGCAGGCCCTGACGCCCAACGCGCCCGGACTCGCGGGCCCGGCGAACGCGGGCCTCACCACCGGACTGCGCACGTTGGCCCCGGACACCACGCCGGCCGCACCGACGACGAAGAAGAAGGTCGCCGCGGCCCCTCGCGCCGAGACGCTCGAAGCGCCAGAGGACCGCGGCGAGGTCCGCGAGCTGTCCTTCGGCGGTGAGCTCTCCGCCGAGGAGCTGGCCCAGGCCCGTCAGGCCGCCGAAGAAGCCGAGGCCGAGGAGGCCGCGCAGCCGGAGTCCGAAATCGACGAGGACTTCGCCCGCGAGCTGGGCTTCACCGACGACGCTCAGGCCTCCCAGGCCCGGGCTTCGAAGCAGCCCCAGGAGAAGACCGTCTACATCCCGCCGGCCCCGACCTCCGAGCGCGAGCGCCTGACGCCCGCGGACGTCACCAGCGTCGTCGTCACGAACCAGCCCGCCATCGCCGCCTGCGTCCAGGCCTTCAAGGCAGGCACCGCGCTGGAGCACGGCGGGCGCTTCCAGGTGCGCTGGTCGGTGGACACCTCCGGCGCCGTGTCCGGCGTGGCCATGGAGACGGAGGCCCTGCGCGGCTCCCCGCTCGCGGGCTGCATCGAGGACCAGGTGCGCGGCTGGAAGTTCCCCGTGCACCACGCCGCCCTGGAGGCCCCCGTGCGCTACCCCTTCGTCTTCTAGGCCGCCCGTCCTCCCGCCGGGCACGGACGGAAGGGACTGGACAGGTGTAACATCTATGGGTATGTATATACATACCAATGAATGTTGACGTCTTCGAGACCCTGGCCGACCCCACGCGTCGGCGCCTTGTCGAGGCGCTTCGGGGCGGTGAGCTGGCGGTGAACGACCTGGTCGAGCGGGTCGACATCCAGCAGTCCGGTGTCTCGCGGCACCTGCGCATCCTCCAGGAGGCGGGCTTCGTCCAGGTCCGCCCGGAGGGCACGAAGCGGCTGTATTCGCTGCGTCCGGAGCCCTTTCAGCAGCTCGATGCCTGGGTCACCGGGTATCGGAGCCTCTGGGAGGCCCGGCTCGACAGGTTCGGCGAGGCCCTGGAGCGAAGGCGTCGGACACGCAAGGCCCCACCCGAGGAGGAACCCCCATGACGAACGAGACCGAGACCCCGAAGCGCGGCACCTTCACCTTCGAGCGCACCTTCACCGCGTCGCTCGACGAGGTCTGGGAGCTGTGGACGACGAAGGATGGCATCGAGTCCTGGTGGGGCCCGGAGGGCTTCTCCGTGAAGGTCCACGAAGTCGCCGCGCGCCCCGAGGGACTGGTTCGCTACGACATGATCGCCACCGCGCCGGAGCAGATCGCCTTCATGAAGAGGGCGGGCATGCCCCTCTCCAGCCCCGCGCAGTGGACCTTCACGGAGCTGACGCCCCAGCGCCGGCTGGCGTACCGGCACGCGGTGGACTTCATCCCCGGCGTCACGCCGTACACCGTCTCCACCGTGGTGGAGTTTCATCCGCAGGGGAAGGACGTGCGGATGACGGTGACCTCCGACGCGATGCACAGCGAGGAGTGGACGCAGCGGGCGTCCGCTGGGATGCAGAGCCAGCTGGGAAAACTCACGAAGCGATTCCAGCGCTGAGCGCCCCGGCGGCGCCTATCTTCTCCGGGCCATGGCGAAGCAAGCGCCTCCGGAGACGGAGGGTCCAGACCCCATCGAGTTGCATCTGTGTCACCGCTGCCTGATGCGGCTGCCGGTGGACGCGGGCGGGGTGGACCTTCCGCGCCGCGTGCGCGAAGCGCTGAGGGCGCACGGCCTGGCGGACAGGACGCAGCTCATCCCCGCGTCCTGCCTGGGTCACTGCCCCACGGGGCGGGTCACGGTGCTCGTCGTCCCCGACGCCACGGCGCGGGGCACGCACGCGAAGCTCATCGACCCGAAGGCGGACGGCGAGGACCTGGCCGAGCACCTGTGCCAGGGGCTCGCGAAAGCCGGGCCGCCTTGAGCAGGGCCTCCATCATCGGCACGCAGCTCGCCGTGCCGGTGCCCGCGATGGCGTAGGCGGTGCCGTGGTCCGGGGACGTGCGCGGCACTGGCAGCCCCAGCGTCACGTTCACCGTGCGCTCGAAGTCCAGGGCCTTGGCGGGGATGAGTCCCTGGTCGTGGTACATGGCCAGCACCGCGTCGTAGTTCGCGCCCACCTCGTCGGGCCGGGCGAACAGGCCGTCGGCGGGGAAGGGCCCGTGCGCATCCACGCGCTTCGTCCGCGCGCGCCGGATGGCGGGCCCGATGACCTCCACCTCCTCGCGCCCCAGCATCCCGCCCTCGCCCGCATGCGGGTTGAGCCCCAGCACGGCGATGCGCGGCTTGCGGCCCACCACCGGCTCCAGGCCGCGCGACAGCAGCTGGAGCTGCGCCACCAGCTTCTCCACCGTCAGCAGCCCGGGCAGCGCGGAGATGGGCACGTGGTTCGTCGCCAGCGCGATGCGCACGCGCGGCCCGTCCATCATCATCAACACGTCCACGCCGAACGCGTCCGCCAGCACCTCCGTGTGGCCCATGAAGGGGATGCCCGCGCGGGAGATCTCCTCCTTCGACACGGGCGCGGTGCACAGCGCGTCCACCGAGCCCGCGCGCATCGCGTCGATGGCGGCCCGCACGTACGCGTACTGCGCCCGGCCGCCCTCGCGCGACGGCTTGCCCGGCACGCGGTGCTTCTCCGCGAGGCGCGTCACCTCCACCACCGCCGGCCCCGTGGTGCGGCCCAGGTCCTCCAGGGCCACGCGCGGGAAGCGGCGGAAGAGGGGGAAGGCGTCCAGCGTGGGCCCGTCCCCGAACACCACCGGCACCAGCGCGCGGCGCACCGCGGGCTTCGCCAGCGCCAGGGCCGTCACCTCCGGCCCGATGCCCGACACGTCCCCCAGCGAGATGCCCACGCGAGGCAGCGCGGAGGCCGGGGCCACCGGGGCGGGCCTCACATCTTCACTTCGACGTTGGCCTTCGAGCGCAGCTCCTGGACGTACTGCTCCAGGAACTTCTCCGTCTTCTCGTTGAGGAGCTTGGACTCCAGCTTGGGCTTCATCTCCTCGAAGGAGGCCACGGACACGTTGCGGCGCTCCTCCACCTTCAGGATGTGCCAGCCGAAGTTGGTGCGGATGGGCTCGCTCACCTCGCCCTGCTTGAGGCTGAAGGCGGCCTTCTCGAACGCGGGCACCATCACGCCGCGCTTGAAGTAGCCCAGGTCGCCGCCGTCCGACGCGCTGGGGCCCTCGCTGCGCGCGCGCGCCAGGGCCGAGAAGTCCATGCCCGGCCGGCGGGCCTCCTGCGCGATGCCCTCCGCCTTCTGCTTCGCGGCGGCCACCTGCGCCGGCGTGGCCTTGGCGTCCACCTGCACCAGGATGTGGCGGGCGTGGACCTCCACGTCCTCGCTCTCCAGGCGGGTGTACTGGGTGTAGGCGGCCTTCAGGTCCTCCTCGGTGACCTTCACCTTGGGGCCCACCTTCATGCGCAGCAGCTTGTCGCGCACCACGCGCTTGCGCAGCATGTCCCTGTAGCTGGCGAGCGTGAGGCCCTCGTTCACGAGCAGCTGCTCGAACTGGGCCATGTCGCTGACGTTGTTCTGCTTGAGCACGTCCTGCACCAGGTCATCCACCTCCGCGTCGGTGGTGGTGATGCCCAGCTGCGCGACCTCCGCCTCCATCAGCTTCTCGCCGATGAGCGTGTCCAGCGCGGTCTTCATGAGCTGCGCGCGGGCCTCGGCGCGCTTGTGCGGGTCGATCTCCGAGTTGACGCGCTGAAGCTCTGGCGCGGCGCGCTGCTGCACCTCGGACAGCGCGATGACGTCGCGGTTCACCACCGCCGCCACCTTGTCCACCAGCTCCGCGTGGGCGCGCGTACCGCCCGCCAGGAGCATCACCGCCGCCAGGAACGCCACCAGGTTCTTCATCGCAACGACCCTCTTGAACGAAACACCGGGAAGGCCAACCGCCCGCCCTCCGGAAAAGTCCTTCACTTCGCCGCCTGCGGCGCCGGCCGCCCGCGGATGGTCTGCAGCGTGGCCTCGTTCACCACCACCTGGGCCTTGTCGCGAAGGTCCTTCTCGAACGCCTCCTGCGCCGACGCCCGCTTGGCCTCCAGCAGGCGCCCCTCCACCTTCGCGCGCACCTCCGCCAGCTCCCGCTTCCTCGCCGACCTGCGCTCCAGCACCTTGAACAGGTGGTAGCCGTACTCCGTGGACACCACGTCCGAAACCTGCCCCACCCCCAGCTTGAATACCACCTCGTCGAAGGCAGGAGGCATCTGTCCGCGGGGGAAGAAGCCCAGGTCGCCCCCCACCTTGGCGTCCGCGCTGAGTGAATAGCGCCGCGCCAGGTCGGAGAACTTCTTGCCTGCCTTCAGCTGGGCCTGGAGCTTGCGCGCCTCATCCAGCCCCTTGACCACCATCTGCGCCGCGTGGACCTCCTCGGGCTCCTGGAAGTCCGCCTCGTGCGCCGCGTAGTAGGCGCGCAGCTCCTCCTCCGTCACGGCCACGCGCGAGTAGACGTGGTTCATGAAGAGCTTCTCGATGGTGAGCCGGCTGGCCTCGCGCGCGCGCAGCTCCGCCATGGACAGCTGCCCCTGGGCGAGCACCTCGTTGAAGTTGCCCGCCGGGTAGTCGCCTGACAGCCGCAGCACGCCCCGGTCCACCTCTTCGGGCGTCACCGCGATGTTGTTCTGCTTGGCGGACTGCAGGAGCAGCATCCGCTTCACCAGCGTGTCCACGAGCGCCCGCTTGAAGGGCTCCACCTCCTCGGGCGTGGGCTCGGGGCCCTCCGTGGTGGCCAGCTCGCGGGACAGCTCCTGTTCGAAGTCCGTCCGGCTGAGGGACTCGCCGTTCACGGTGGCCACCACCGCGGGGTCCGGCCCCTCCTGGGTCTGCGGCCGGCAGCCCGTCAGGCCCAGCACGCCCAACGCCAGGGCGGTGGACCACGACAGCAGGGAGGCGCGGAAGGGGACGGGACGCATGCGCGGAGGCCTCGGGGGAGGGGTCAGGGGACCTGCCACGGTGGTGCCGGGCCGCCGGGCTTTCAAGCGGGACGTCACGGCCGGGATGGGAAGCGAACGGATGGGCCCATGGGACGGCCCTCCGGGTAGCACGGCGTCGGGGCCCGGACAACCGGCGCCCCGGGGCTCGCGCCTCAGACGGGCGTGGCGTTGGAGGACAGGAAGGCCTCCACCTGGGGGAAGATCTCGTCCGGCGCCCTGCGGCCCAGCACCAGGTCCGCGTGGCCGTAGTCCTCCGCGAAGCCGTGGCCGCGCCCGGCGACCAGCATCTTCACCGGGCCCCCCAGGTGCTCCTTCGCCCGGGCCACCGCCAGCGGCGGCGCGAGCAGGTCCCGGCTGCCGGCGATGAGCAGGAAGGGGATGCGCACCCCGGCGAGCGGTTCGCGGTAGTCGAAGGCGCCGTCGAAGCTCGTGAACTGGCTGGTGGTGATCCACCGGGCGAACTGCCGCCCCACGCCCCCGGCGATGTCCGCCGGCACGTTGGCCAGCGCCCAGCGCACCACCTGCGGATCCATGTTGTCCGCCAGCATCATGTACCGGGTGAGCGGCCCCGGCGGCGCCCCGAAGAACGCGATGCTGGTGACGCGGCGGGTGGGGATGACCTTGAGCTTGAGCAAGGGCTCCACCCGCTGCACGAAGGCGCGCAGGCCCGGCTGCACCGCGAAGGTGAACGGAGCGCCCAGGGACACCGCCGCCTTCACGGGCGCCTGGGGGTTCTTCGCCAGGTGGGCGTAGAGCATCAGGCCGCCCTTGGAGTGGCCCACCCAGAAGACCTGCTGGGCGCCCGTGGACAGCACCGTGCGCAGGGCCGTCCGCACGTCGTGCTCCGCCTGGTCGTCGAAGTTCCAGTCCGCGCACGCCCCGGCGAGCCCCCGGCCGCGCAGCTCGATGACCCATGTCTCGAAGCCCGCCCGCGCCAGGTAGCGCGCCAGGCTGTATTGCTCGTTGAAGTCCATGTGGAAGCGGTTGGCCCCCAGCCCATGGCACAGCAGCACCGGCTCCGCGTACCGGCGCTCTCCGCGCGGGTGGTAGCGCCCCAGCGCGATGGCCGCCCCATCGTCGGTGGGGACCCGGTACAGCTCGTCCGGCTTGAAGCTCAGTGTCAGCAGCCCCTCCTTTCCCCGCTCGACCGCACGGGTGAAGAGGTCCGCCATCCGGCTCAACCGGGGTGCCGCTGCCTGTCGTGGTGTCACGTCCCTCAGTCTACGCCCGACCCGTGGCCGTTGCCGGGGTGTCGCACCCGGACTTTCACGGAACGGCAGGGCAGTTGCACTGAATGAGAAACCATCGAGGGGAGGTCGTGGAGATGAGGCAGGGCCGGGGTCTCAAGGAAGCGTTGTCGTCCTTCATTGCCACCGTTTTTCCCACAGACACACTGCTGGGGGCCTTGAAGGTGATGGAGCGGCACCACGTGCGGCTGGTGGGGGTGGTGGGGGCGGGGGGCGGGTTGGTGGGGGTGGTGCACGAGGCGCAGGTGCTGGCGGCCTGGCGGATGGATCCGCTGGCGCAGGTGTCGGACGTCATGGCGCGCGTGCGCAAGACGCACGCGGTGCGTTCGAGGAGACGGCGGCTCGCGCTCCTGTACGGCCGGGAACCCGGAGGGCGGATGCGCTCCTGACGGCGCGCTCCTGACGGTAGAGTGGGGGACCGTGTCAGCCGCCGCCCCCGCCGCCTGGACCGTGTACATGCTGCGCTGCCGCGACGGCACGCTCTACACGGGAGCCACCAACAACCTGGAGCGCCGCCTGGCCACGCACGGCCGCGGCAAGGGCGCCGCGTACACGCGGGCCCGGCTGCCGGTGACGCTGGTGTGGAGCGAGCCCGCGGAGGACCGGAGCGCCGCCCTGCGCCGCGAGGCCGCCATCAAGCGGCTCACGCGCGCGGACAAGCTGCGGCTCTTCACCCGGCGCGTGGGACGGCGTTGACGCCCGGCCCCGTGGCTTGTTGGTGGAGCGCCGTGCCCTCATCGCACGGGGTGTGAGGCGCGCGACAGTTGGCGCGGCGTTCCCTGCTGTTTCATCGCCTGGTGATGAATCAGCCAAGCCCCTGGATGGGTATACGGAAGAGGGGGGCTCGAATTAGGGTGGAGGACGTTCCTTGCAGGGGGAAGTCCATGCCGCGTTCTCGCTCTTACTTGTTCGTCTTGCTCGCATTGGGTCTGGGCGTCACGGGTTGCTCCGGGCCGAACCACCAGCCGGTCATCATCGCGGGGCCGCGTCCGCTCGGGTCGCCCTCCACGCCGGGGGGACTCAGGTTCGAGGAGGGCACCGTCATCCAGCTACAGCTGGAGGCGAGGGATCAGGACGGCGACGAGATCTTCTACCGCTGGTCGCAGGTCCCCGCGAACCCGGCCGGCGTGTTCAGCAGCACCACCATCGCGGCGCCCACCTGGACGGTGCCCTCGCCGCCCAGTGATCCGAACCAGTCCATCTTCCTCTACGTCGAAGTGGAGGACGGCAACGGCGGCGTGCTGGTGGGCCAGTCGCCCGCCATCTACGTCCTGCCGAAGCAGCAGTAGGGGCCGCGTCCCCCCGTCAAACGGCGGGGGACTCGGGCGGAGGCGAACCCGGGCGCTGCTTCGCGCGGCTCCGGGCGCGCAGGGAGAAGAGCGCGGCCGCCACCAGGCCCACGCCCGCGCCAATGCCCGCGCCCAGCAGCTGCGAGTGCATCAGCGACGACGTCACGCTGCGCACGACCACCGGCAGGTTGCACATGGTCTGCGTGGCGAGCGGCGTGCTGTTGTTCCACTCGATGTAGGAAGGGGCCGCCAGCGAGGCCACGAAGGTGCCCAGCAGCGTTCCGGCCAGGATGAAGATGAGGAACGTCTTGAACAGGGCCATTGCGGGGACCTCCTCGGTGGGGGGGCGGCGGGCCGTCCTTCGTAGTACGCGTCCGCCCGCCGCGAAAGAGGCGAAGGCGTGCTAAGGGGGCAGGTGTGCCGCTCTTGCCACTCGCCATCCTGTTCGGGGTCATCTCGCTCGTTTGCGCGGTCCTCCTGCTGACGCATGCCTTCCGTCGCAGCGTGGGCACGGGGGTGATGGTGCTGCTCATCCCCTGCTACATGCTCGTCTACGCCTTCAGCCAGTTCGAGCACCCCCGCAAGAACCTCATCGTCGCGGGCTTCGTGGCCAGCACCCTGCTGACGGCGGTGTTCCTGGGCATCGGCGCCCACGGCATCGCGGCGGTGGCGGCGCGCACCCCGCCCCCCGGCTTCTAGGCCGGAAAGGCACGCGCCATGGCCGGGCCCGACGGAAGCCTCCCGGGTGCCCGCTGCGCCCGGCACCCGGACGCGGCCGCGGTGGCCATGTGCGCGCGCTGTGGCGGCTTCCTGTGCGGTGCGTGCACGGAGGTCCAGGGCGAGACGGCGTACTGCGAGCCCTGCGTGGCCTGGCTCGCCCGGCACGGCAGGCCGTCCCGCGCGGTGGTGGCGTTGCTCGGCGCCAACGTCGTGGGGCTCGTGCTCCTCACCCGGCCGCCGCTGCTCACCGTGGGGACGTTGCTGGCGGGGGTGCTGGGCAGCCTCCAGGCCACGCGCGAGCTGAGGCGCATCGCGCGGGGCGAGGCGGCCCCGGGCGGACGGCTGCCGGCGTGGGTGCTGCGGTGTCTGGCGGCGGTGAACCTGCTGGGCGTGGGCGCGTGGATCGCGCTGGGCGTCTTCGCGGTGTTCTCCTTCCGCCGGCAGGGGTGACGGCGGGAGCGCGTCACACGCCGCGCGCGTTGGGGTCCCAGAGGTACTTGTGCATCTGGAGCTGGAAGCGCACCGGGAGCCGGTCCTCGATGATCCACTCGGCCAGCTCGCGCGGGTGGAGCCTGTCGAAGATGGTGGAGAAGAGGACGCTGAACGGCTTTCTGCCCAGCTGGTGTTCGCGGACGAGCGCGCGCGACCACTCGTAGTCCTCGCGCGAGCCGATGACGAGCTTGAGCTCGTCGTTGGCGTTCATCGACGTGAGGTTGCGGTAGTCATTGCGGTCGCACTCGCCGGACGAGGGCGTCTTCATGTCCACGATTTTATGGACGGCCGGGGGCACGAGCCGCACGTCGATGGCGCCGCTCGTCTCCAGCAGCACCTTGAGGCCCGCCCCGAGCAGCGACTCCATCAGCGGGTAGACGCCCGGCTGGAGCAGGGGCTCTCCGCCCGTGATCTCCACCGCGGGCGTGTTCAGCGCCAGCATCTGGGAGACGATGTCCGCGTTCTTCATGCGGTTGCCGCCGTGGAAGGCGAACTCGCTGTCGCAGTACGAGCAGCGCAGGTGGCAGCCGGTGAGGCGGATGAAGCCGCACAGCAGCCCGGCGTGGGAGGACTCTCCCTGGAGCGACAGGTAGATTTCCTTCACCACCACGGAGTCGGCGGTGGGGACGCGGCGGGGTTCGATGTGCGGGCGTGAGGCGGGCATGGCGTGCGGGAGGAGCGCATCAAGCGCACCCGGGGGCCGTGGGTCAAGCCCGGTGCGGCCAACCCGGGACGAACGTCTCCGGGCGGGCGGGGAATTCCAGGGCGGGCGCTCGGCTTCCGGCCCGGGGCCCAGGCGCTGTCCAGGCCTCAGGCGCGCCGGGCCTTCACCCGGTCGATGAAGGTGTCGATGAGGTGGCGCGCGATGCTCAGGCGGGGCGGGATGCGCGGCAGGTCGTCCACGCCGAACCAGCGGGCCTCGGCGATCTCCTTGCCGTCCACGGTGACGTCGCCGCCCGCGTACTCGGCCATGAAGCCGACCATCAGCGACCGCCCGAAGGGCCACGGCTGGCTGCCGAAGTAGACGAGGTCCTTCAGGTCCACGCCCACCTCCTCCTTCACCTCGCGCAGGACGGTCTCCTCCAGCGACTCGCCGGGGTCCACGAAGCCGGCGACGGTGCTGAAGAAGGGCTCGGGGAAGGACGCGTTGCGGGCCAGCAGCATCTGGTCGCCCCGGGTGATGAGGACGATGACCGCGGGAGAGATGCGCGGGTAGAACGGCGTGTGGTCCACCGGGCAGCGCCGGGCGCGCTCGCCCGCGACCAGCTGCGTGGCGGTGCCGCACTTGCCGCAGAAGCGGTGGCTCAGGTCCCACTCCGCGATGGACAGCGCGCGGCCCGCCACGGCGAAGGTCGCCTCGTCCACCTGCTTGTAGAGCGAGCGGGCGGGGACGAACTTCAACCCCTCCGGCGGCGCGAAGTCTCCGGGCAGCGGGGCGGCGTAGCAGTCCGTGTCGTCGAGCGCGCCCAGGAAGTGGGCGCTGGCGGCGGCCTCCGGCAGGAGCGCGCAGGTGGGCAGGCCGAGGCGGCCGTCCTGTTCGGACACGAGCAGGTCCATGCCGCGCGCGGCGAACAGGAGCGCGGCGTCGCGCGAGCGGGCGGGCGGGTCGTACCCGGGCTGGAAGCGTTTCAGGGAGCTCACGGGGGCACCTTAACGGACGGCGCGGACGGGCGCCGCGCGCTATGCTCCCGGCCGTCCGTCACCGGTCGCCGCCCGCCGGGAGTCCTTGCGTGAACGCCCTCATCCTCCGCTTCGTCTGTGGACTGCTGTTCATCGGCATGGTGCTGGGCGTGGTGACGCATCCCCCGAAGGACCTCACGCAGGGGCTGGGCATGATGCTGCCCGCGACGATGCTGCTGGGCGTGGCGCTGAAGGGCCCTCGGGGCCGCTCCACGTTGCCGAAGAAGCGCACGCCCCCGGCGCCGCCCGCGTCGGGTGGGACGCCTGGCGTCTGAGGGGCGTGCCGCGCAAGCGCGTCAGTAGAGGGCCAGCAGCTCCACGTCGAAGACGAGCACGGAGTCCGCGGGGATGGCGGGCGGGGAGCCTCGCGAGCCGTAGCCCAGGTCGGAGGGGATGACGAGCTTGCGCTTGCCGCCCACGCGCATGCCGACGAGGCCCTCGTCCCACCCGTCGATGACCTGCCCCGCGCCCACCGCGAAGACAAACGGCTCACCGCGGGTGCGGCTGTTGTCGAAGAGGGAGCCGTTGGGCAGCCACCCCGCGTAGTGCACCTGCGCGCGGCTGCCCTTGGCGGCCTCCTTGCCGGTGCCCACGACCAGGTCCTGCGTGTAGAGCCCGGACTCGCTCTTGTTCATCGCGGACAGGTCCACGCCCAGGGAGTCGGCGTAGGTCACCTTCGCGGGGTCGCCGCTGTCGTCGGAGGAGCCACAGCCCGCCAGGGCCAGCACGGCACACAGAAGAAGGGATCGAAGCATGGCCCGCAGCCTGCCCCGCGCGGGCGCCCTGGGGAAGGGGCACGCGGGGCCTGCTCGCCCGGACGGTGACATCCACGCGGGGCCCGCAGGTCCTGCTTGAAGGTCGACCGCGTGGGGCATATCCGTTCCAGCCGCCCCATGCAGACGCCTGCCCCCGCTCCCCGCTCCTCGTCCTTGAGCTCCTCGCTGGTCTGGCTGATGGCGGGAGCCGCGGCCCTGACCGCCGCGAACCTCTATTACAACCAGCCCCTGCTGGGAGACATCGGCCGGGACCTGGGCGGGGCGGGGAGCGCGCTGGGCCTGGTGCCCATGCTGACGCAGGTGGGCTACGCGGTGGGCATGCTGTTCCTGGTGCCGCTGGGCGACAGCCTGGAGCGCCGCAAGGTCATCCTCACGCTGTGTGTCTGCGTGGCCGTGGCGCTGGTGGCGGCGGCGCTCGCGCCCTCGCTGAACCTGCTGGTGGCGGCGAGCTTCGCCATCGGCGTCACCACGGTGGTGCCGCAGCTGCTGGTGCCCTTCGCGGCGCAGCTCGCGGAGCCCTCGCAGCGCGGGCGGGTGGTGGGCACGGTGATGAGCGGGCTGCTCATCGGCATCCTCCTGTCGCGCACGGCCGCGGGCTTCGTGGGCACGCACCTGGGCTGGCGCACCATGTTCTGGGTGGCCGCGGTCCTCATGGTGGTGCTGGGGGTCGTGCTGCGCTTCACGCTGCCCGCGCAGCCACCGCTGGCGGTGATGCCTTACCCCGCGCTGATGCGGTCGCTCATCCACCTGGCGCGCACGGAGCCGGTGCTGCGGCTGCACGCGCTGCTGGGCGCGCTCACCTTCGGCGCGTTCAGCGCCTTCTGGGCCACGCTGGCGCTCTACCTGCACTCGCTGCCGGCGCGCTACGACGCGCAGGTGGCGGGCCTCTTCGGCGTGGTGGGCGTGGCGGGCGCGGCCATCGCGCCGCTGGTGGGCCGCTCCGTCGACAAGGGCGCGGGCCGGCGCATCAACGCCATGGCCATCGCGGTGTTGTTCGCGTCCTTCGGCGTGCTGTGGCTCGCGGGGGAGTCGCTGTGGGGCATCGCGCTGGGCGTGGTGCTGCTGGACCTGGGCGCGCAGGCGAATCAGATCGCCAACCAGGCGCGCGTGTACGCGCTGCAGCCGGAGGCGCGAAGCCGGCTCAACACCCTCTACATGGTGACCTACTTCATGGGCGGTGCCGCGGGCGCGTGGCTGGGCACGTCCGCCTGGACGCGCGCGGGCTGGCCGGGCGTGTGCGCGGTGGGCGCGGCGATGTCGCTCACGGCGCTGGTGGCGGTGCTGTGGAGCAGCCGCCGCGCGCCGGCGCGGGTCCCCGTCACCTGAGCGCCTTCCGGACTTCCTAGAGGTCGCGCTGCATGTTCCGGTGGGGGATGCCCACCTCTTCGTATGGCTCGCCGTACAGCGCGTAGCCCAGGCGCTCGTAGAAGGGGACCACGGGCGTGCGCGCGTGCAGGTGCACGTGGCGGAAGCCGCGGCGGCGCAGCTCCTCTTCCAGGGCACGCACCAGCCTGGCGCCCACGCCCTTTCCTTGGAGCGCTGGCGACACCGCCATCTGGAAGAGCCGTCCTCCGTGCGCGTCCTCTGGATGGAAGAGGACGCAGCCCAGGACGGCGCCGCCCTCGTGGGCCACCAGGTGGAGGCTCTCTTCCTCGAAGGGGAACTTCACGTCCCCGCGCGCGTGGCCCAGGGGCTCGCGCAGCACGCGGAAGCGCAGGTCCAGCTCACCGGCGTACAGCGGATGCGCGGTGTGGATGAAGTCGAGTGCGAGGTCGGCCATGGCGGGCGAGTCTGTCAGAAGCTGCCGGTGAGCTGGAGGTTGAAGGTGCGGCCGTACTGGGGCACGGGGCCGGCGGACACGTCTTCGCTGACGATGAAGGCGTAGCGGGTGTCCAGCAGGTTGTTCACGCCGGCGAAGTAGCGCAGCCGGCCGTAGTCGCCAGACACGCCGAAGCCCACGAGCAGCGCCTCTCCGCCGGCCGCGCCAGCGACGCCGGGCACGCGGGAGCTCTGGTAGGTGGCCTGCGTGGCGATGCGCATGTCGCCGTTGCCCACGGGCAGCAGGAAGCGTCCGGAGGCCAGGTGCGCGGGCGCGGCCTCCACCACGTCCTGCGAGGCATTGCGCAGCGTCACGTAGGAATAGCTCAGGTCCACCAGCAGCCAGCGGCCCGGCTGCCAGTGCAGGCCGGCCTCCGCGCCCCACGCCAGCGTCTCACCGGAGTTGTTCGTGTACACGAGGCACTGGGTGGGGGCGTTCGTGGTGCCGCAGCCGGGCGTGGGCGCGGACTCCGTGGTGAGCGTGACGAGCTGCGAGATGCGGTTGTGGTAGCCGGCCACCGTCACGCGCAGCTCGTCGGACAGGTCGTGCGAGTGCTCCACCTCGAAGGTGGTGATGGTCTCCGGGTTCAGATGCGTCGGGCGCCGCTGGGTGAGGAGGTTGTCCTCGTAGAACAGCTCGTAGACGTTGGGCGCGCGGAAGGCGCGGCCGACGACGAGCTTCGTCAGGCCCTGCGCGTAGGGCCGGCCGATGACGGAGAGCCTGGGCGTGAGGGGCAGCGTGTCCAGGTCGGAGTACCGGTCCACGCGGAAGCCCAGCGACAGGGTCAGGCGCGGATGCAGGCGCCATTCGTCCAGCGCGTACACGGATATGAGCGAGCGCGTCGGCGCTTCCAGGGGGGCCACCACCGCCGGGCTCACGCTCTTCTGCTCCAGGCGCAGCTGGGCCTGTCCCTCCACGCCCACGGTGAGGCGGTTGCTGTCGAACAGGCCCGCCAGCAGGCGCGCCTCGGCGGTGAGCCAGTCCGCCGCGCCCGAGTCGGTGTTCGACTGCGACGTGTCACCGCCGTAGTTCCAGTGGCCCTGGTAGCGGCTGAGGTCCACGGCCCCGCGCAGGGACAGGAGGAGGTGTTCGGACAGGGGGCGCTCGTACTTGGCCTCCGCGAAGCCGCGCACGTCCTGCACGCGGGTGCCCTGCGCGCCCACCAGGGTGCCGTAGGGCGCGGTGGGCACGTCCTTGCTGCGTCCATGCAGCTGGGCCACGAGCGACAGGTTGCCCCAGCGCGCCCGCACCGAACCGGTGCCGGCCTTCTCTCCATCCAGGCCGGTGATGATGGGACCGGGGTCGCCCAGGCGGGTGGTGTCCGCGCCGTGGGACTTCATGCCCGCGAGGCTGAAGAGGATGGAGCGCTGCGAGTCCTCCCACGACGTGGTGGCATGCACCAGGGTGGAGCCCAGCGCGCCCACGGCGCCGGTGATCTCCAGCCGCCGGTCCAGGCCCAGGGTCTCGCGCGGGACGACGTTGATGACGCCGAAGAACGCGCCCGTGCCGTACAGCGCGCTGCCGGGGCCGCGCACGACTTCGATGCGCTCCACCTCCTCCAGGTCCACGCTGAGGTCGTGCGCCGCGTAGCCCTGGCCGGCCCACACGTCATTCATCGCGTGGCCGTCCCAGAGGATGAGGATGCGCGTGTTGAGGTCCCCGGGCGGGGAGAAGCCACGCACGCCCACGTAGGTGTACGTCCGGTCGTCGGTGAGGAAGAAGCCGCGCACGCCGGCCAGGGCCTCCGCGAGCGTGCGCCAGCCGAAGGCGCGCAGCTCCTCCGGGGTGAGCACGGTGGTGGAGGCGGGGGCCTCGTCCACGGACAGGAGGCTCTTGGACGCGGCGCGGACCGGGGGCGGCTCGTAGCGCAGGGTGGCGTGGACCTTCACTTCCTGATCGGGAATGACGGTGACCTTCTGGCGCACCGGGCGCACGTCGCGGCTCTCCACCTCCAGGACGTGTTCGCCCTCGGGGAGGGTGACGACGGTGGGGGTGAAGCCGGCGGGCCGGCCGTCCACGCGCACGGTGGAGCCGTCGTGGTTGGAGGTGACGACGACGCGGCCGGTGGGGCGGGTCTGGGCGCTCAGGGTGACGGCGAGCGGCAGGGTGCCTTCCGCCGGCACGTCGATGACGTACTGGCCGGGCGCGTGGCCGGGCGCGCGCACGTGGAGCACGCGCTGGCCTGGCGACAGGCGCAGCTTCGCGGGGATGCGGCCCAGCACGGGGCCGGTGGGGTTGTCGCGGATCTCCGCGCCCTCGGGGGTGCCGCTGATGTCCACCACGCCGGTGATGAGGGAGAGGTCCAGATCCACGGGGACCTCGCGGCCCCGGGTGACGGTGACGGTGGATTCAGCGGGGCGGTAGCCGTCCTTGCGGACCAGGACCTTGTGGCGGCCTGGGGAGAGCGCGAGCGTCTGGGGCGAGCGGCCCCGGCTGCCCAGGTCGGTGCGGTCGACGAAGACGTCCGCGCCCCGGGGGTTGGTGGTGACGCGCACCAGGGCGACCTTGGGGCGCAGCCGCTCCAGGGAGCGGTTGACCTCCGAGGCGTCCTCGGCGGGCAGGTCCTCCCCGAGCAGGTCATTGTAGTAGCGGTACGCCTCGTTGAACTTGCCCAGGGCCTCGAAGCAGCGCGCGATGTTGAAGAGCACGTTGCGGTTGGGCACCAGCCGGTAGCTGGTGAAGTACGAGCGCAGCGCCTCCGTGTAGTTGCCGTGGGAGTAAGCGTCGTTGCCCAGTTCGAAGGCGATGTCGGCTTCGTCCGCCGTGTTGTCCGCGAGTGCGGGACTGGCGGCGAGGAGCCACAGGGAGAGCAACCAGGGACCGAGGGGGAACGCACGCATGAGGACCCCGGCATTCTTCCCCCGATACGGTGTCAGGTCCATGACAGTGGAACCCGGCGGGGAAAGTCGGGGTGGGAGCACGCCGGGAGTGGGTCAGCGGGCGAGCGCCGCCGCCAGCCGCCGGGCCGAGGCTTCCAGTGTTTCCGTTGAAAGGTGCTCGCCGGGGGCGGCGTCGAACGCGCCCCGCCCCCGCAGGTGGGGCGGCGTGTCCGCGAAGCGGGGGACGAGGTGCAGGTGGAAGTGGCGGAGCACGTCACCGATGGCGAAGGCATAGACATGCTCCGCGCCCAGGGCCTCCCGCTGGGCGCGCATCACCCGGGCGGCGAAGGGGCCCAGCTCCCGCGACACCTCCTCCGCCAGGTCATACCAGCCGCGCACGTGCTGATCGCTGGTGAGCACCACCCAGCCGGGGACGGGGCTGCCCGAGGCCACCCCATGGAGCACCAGGCCGGGGACGCGCGCCAGGACGCCACCCGGTGGGTGGACCTCTCCTCGAACGATGGCGCAGCCCAGGCAGGGGTCGTTCACGTCTGACATGGCGAGTCATCCTCCTCGAAGGCGTTGGGTCGAAACTACCCCACCTTGACGTCACCGCCCTGGGTCGGGGAGTGTCCGATATCCGCCCTTGGGAAGCAGCTGGGGTGTGAAAATTCCGTCATAAATTCAAGGTGGGGACGATGAAGAAGCATGTGCTGATGGCCGTGTTGCCGCTGCTGGCTTGGGGGTGCGGTAGCCCGACTGACGCGGACAACGATGGTGTCGCGGACGGCATCCGGACTCCGAACAACGTGTCGGTGGTGGTGCCTTCGACGCCGAAGGGGACCGTGTCGGGCCAGGTGCTGGGCACGAACCTGCAGCCGCTGGAAGGCGTCACGGTGGCGATGACGATTGGCAGCCAGGCCACTGGCAAGACGGCGACCACGGATCCGAGCGGCAACTTCGTGATGACGGACGTGCCGGCGGGCGCGCAGGTGCTGCTGACGTTCAGCAAGAGCGGCTTCGCGACGCTGCGTGCGACGTCGACGGTTCCGTCGGCGGCGGGCACGGTGCCCATCAACAACGGCAACGCGAGCTTTGGTCCCGTGACGCTGGCGCAGCTGAACAGCACGCTGCGCTTCCAGGTGGTGACGCCGCAGGGTCGCCCGGCGGTGGGCGCGAAGGGCACGCTGGAGGTGGACCGCGCGGGTTCCATCCTCCTGAGCAACTACGACCAGGCCTCCTCCGTGGTGAGCCGGGTCATCGTGGAGGCCACGTCGGACGGTGAGGGCGTGCTGACGTTCAACGGCGTGCCCAGTGGTACGGAGATGGCGCGGCTGAACGGCAACTTCAACCTCTACGTGGCCCCGCTGGATGCGAACGGCGATGGCATCCCGGAGTCGGGTGGCTACGTGAAGAGCTACTCGGGCGCGGCCATCGTGGGCACCAGCGTGACGACGCTCGTCCCGCTGCCGTACGCGAAGCCGTCGAACGTGGCGCTCGCGGTCGAGGGTGGCAACGTGGCCAGCCTGAAGGGCGTGGACAATGACCCGCTGCGGAACATGGTGCGTCCGGGCGAGTCCATCTACGTGTACTTCAACCAGCCGGTGCAGCCGGGCTCGCTGCTCGTGCGCCTGACGGACGAGTACGCGAAGGAGTCGCTGCCGGTGACCTCCTCGGTGACCCTGGGTGGCTACTCGGCGATCATCACGCCGACCGGCGGCATCATCCAGGAGGGCAAGGAGTACAACATCTTCGTGCGCGCGGTGTCCGCCGAGGGCGGCACCAACTACAGCCGCACGGGCTTCTTCTTCGGGGGTGATCAGTCCACCCCGAAGGCCGTGAGCATCGCGGAGCTCCGTTACCAGGAGCAGTCCCTGCCGCCCGCAGCTGCAGCGACGCAGCTCAACACCGGCGAAGTCGTCTACGTGAACTTCAGCGTGCCCATCACGAAGCAGACTGGGACCTCCGTTCAGGTCTTCTTCGGTTCGGACATCGACAACAATGGCACGGTGGGTGGTAACTCCTACGGCGAGATCGGCAACTACAGTGGCCAGGGCTTCCCCCTGGACATCGCGGAGCCCGTGAAGCCCTACGCGACGCGCACTCCCGCCGAGCTGCCTGTCTTCACGATCCAGCCGTCTGGCTACAGCACCCGTTACTCATTCACCTATGGTGGTTCCGTCGCTCTCAACCCGAGCCAGATCCGGCTCGTCGTCGCGTTCAGCTACCTGGGGCCAGTTCAGGGCATCAACGATGTCTACGAGACCATCTGGGGACAGCCCCTCAACGTAGACCTGGAGGCGACGGGCATCGCCCAGCAGGCCGCGCCGACCCTGTAATCCAAATCACGACATCGTGAAGTAGTCGGGTTGAGCCATCACGGATGCCCCTGCGAAGCCCTGACTTCGCAGGGGCATTTTCGCTTCAGAGAGGCTCTCCTCTTCAGTGATGAGTCGCTGAAGACAAGCTTTGCGACTCCTATGGACGCCTGGGTGGGCATCCTGGTGCCTGCCACCTCGCAGGGGAGTTCATTGCGTGTCACTGGACGGATGAGATGTCTCGCGGATAGGACGCCCAGTCCCCGCGTAGAGACCCTAGGGATTCATCCGCTGCGGTATGCTCCGGCGAGAGACGCTGGGAGCATCGTGGATACGATCTTGCTTCAGGTGGGATTCATGCTCCCAAATCGGCTTTGCCTCGCGTTGTTCCTGTGGCTCCTTTCGTGTGCCTGCATCCAGATTCCTGATCTGGTGCAAGGTACTTCGCCGGATGCAGGAAGCCCGTATACGGGTCCCGTGCAACTCGATTGGTTGTCGCCCGCCTCGGATACCACCACCAACGGAACGCTCCAGATTCAGGTGGAGGTTTCCGGGCCCGCCCCGAACCGTGTGGAACTGCTGGTGGATGGTGCTCCTGTCACGATGCTTGAATCCCCATACTCATGGAAGTGGGAGACTTGGCTCGTTTCAGAAGGCACGCATGTGCTCGCCGTACGCGCGCTGAGAAACGAGCAGGTCTTCCTGAGTCCCACGAGGACAGTGACTGTTGACAGGACGCGTCCCAGGATGATCGCCCAAAGTCCTACCACGGGTGCTTCTGCGGTTCCCGTGTCGACGCCCATTCAAGCAACTTTCTCCGAGCCGTTGGATGCCTCGACCGTGAACAGGCAGTCGATCCAGTTGATGACGAATCGTGGGAGCTTGGAGGCGGCTGTCCATCTTTCGGAGGACGGAAAGATGTTGACCTTGAGTCCCACCTCTCCGTTGCCGGTCGACCAGCGAGTTCGGGTGGTGGTAGCCGACACGGTGGTTGATTTCGCCGGCAATAAGCTCGAATCGATGTTTGGGGATTGGGAGTGGTTCGTTCCTCCTTATCTGCTCTTGGGCGACCCGTTGTTCGCAGGGAAAATTGAAGAGAGCAGCATCAATGACTCTGCGCTCCGTATGGGGAAGGATTCCCGTCCTGTGGTGGCTTGGACACAAGACAGGAGTGTTCATGCGAAACGTTGGAGTGGTGATGGCTGGGAGTACCTTGGCGGTCCCTTGGCTGGAAGCACGAGCTATAGCATCTGGGGACATGACTTACAGATAGACGCTGAAGGGCGCCCAATGTTGGCATGGCGGGAGTATTCCGAGAGTGCCCCGGATCAAATTCATGTCAGGCGATGGAATGGGGCTGCTTGGGATTTCATGAACTCCCCTATGGCAACCACGCTGTCCAAGGGGAATATCCGGTGGTTGGGATTTGCATCAGGCTCCCAGGGACTGCCTATTGTGGCATGGCGCGAAGAGAACTCCACGCAGGCGCAAGTTGTTCTGCGTCAATGGGACGGGAGTGCTTGGATTGTGAAGGCTGCGCCATTGCCTCTGAATAGAAACTTGGTAGTTAACTACATGGGGTTTGATGTTGATGGTTCGGGAAGGCCTGTTTTTGTGTTTCGCGAGACCGACTCGAACGCTAGCGAAGCCGGGCGCGTAGTACAGTGGAATGGATCCTCTTGGACGGATATCCCAGCGGGCCTACTGGGGCTCCCAACGACTTGTTTTGTTGATGGCAACGGGAATGTGTTGGTGGGTGTGACCGCTTTGGTGGACGGGGAATGGAGGAATCTTGTCAAAAAATGGGATGGGCGGAGTTGGCTTACAATGGGTGGTCCTCTGGAGAAGATCGCCAACGGGATAGACGGAACCGTCGAGTCTATTGAGCTTGACTCTCAAGGGCTGCCTGTCGTTTTGGCCAGTGTGGCGACGTCCTCTACGGATAGCTCGATCCGAGTTGGGCAGGCGCAACGCTGGACGGGAGTTCAATGGGAGCCCCTGGGTGGCGTCCTGATGCCGAGCCCTGGCAAAGCGACCTTGGGACGGCCCGCCTTTGCTCTAGCGGCGGATGGCGAGCCCGTCATTTCATGGACGGAGCGAATCCACCCAGCCACCACAAGCATGTCGATGGTCCACGTCTACCGCCTCAACCAATAACCCCAGTCCCATCGCCCACCTACACCGTCCTCCAGCGTTCCCATGTTTCACACCGGACACCGGGCTCACCCTCCCGTCCCGTCCAGGGAAATCTTGCGAGAACGGGCGCTTTGCCGGGGACGTGTTTAGATTCGCCCCTCCCCTGCATGCGAGGCCTCTGCTCCATGAAGAACGCGGTCACGACATCCCAGGAGGGCGAGCCGACCGCGAGCGGTGGGACGGCTCCCACGAACGCCAAGCAGCGCGTCCTCGTCGTGGACGACTTCGACGACGCTCGCGAGATGTACGCGGAGTACCTGGAGTTCTGCGGGTTCGAGGTCGACACCGCCCGCAATGGCCTGGAGGCCGTGGAGAAGGCCCAGGAGGGGGAGCCGGACATCATCCTCATGGACCTCTCCCTGCCCGTCATGGATGGCTGGGAGGCGACGCGGCGCATCAAGCAGGACACCCGCACCCGCGACATCCCCGTGATGGCCCTCACCGGCCACGTGCTCGCCGGCAACGCCGAGCACGCCCTGTCCGTGGGCGCGGACGAGTTCGTCGCCAAGCCCTGCCTGCCCCAGGACCTGGAGAACAAGATCCGCAACATGCTCAAACCCAGCAAGGCGAAGCCCCGCTCCAGTCAGGAGTAACCCCCAGCGCGTTCCCGGGAGTGTCCACGGGTGGACACTCGGGTGGGGCCCTCTGTGCTGGCGCGGCCTCGGGCGTGGCCCCGAGTTGACCCCCGGTCGCGGGATGCGTAGGCAGCCCCGGTGGGCTCCCCCGCATCGTCCCCACCCCCCGACGCGTGGACTCCCCCCGAGGAGTTCGACGAGTACCGCATCGTGCGGCCGCTCGGACGGGGCCGCACGGGCCGGGTGTACCTGGCCCATGACACGCTCCTGGAGCGCCCGGTCGCGGTGAAGTTCATCCCGTCGCTGGGCTCCAACGCGCTGGCGCGCTTCCTGGTGGAGGCCCGCGCCGCCGCCCGCATCCAGCACCCCAACGTCGTCACCCTGTACCGGGTGGGCCAGCTGGAGGATCAGCCGTACCTCATCTCGGAGTTCATCCGGGGCGTCAGCCTGGACCGGGTGGCCCGGCCCGTGCCCTGGGAGCGCGCGCTCGGCATTGGCCGGGACCTGGCGCGGGGCCTGGGCGCCGCCCACCGCCGGGGCGTGCTCCACCGCGACATCAAGCCCGGCAACGCCGTCCTCACCGAGGGCGGCGAGGTGAAGCTGCTCGACTTCGGCCTGGCCAAGCTGCTCGACCGGGCCGAGAGCGGTGAACCCTCCGCCCCGCGCGCGCCCATGCCCCCGCCAGAGCTGCCCGCGGACTGGGACCCGGAATCCAGCCCCGCCTTTGGCGCCCGCTCCCTGGACGGCGTCTTCCTGCCATCCCTGCCCAGGGGCGCGCTGGTGGGCACGCCCTATTACATGTCCCCGGAGGCCTGGGCCGGCGAGGAGCTCACCGCGCGCAGCGACGTGTACTCGCTGGGCGTCGTGCTCTATGAGCTGTGCGCGGGCCGGGGCCCCTTCCGCGACGTGCCCTGGCGCGAGCTGCCGGAGGCTGTCCGCACCCGCGACGTCCGGCCCCTCCTGGCTGTGGCCCCGTCGGTGGATCCCGCCTTCGCCGCCGCCATCGACAAGTGCCTCCTCCGCGACCCGGCCCAGCGGCACGCGTCCGCCGCGCAGCTGCTCGACGCGCTGGAGGCCCTGACGCGCGAGGAGCCGTCCGCAGCCGTTCCAGAAGGCAACCCCTACCGCGGCCTCCAGGCCTTCGAGGCCGAGCACCGGGCCCTCTTCTTCGGCCGCCGACGCGAGCAGCGCGCCGTGCTGGAGCGGCTCAAGGCGGAGGCCTTCCTGTTGATGACCGGCGACTCCGGCGTCGGCAAGTCGTCCCTGTGCCTCGCGGGCATCCTCCCCGCCGTGAGCGACGGGGCCCTGGAGGATGGTCGGCGCTGGCGCACCGCGCGGCTCGTGCCCGGACGCAGGCCCGTGTCCGCGCTCGCGGTGGCGCTCGCACCCGTGCTGGAGGTGGACGAGGAGCCGCTCGCGGAGACGCTGCGCCAGGACCCCACGTCGCTCGGCCGCAGGCTGCGCGCGAAGCTGGGCGCCCAGGGCGGGCTGCTCCTCTACATGGACCAGCTGGAGGAGCTGGTGACGCTGTCCCCGCCGGAGGAGGCCGCGCTCGCGGGCACCGCGCTGGGGTCGCTCACGGAGGCGGCCGGAGGGCTGCGGCTGCTCGCCACCGGGCGCAGCGACTTCCTCACCCGCCTCACCGCCGTGCCCGGCCTGGGACCGGAGGTGCCCCACGCGCTGTACCTCCTGCGCGCCCTCACGCCGGAGGAGACGCGCGAGGCCATCGTGGGCCCGGCTCGCGTCAAGGGTGTGTGCTTCGAATCCGAGGCCGTGGTGGACGCGCTCGTCGCCTCCACGGCGGCCTCCGACGGGGGCCTGCCGCTGCTCCAGTTCGCGCTGGCGGAGCTGTGGGACGCGCGCGACGAGGCCCGAGGGGTGATGACCCAGGCGGCGCTGGACTCGCTGGGCGGCGTGTCCGGGGCGCTCGCGCGGCATGCCGACGCCGCGGTGGCCCGCCTGCTGCCCGACCAGCGCTCGGCGGCGCGCGGGGTGATGCTGCGACTGGTGACGGCCGACGGCACCCGCGCGCGCAAGACGGACCGGGAGCTGGTGGGCGACGACCCCCGCTACCGCGCCGCGCTGGAGGCCCTGGTGCGCGCGCGCCTGCTCGTCGCGCGCGAAGGGGAGGGCGGCACCGCGTATGAGCTGGCCCATGAGGCGCTGCTCACCGGGTGGGCCACGCTGGCCCGCTGGCTGGTGGAGGCGGGCGAGCGCCGCGAGGTGCAGGCCCGGCTGGAGGCCGCCGCGGCGCAGTGGGAGCGGCTGGGCCATGCGCGCGAATCGCTCTGGGGCCCGCGTCAGCTGGCGGAGACCGCGGTGCTGGAGCCGTCCGAGCTCACCCAGCGCGAACAGTCCTTCCTGAACACCTCGCGCCGCACCGGCGTGCGCAGCCAGCGCATGAAGGTGGGGCTGGCGCTGGGCTTCCTCGTGTCGCTGGGCCTGGTGTACGTGGGCCTCCAATGGCGTGAGCGCCACATCCTGGATGCGCGCGTGCGGGGAGACCTGCGCGCGGCCCACGCGGACCTGGAGGCCGTGCGCCGCGAACGCGACGGGCTCCAGGCGGAGCGCGCCGAGGCCTTCCAGCTCTACGACACCGGGCACAAGGCGGACGGCGACCGCGGCTGGGCGAAGACGGCCGGGCACGCCTCCCAGCTCTCCCACCACTTCGACGCCGTGGCGGACCGGCTGGAGCGCGCCCTGGCCCTGGCGCCCGCCCGCGACGACGTGCGCGACGCGCTGGCGGACTTCCTCTACGAGCGCGCCTTGTGGGCTGAAAACGAGCGCGAAGCCGCGCTGCCCGCGCTGCTCCAGCGCCTGCGGCTCTACGACACCGACGGCGTTCGCTGGCGGCGCTGGAACACGCCCGCGCACCTGTCCCTCCAGGTGGACGCGCCCGGCGCCTCCGCGGAGCTCCGGCCCCTGACGCGCGAGCCCGGCGGCCCGGAGCTCGCGGGCGAACCCCTGCCCTCCGTCGACGCGCTGCTCGGCTCCGGTGTCGCCCTGCCCCCCGGGGCCTACCAGCTCACCGTGCGCGCGCCAGGACACGAGGAGGCAGTGCAGCCGCTGCTGCTCCAGCGAGGGGAGGCGCGTCGCGTCGCCGTGCCGCTGCCCCGCGCGGGCACGCTCCCGGAGGGCTTCGTCTATGTGCCCCCGGGAGAGGTGCGCTTCGGCAGCGCCGCCGAGTCCAGCGTGCGCGACTTCTTCAACGCCAGCCCGCTGCACGCCGTGCCCGTGCCGGGCTTCCTCGTCGCCCGTCATGAGACGACCTACGCGGACTGGCTCCAGTACCTGGAGGCCCTGCCCCCCGCGGAGCGCGCCCCGCGCCAGCCCCACGTGGGCACGGGCGGCTATGCCGGAGGTCTGTCCCTGGAGCCGGAGGGCAACGGCTGGCGGCTGCGCTTCCAGCCCGGCGGCGTGCGCTACACGGCGAGGACGGGCGAGCTCCTGAAGTACGCCCGGCGCACCCAGCGCACGGAGCAGGACTGGCGGCTGTTCCCGGTGAGCGGCATCTCCTTCGCCGACGCGGAGGCCTACGTAGGCTGGCTGTCCGTGTCCGGGCGCGTGCCGGGGGCGCGGCTGTGCTCCGAGCTGGAGTGGGAGCGGGCCGCGCGCGGGGTGGACGGCCGCGAGTACCCCCACGGTGGCCGCCTGGGCCCGGACGAGGCCAACGTGGACATCACCTACGGCAAGGACCCGGGCGGCTTCGGCCCGGACGCCGTGGGCAGCCACCCCGCGTCCCGCAGCCCCTTCGGCGCGGACGACATGGCGGGCAACGTGTGGGAGTGGACCCGCTCGTGGCTGGAGCCGGGCCGCCCGGTGGCTCGGGGCGGCAGCTACTCCTTCAACGTGACGACCGCGCGCTCCTCCAACCGCGAGCTGCCAGAGAGTTCGCTGCGCGACGTGACCGTGGGCCTGCGCGTCTGCGCGGACGTCCCCGTGTCCGAGCGCTGAGCACCACCGGACACTCGAACCCCTGGGAACCGCTGGCCTTGCCCCGCGGTCGCGCCCAAGTGGGAGCCACCGGACGCTGCAAGTGCCCGGTGTGACTCGCCGCGGTTGCCGCGCTCTGACTCCAGACAGACCTTGTGTCGTGGAAGACGGTTCGGGTCGGGGTCGGGGCAGGGAAGGGGCATCCAGATGAGGACGTTGCAGCGGCTGTTCGCGGCGAGTGTCGCCGCCATGGCGGTGGGATGTGGCGTGGAGTCGACGGGGCTCGAGGCGCCGACCCTGCGCACGCGGATGGCGGAGGTCGTGTCGCCGAACGGGCGCAACCTCAATGGACGGAACCTCAACGGGCGCAACCTCAACAACTCCGAGCTGGGCGGCATGCTGGTGTCCGTGGCGTACGCCGGAGTCCACGCCGCCACCGGCAAGCCGCTGACCGGCGTGCGGCTGGAGGGCTCCGCCTTCGTCGGCCTGGAGGGCGCCAACCCCGTCGTGGGCAACGGCTTCGCTGGCGCGCGCTTCGTCGGCACGCGGGGCGACGGCGCCTCCGTCGACCTGCGCGTGGACAGCATCACCCAGGGCAGCGGCGCCGACAGCGACCTGTGGTCCTACCGCGTCTCCTACCAGGACGAAGCCGGCGGCTGGCGCCCGGTGTGTCAGGACGCCAGCGGCGCGGCGGCCTCCGCCATCGCCGTGGCGGGCCGCTGGAACTATCTCCAGGGCGTGCGGGGCGGCGGTGAGAAGGTCGACGATGCCAGCGCCTTCACCTTCGCCTGCGAGGGCGCCGCCATCGCGAAGTGCATGCACTTTGGCTACAAGCCCTGGGCCACCGACGCCAGCGGCCAGAGCCTCGCGGGCCACCACCAGGCCTGCACCCGCATGGTGCGCGCGGACTTCTGTGGCGACGGCGAGTCCCACACCTCCGATGGCCAGTGGGTCAATCTCTACGACGGCGCGGGCATCCAGGCCGACTCCGAGTCCTGGGGCCTGGAGGCCGAGTGGAACGAGGCGGGCGCGCGCTGCTTCACCTCCGAGACCCGCGCCCATGTGCCCGTGACCTGCTCGGGCTTCACCGCCATCCCCGACTGCGGGGACACCGCCCACTTCCAGTCCGGCACCCGGCTCATCAGCGAGTCGCCGTACGGGGCCAGCGGCTTGTAGCCTGACAGGCTACGGCAAACCCAGACTTGTAGCGGATTACGCTACAAAATCTGCAAGTCGATAAATGTCAGTGATTCATGGTATGAGAAACGCCTGATTCGCCTCCGTGTCGCAAGGACCGGAGGGGGGTGGGGTGTTTTTCCGCATTCACGGAGGGGGGACGGGACCGGTGTGTCCGGAGCCCGGCGAACGGTGAGGGGGGAGGGGTGCCCCATCGATGCCTGTCGTCGCGGTATCCCCGTCGTGAGTGGAGCACCCCATGAAGCCTGAGCTGTCGTTGTGGTGGAAGTCTTCCTGGAGCGTGCGGCTGCGTCTGCCGTTCGCGCTCCTGGCCTCGTCGTTGGCGGTGGGCTGTGGTCAGCCCGCCCCCGAGTCCTCCGAACCCCCCGCGCCTTCCGCGCCCGTGGCGAATTCCTCCGCCATGGCCACGGTCCCATCCGGCAACCAGGAGGTGGCGCTGGCGGACTCGGAGGAGGAGGCGCCCGCGCGCCCCGTGGTGGAGTCGCTCTTCGCCATCCCGAAGGACGTGACCAGCAAGACCACGGCCACGGTGTTCGAGCTGAAGCTGGAAGAGAAGCGCGAGCAGAACGAGCAGTTCCGGGGGAAGACCCTGACGATGCTGGACGGCACCCAGCAGCTGCTCTTCCGCGACGACGGCGAGGGTGGCGACGCGGTGGCGGGGGACCTGCTGTTCACCGCGAGCGGCACCTTCGACTTCGTGGCGCTCCAGGCGGAGCAGGACCGCATCACCAAGGTGCAAGCCCAGTCGCAGGCGCAGCTGACGACCGATGTGTTCGAGGGCCGCGAGCTGGTGCGCACCGTCCCGGTGGTGGCGCTGTCCAAGCAGTTCCCGACGGGCCAGCGCGTGCCCATCCGTCCCATCGGGCTGGCGACGCTGGTGGACCCCGCGCGCTCGCTCATCATCCGGGCGCCCTCCGTGGTGAAGGACCCGACGCGCACGTGGGACCCGTGCACCAACACGGGCAACCCGAACGGGAAGTGGACGTTCAACTACCTGATGACGGAGATGGCCAACCAGCCGTTCACCGGCGTGGCCCCGTCCACCTTCGTGCGCGAGTGGCTGCGGCAGTGGGAGACCGCGAAGACGGTCAACTCCTTCACCACGCCGCCGCGCACGTCCATCGTGACCAAGCTCATCAACCCCTGGCCGAAGGTGGCCGGCGAGCTGGACCTGACGAAGTCGCCGTTCACGCTGGTGGCCGTGGTCAACCGGCTGGACCTGGCGGGCAACAACCCCGCGTACGGCTCCGGGCGCGCGGGCGAGGGGCGCTTCATCTTCGCCGCCACCGAGGGCACGGGCACCTCCTGCCACACGGTGCCCTTCCTGGTCATCCTGGAGTACGGGGTGGACAAGAACGACTGCGTGTCCATCAAGACCTATGCGCAGCAGTGGCAGGCCCTGTCGTCCATGACGCTGGGCAGCGCGTCGTACAACGCGGCGCTGGAGGCCCTCACGGAGCAGTTCGCCAGGCGCGACCTGTCTCCGCGCAAGCCCAACCGCAGCTCCATCAACCAGGTGCGCACCAACGAGAACTGGCTGCAGACGTCGCCCTGGGAGCTGAGGGAGTCCCGCCTGTGGAACGCGTCGGTGAGCCCGGCGTCGTTCGCCGCGCCCGGACCGGTGCTGGGCCTGCTCAACAGCCACACCGTGGCCCAGACGCCGGACCGCGCCACGAAGGCCTCCCTGTTCCCGGCGTATGTGAACGCCAACGTGCCGCCCATCGTCGCCGTGCCGCCCACGTACACCGTGCCGCTCGCGTGGGGCAGCGGGGCGTTCCGCGGGGGACGCGCCATCGTGACGTCCACGTCCGCCAGCCCTCCGTTCTGGAGCCAGCCCCCGGCGACCATCCCCAACCGTCAGGCCCGCCATGTGTTCTCGCTCAACACCTGCGACGGCTGCCACGGCGATGAGCTTGGAACGCCCTTCACCCACGTGAACCAGACGGGAGCGCTGTCGCCCTTCCTGAGCGGCGCGCTCGTCGTGCCGGACCGGGCGGACGGCGCGCCCACGCGCACCTTCAACGAGGTGCTCGCGCGCCAGACGTTCCTGGATCAGGTGGCGAACCAGAGCTGCCTGACGCTGCCGTTCCTCAGCACCAGCGCGGCGGTCCACTAGTCCTCCCGGGACGTGCCCCGCTGGAGGCGGGCCCGCGGCCTCCGTCCCCACGTCCGGGGGCGGAGGCCGTCGTCGTCCAGGGCCCCGTGCGCATGGCTCCCCGCCTGCCGTGAGGACGAGCCCGGGGTGTTCTCCATCCTTTCGGGTGGGCGCGGCGCGACTTCCCCGGGCGGGGGGGCGGCACCACGTTTACCCGGCCCCGGGGATGCCCCCGGGTGGGACCCTGGAGTGGCAGTGGGGGCCGGGGGAGGCACGCCGTGGGACGAGCCGAAACGACAACGGGACGCCGGGCCCCGCGCACGGGCCCGCGACTGGGGGGGCTGCTGGCCATCGCCTGGCTGGTCGGTGCCTGTGGGCAGCGCTCCGAGCAGGCGGTCGCCTCCACCGCGCCCGTGGTGGTGTCGCTGGGGCCGGAGAACGTGGTGCGCGTGGAGCCCCAGCGGCTGGAGACCGGTCCCGTCATCTCCGGGTCGCTCCAGGCGCGGCGGCTGGCCAGCGTCCGCGCGGAGGTGGGGGGCAGCATCGTGGAGGTGAAGGCGGACCAGGGGCAGGCGGTGAAGGAGGGGGACCTCCTGGCTCGCGTGGAGGAGGGCACGCTGCGCGAGCAGGTGCTGGCGGCCAGCTCCACCGTGCGCGTGGCGCGCAATGCCTTGCAGGTGGCGAAGGAGGATGAGCAGCGCAACCAGCTGTTGGTCAAGCAGGGCGTCATCACCCGCCGCGACTTCGACCGCATGCAGCTGGCGCGGACGCAGGCGGAGGGTCAGCTGGCGGACGCGCAGGCGCGGCTGAAGCTGGCGCAGGACCAGCTGGGCCGCACGAAGGTGGCCGCGCCCTTCGCGGGCGTGGTGAGCGAGCGGCAGGTGCACACGGGCGACATCGTCCAGCCGGGCGCGCCGCTCTTCACGGTGGTGGACCCCGGCACGCTGTGGCTGGAGGCCTCCGTGCCCGCGGCGCAGCTGGCCCAGGTGAAGGTGGGCACGTCGGTGGACTTCCGCGTCAACGGCTACGCGGACCGCGCCTTCCGGGGCCAGGTGGAGCGCATCAACCCGGCGGTGGATCCCGCCACGGGCCAGGTGCGCATCTACGTGAACATCCCCAACAGCGAGCAGGTGCTCCTGTCCGGCCTGTTCGCCCAGGGGCGCGTGGCGTCGCAGTCGAAGGAGGCGCTGGCCGTCCCCCTGGACGCGCTGGACACGCGCCAGGAGCCGCCCACCGTGCAGCGCATCGCCGATGGCAAGGTGGAGGAGGTGGCGGTGACGCTGGGCCTGCGAGACGACGTGGCGCAGACCGTGGAGGTGCGCTCGGGGTTGAAGGCCGGGGACGTGGTGTTGCTCGGCTCCGCGCGCGACCTGACGAGCGGCACGCCGGTGAAGCTCACCGCGGCGCCTGGAGCCCAGCGCAAGCCCGCGGCCCCGCGGGAGGGGCAGGGCGTGGGGGGCGCTGGCGGCGCGTCCGGCGCGCCCGTGCAGGCCCCGGATGCGGGCACGGCCGCGACACCCGCCCAGGCCCCGGCGAAGTGACAGCGGGCGCGGCCGCGCGCCCCCACCCTTGCATCAGCGCAGGAGTCGTCCGTGTTCATCTCCGACTTCGCCATCAAGCGTCCCATCATCACCATCACGGCGATGGTGGCGCTCGTCGTGTTCGGCATCGTCGCGCTCTTCAACCTGGAGACGGACGAGTTCCCGGACATCCAGCAGCCGGTCATCAACGTCACCATCGCCTACCCGGGCGCGGCACCCGACACGGTGGAGCGCGAAATCGTCGAGCCCATCGAGGACGCCATCTTCGCCATCTCCGGCGTGGACGGGAAGAAGACGACCTCCAGCTCCACGGACAGCCTGGCGAACTTCACGGTCTTCTTCGACTTCGAGAAGGACATCCAGGAGGCGTCGCAGGACATCCGGGACGCCATCTCCAGCAAGCGCGCGGACCTGCCGCAGGAGATGGAGGAGCCCATCCTCACGCGCTTCGACCCCGCGGACCAACCCATCGTGTCGCTGGTGCTCACGTCGGACTCGCTGGACGTGCCCGCGCTGTCGCTCATCGCGGACCCGCTGGTCGTGGGGGACCTGCGCTCGGTGCCCGGCGTGGCGCAGGCCACGGTGGTGGGCGGCGTGAAGCGGGAGATGACGGTGCAGGTGCGGCCCGCGGCGCTCCAGGCGGCGGGCCTCTCCGTGGCCCAGGTGGTGGCCGCGCTCCAGGCGCAGAACCTGGCGGCGCCGGTGGGCCGGCTCAACACCGAACTTCAGGAGCGCACCATCCGGCTCAAGGGCCGGCTGGAGACCCCCGTGGACTTCGCGCAGGTGCCCATCGCGGAGCGCAACGGGCGCATGCTGCGGCTGGGGGAGGTGGCGGACGTGTTCGCGGGCACGGAGGAGCCGCGCACGCTGTCGCTCTACAACGGCGCGCAGGCCGTGGGCATCGAGGTCATCAAGGCCAAGGGCCACAGCACCACCGAGGTCGCGGACGGCGTGCGCGAGCGCGTGAAGCTGCTCCAGCAGCGGCTGCCCGCCAACGCGAAGCTGGAGATCGTCCGCGACGCGGGCACCCGCGTGGAGAACTCCGTCGTCAACGTGCAGCAGGCGCTGATTGAAGGCGCGCTCCTCACGGTGCTGGTGGTGTTCCTGTTCCTCAACTCGTGGCGCTCGACGGTCATCACCGGCCTGGCGCTGCCCGTGAGCGTGCTGGCGTCCTTCGTGAGCGTGTGGGCGTTTGGCTTCACGCTCAACACGATGTCGCTGCTGGGGCTGACGCTGGCCATCGGCATCCTCATCGACGACGCCATCGTGGTGCGTGAGAACATCGTGCGGCACGTGGAGATGGGGAAGGACCACTACACGGCGTCGCGCGAGGGCACGAACGAGATTGGCCTCGCGGTGGCGGCGACGACGTTCTCCATCGTGGCGGTGTTCGTCCCGGTGGCGTTCATGTACGGCGTCGCGGGACAGTGGTTCAAGCCGTTCGCGCTCACCATCGCGTGCTCGGTGCTGGTGTCGCTGTTCGTCAGCTTCTCGTTGGACCCGATGCTCAGCGCCTACTGGCCCGACCCGCAGGTGGAGAAGGGCGAGCGGCGCAACTTCCTCTCGCGAGGGCTGGCGCGCTTCAATCACTGGTTCGACCGTCAGGCGGACCGCTACAAGCGGTTGATCGCGTGGGCGCTGGACCACCGGCTGGCCATGGTGCTGCTGGCGGTGGGGTCGCTGGTGGGCGCGGTGGCGCTGCAGGGCGTCCTGGGCGGCGCGGGCTTCGTGCCGGTGAGCGACCGCTCCGAGATCGAGATGCTGGTGGAGACGCCCGCGGGCTCCAGCCTGGACTACACGCGGCGCAAGGTGGAGGAGGTGTCCCGCATCACGCGCGCGCACCCGGAGGTCGCGTACACGTACACGACCATCGGCGTGCCGCTGCCGCTGCGCTCGCCGGGCGTGGACCAGGCGCTGGTGTACGTGCGGCTCAAGCCGAAGACGGAGCGCAAGGCGAGCCAGGAGACCCTGGGCAAGACGCTGCGCCAGGAGCTGCTCGCGGTGGGCGGCGCGTCGGTGTCGGTGTTCACCAGCGGCTTCGGCGGGGCCATCAAGTCCATCCAGCTGGAGCTGCGCGGGCCGGACGCCAAGGGGCTCAACCAGCTGGCGCAGCAGGTGATGAAGGCGGTGAAGCAGGTGCCGGGCGCGGTGGACGTGGGGCTGTCCACGCGCGGCGAGAAGCCGGAGCTGGAGGTGGAGCTGAACCGGGGCGTCGCGGGGCAGCTCAACGTGACGGTGGGGCAGGTGGCGCAGTCGCTGCGGCCGGCCTTCGCGGGCCTGGACTCCGGCGACTGGGTGGACCCCATTGGCGAGACGCGCAAGGTGATGGTGCGCCTGGCGCCGCAGTTCCGGGAGAACCCGGCCGACCTGGCGCGGCTCCCGCTGGTGGTGGGCACCGGGCCCACGGGCGTGCCGGTGGTGGTGCCGCTGGGGCAGGTGGTGACGGTGAAGCAGACCGTGGGTCCGGCGCAGATCGACCACCTGAACCGCGAGAAGGTCATCAACGTCCAGGCGAACGTGGCGGGGCGGTCGCTGTCGGAGGTGATGCGCGACGTGCAGGCGCGGCTGAAGGCCGTGAAGGTGCCGGCGGGCTACGAGGTGTCCACGGGCGGCGAGTCCGCGGACCAGCAGGAGGTGTTCAGCCGGGTGTTCCTGGCGCTGGGCGTGGCGGTGATGCTGATGTACCTCATCCTCGTCATCCAGTTCGGCTCGTTCCTGGATCCGCTGGCCATCCTGGTGTCGCTGCCCCTGTCACTCATCGGCGTGGTGCTGGCGCTGGTGCTGACGGGGGACACGCTGAACATCATGAGCCTCATCGGCGTCATCCTGCTGATGGGCATCGTGGCGAAGAACGCCATCCTGCTCATCGACTTCGCCAAGTGGCAGCACGAGAAGGGCATGCCGTTGCGCGAAGCGCTCATCGAGGCGGGGCGCATCCGCTTGCGGCCCATCATCATGACGACCCTCGCGCTCATCGCCGGCATGGTCCCGGTGGCGCTGGGACATGGCGAGGGGGGCGACTTCCGCGCGCCGCTGGGACGCGCGGTGATTGGCGGCGTCATCACGTCCACGCTGCTCACGCTGCTGGTGATTCCGACGGTGTATGAAATCCTGGCGGATGGCCGCACGTGGATG